>CAINHP010000001.1 GCA_903848905.1 uncultured Pseudomonadota bacterium
AGTTTTTACTGCGTGACTCATCAATTCAGGCGCTAAACCCATGGCAAATGCCATTTCACGCGCTTGATAATCTTGAAGGCCAACAGCTGGCTCAATATAAATTTTTGTAATGGCTTCAGGATTGGTTTCGGCTAATTCTTCGATTTCCATGCCGCCTTGCGCAGAGCCCACCATGACAATACGCTCAGAAATACGATCAACCAAGAAACAGAAATACAATTCTTTTTGAATATCTGTGCCTGCTTCCACGTAAACTTTATCGCATAATTTACCTGCCGCGCCCGTTTGATGCGTCACTAAGACTTTATGCAATAAATCGTTTGTAGCGGTGTTCACTTCGTCGATGGTTTTGCAAATTTTGATGCCACCGGCTTTACCGCGTGCGCCTGAGTGAATTTGTGCTTTGACCACCCAAATATGGCCACCAATTTCTCTCGCGCGTTGCACGGCTTCTTCTGCATTATGCGCAATACCGCCTTCAGCGATTTTGACGCCATAGCCACTTAATAATTCTTTGGCTTGATATTCATGAATATCCATAAAACTTCCTATTGTATTAAAATGATAACTGTTATATAACCATCTATATTATATAGCTTTTTACGTTTTTTTGGTGCCTGATATGACAATTGATTGACTGCGTAGCATTTTAGGATGGGCAACTGTCATTAACGTGAGCGTGATAACTTTATGGTTTATCATATTTATGAGGTATCACGATGCGTTGTATCGACTGCATAGCAAGTGTTTCAAACTATCGCATGAGCGTTTTGATAGCATTCACTATGCAGGGATGGCGTTTGATAAAATCGGCACTTAATTTTTTAATTTAGCGCCTTATTTAGCTGTATACCTTGGCACTTAACGTGTTTTAGCGGCAATTGCTTCGGCTGCACGTACCACGTTGTTTGCCATGCGCTCAGACGCGGCGTCAATTAAACGACCGTCAAGCGCAGCGGCGCCTTTACCTTGGGCAGCGGCTTCTTTAAGTGCTTCTAAAATGCGTTTTGCTTTATTGACTTCCGCTTCAGGTGGCGTGAAAACTTCGTTAGCCAATGCAATTTGTGAAGGATGAATGGCCCATTTACCTTCACAACCTAAAGCCGCTGCGCGTTTTGCACCGGCAATATAGCCTTCAGGGTCTTTAATATCACCAAAGGGACCGTCAATGGGACGCAAACCATACGCGCGGCAAGCCACGGTCATACGGCTTAAAGCAAAATGCCATTGATCACCGGGATAATCAGGATTTAAACCACCAATATTGACAGTTCTTGCACGGTTACTTGCTGCGTAATCAGCAACGCCAAAATGCAAGGCTTCAAGGCGACCGCCTAAGGCACCTTGTTTTGCAATGTCTTCGACATTGGCCATACCTAGCGCGGTTTCGATTAACGCTTCAATACCAATTTTATTTTTTAAGCCTTGCTGTGTTTCAAGTTGACTGAGCATCGCTTCAACCATATAAACGTCTGAGTAAACGCCCACTTTAGGAATTAAAATCGTATCAATTTTACTGCCCGCTTGCTCAACTAAATCCACCACATCACGCACCATATACTGCGTATCTAAACCATTGATACGCACCGATACGGTAATGCCATGCCCTTTCCAATCTAAATCATTGATGGCGGAAATGACATTTTTACGCGCTTGCAATTTATCATCAGGGGCGACGGCATCTTCTAAATCTAAAAAGATAAAATCGACGCCACTTTTTAACGCTTTTTCAAACATTTCAGGGCTTGAGCCAGGAACGGCTAATTCGCAACGCTGCACGCGTGACACTGATGACGTGTATAAAGTGTGACTCATTAAAATTTTTCCTTTGAATGTCTTGAAACGTAAAAATTACTCATTCAGCCTTAAAAGCTGGAATGAAAATTGAAAATAAAGTTAATCATTCTACTTTTCAAGCAGGTAAAGTCAATTTTTAACATGACTTTAGCGCGTAAAATCTTGCTGATTACCAGTGGCTATGTCATTATTGCGCGTTTTTTCACATATTTTAAACTTTACAAGCGAGATAAATCATGGCAGGTCGTAACCACCTTTATATTCCAGGTCCAACCAATGTTCCAAATGAAGTGCTTAATGCAATGCACGTTCCAATGGAAGATCACCGCTCACCTGTATTTCCAAAATTATTTGCACCATTGCTTGAAGATTTGAAAAAAGTTTTCGGGACAACAACAGGCCAAGCGTTTATTTTTCCAGCAACCGGTACAGCAGGTTGGGAAGTCACCTTAACAAACGTTTTAAATCCAGGTGATAAAGTGTTAATTTACCGTTTTGGTCAATTTGCGCATTTATGGGCAAATATGGCAACACGTTTAGGTTTTGAAGTGGAATTGCACGAAGAAGTGTGGGGCAAAGGTGTTCCCCTCGACAAACTCGAAGCGCGTTTAAAAGAAGATACCCATCACGAAATTAAAGCGGTTTTAGCGACACACAATGAAACGTCAACGGGTGTGACTTCTGATATTGCTGGTATGCGCAAAGCGATGGACGCCGCAAAACACCCTGCATTTTTGTTTGTTGACGGCGTGAGTTCAATTGCCAGTATCGAATTCAAAATGGA
>CAINHP010000002.1 GCA_903848905.1 uncultured Pseudomonadota bacterium
ATGACAGTGATCGCAATCAAATGTTTCCATTAACTGGAAAAGTGCAGGAAAATCCAGCATGGTTAGCGTCATTTTTGATGCAAACAGGTTTGTTTTTGCTGATTGTGCTTCTAACACGCAAACAGCTTATTGATTTACGCACTCGTCGCACACTGAATTTTTTAGTAGTGACGCAACTATTAAGTGCGTTACTCGTGTCGCAAAGTCATACATTATGGCGGACGAGTTATACACACTGGCAACAAGCACAAACGGTGATGATTGTGTTGTTTAGTGTGTGGCTGATTTTTTTAATATTGCAACGGATGTTAATTTTACTTAATGAAAAAGTACGCAATGCTAAAAATAGCGAACGTTTATATTATTCTCTATTAACGGTTGTCGCGTTTGCATTGATGAAAACCGTAATTTTAGCGTGGGATGGGCGTTACGTGGTTTTTCCTACTGCGGTGACGCAAATTATGGCGGCAGGCTTGCTTGGGCTCGTGAGTGTGAATCTTCTTTTTGGTAAAATGTCGTTTTCACGCAGTCTGCAATGGCAGGCTTTACTGGGATACACACTCGAAAATAAGCAAATTTGCACACAAGTTGCCGCTGTGTTTATGGGACTTGGCGTCGCATTGCTGGTGGGGGAAACATTCGCGTTTATGATAAGCCGTGATTTGATTATGGCGTACCCGCAATTTTTTACACGGTTGTTGACGGCAAGTTGGTTTACAATGAGCAATGGTCAGTTGCAAGGCTGGTTGCTTAGTTTGTTAATATTGGGATTACCTTTTTATATGAACAAAAAAGCGCCTCATCTGAATGAAAATTATTGACGCAATGCGTTGACGCCCCTATAGTTTGATGGCCTTTAAAATTTTTATTTTTATTTTTATCTATCTGGAGAAAAAAACGTGAGTAGTGACGCTGTAGTGCATATCAATGACAGTGATTTTAACGAATTGGTTTTAGAATCTGAGTTACCCGTATTACTTGATTATTGGGCAGAATGGTGTGGCCCTTGCAAAATGATTGCACCCATTTTAGATGCGGTAGCAGAAGAATTTGAAGGTAAATTAACAGTCGCAAAACTTAACATTGATGACAATCCACAAACCCCACAAAAATATGGCGTTCGTGGTATTCCAACGTTGATGATTTTCAAAAACGGTGAAATTGAAGCAACGAAAGTTGGTGCGTTAACGAAAGCGGCATTAGTTGATTTTATCAACAGCCATTTGTAATCGACGCCTCAATTCACGGATGATAACGCTAAACTTGGCTAAGCTAAGTTTAGCGTTTTTAGTTTTACGCAACGGATAACGAGATTTTAATGCAACGTTCTTTTAATACTATTGGTGTTATTTGTAAACTCAACGATCCACGTGTGGCGAGGACACTCACTAATGTGTGCGCGTATCTGCGCGAGCATAAATATCACGTTTTTGTTGAGCAAGGTAGCGCGCAATTTGTATGTGATAGCGCTGATGTCAATATTGGCAGTGTTAAACAACTCGGTGAAGCATGTGATGTCGTAATTGTGTTGGGGGGTGATGGCACATTTTTAGCGGCTGCTCGAGATATTGTCGCGAGTAATATTCCGCTTATTGGCGTGAATTTAGGTCGACTCGGATTTTTAGTCGATATTTCACCTGATAGGTTAACGCAAACGCTGACGCAAATTCTCTCGGGAAATTACACGCAAGAGCAACGTTATTTGCTTCGCGCAAAAATTCTGCGCAATGAACATGTCATTCACGAAGAAACTGCTGTGAATGAAGTAGCGATTCATCGTTGGATTACGCCGAGTATGATTGAAATTGTCACCAAAATTGATGGTGTATTTCTCAACTCACAACGCTCAGATGGTTTAATTATCGCCACGCCAACGGGTAGTACTGCGTATTCACTTTCAGCAGGCGGGCCTATTTTATATCCATCACTTAACGCCTTAGTGCTTGTGCCACTCAATCCACATACGCTGTCTAATCGACCGATTGTGATTCACGATTCGGCTGAAATTGAAATTAGTTTTTGTCAGCGAGAACAAATTAACGCGCTGGTCACTTGCGATCATGTTGAAATTCCAGATGTGTTAATTAGTGATAAAATTCTCATTACAAAAGAACCTTTGCCAATTACTATTCTGCATCCAGCAGGACATGACTTTTTTGATATTTTGCGTAGTAAACTCAATTGGGGTTAATTGAGCGGCATTTATGCCATCGTCATCAATAATGAAAATGAAATTTTAATGGAGTTTGTCATGAGTTTGTTACCTGAAAATTTAAAATATGCGCTCTCACACGAATGGGCAAACGCGGAAGCTCAGCATATCGTTCGCGTGGGTATTACTGATTTTGCACAAGAAGAACTAGGTGATTTAGTTTATGTTGAGCTACCTGATGTGGGGCGCAGAGTGGACGCAAATGAAAGTTGTGCTACCGTTGAGTCAGTCAAAACAGCCTCTGATATTTTAAGTCCGGTCAGTGGTGAAATTGTCGATGTCAACTCTGCCGTCGTCGATGATCCTGAAAAAATCAACGATGATCCCTATGGCGCATGGCTGTTTTGCGTGAAAGCCGATGATATGTCACAACTTGAGCAATTACTCACCCTAGATGCTTACCAAAAAATGATTACAGGATAAAATAAAATGGCGTACCAAACGGCAACAGGATTAAAGCGAATTATCAATGCTGCACATTATTCAGCTGCAGGATTTAAAGCAACATGGGCGCATGAAGAAGCGTTTCGACAAGAAGTTATTTTATTTTTACTTGCGGCGCCAACCGCTTTTTTTGTAGGCAAAAGTGCGGTTGAAATTGTATTACTGGTATCGAGCGTGATTGTAATTTTACTCGTTGAATTGCTCAATTCAGCGGTTGAAGCGGCGGTGGATAGAATTGGTTTTGAGCATCATGAATTGTCAGGTCGTGCAAAAGATATTGGCTCAGCAGCGGTGATGTTATCAATTTTAGGCGCAGCGGCAACGTGGTTAATTATTTTATTTTATTAAATTGTAAAGGATTCAAATGAGTGCGTTAATTTGCGGTTCAATGGCTTATGATACGATTATGGTGTTTCATGATAAATTTAAACACCACATCCTGCCTGAAAAAATTCATATCTTAAATGTCTGCTTTTTAGTGCCTGTAATGCGTCGTGAATTTGGTGGTTGCGCGGGAAATATTGCCTATAATCTCAAGCTACTTAAAGAAGAGCCGCTCATTATGGCCACCGTGGGGCATGATTTTGAACCTTATGCAAAGTGGCTAAATCAACACAGTATTAGCGGTCAATTTATTCGCAGTCTTGATAATGAATATACCGGTCAAGCCTATATCACCACCGATGAAGACGGCAATCAAATTACCGCGTTTCATCCTGGCGCCATGAATTTTTCCCATTTGAATCATGTGCCAACAGTTGCGAATAGTGTCCGTATTGGCATTGTATCGCCTGACGGTAAAGAAGGCATGCAGCAACATGCACAGCAATTCTTTGATCTTGAAATTCCGTTTATTTTTGATCCCGGTCAAGGTATGCCGATGTTTGATGGCGCGGAGTTATTAACGCTTATTGAGCAGGCCACATGGCTCACGCTAAACGACTACGAAGCAGAAATGATGCAAGAGCGCACCGGACTTAGCTTAGATGATTTGGCGCAAAAAGTAGAGGCATTAATTGTCACGCAAGGCGGTGAGGGGTCAACGATTTACGCTGGCGGTGATAAAATTCATATTCCAGTTGCACCAACGTCAACATTGGCTGATCCAACAGGTTGCGGTGATGCGTACCGTGCTGGCTTGCTTTATGGGCTGCTTAATAATTTAGATTGGAACGTGACAGGACGTATTGCGTCGCTCATGGGTGCAATGAAAATTGAGCATCATGGTACACAAAATCATACGTTCACACTTGAGCAATTCAAAGCACGTTATGTTGAAAGTTTTGGTAGCCATTTTTAAATTATGCTAAAAAATACGCAAAATCTATTAGAAATCATGACGCAACTGCGCCATAAAGAAACCGGTTGCCCGTGGGATGTGAAGCAAGATTTTGCGAGTTTAATTCCTTACGTTATTGAAGAAGCCTACGAAGTGGTGGACGCGATTGAACGTGAGGATTTAGACGATCTTCGTGCAGAGCTGGGTGATTTACTTTTACAAGTGGTGTTTCATTCGCAAATTGCCAGTGAGCGTGGCTTATTTACGTTCGACCAAGTAGCGCAGTCCATTGCAGATAAATTGATTCGTCGACATCCTCACGTTTTTGGGGATGCGGTGTTTGAAAATGACGCACAGCGTCACGCCGCGTGGGAGCAAGCAAAAGCCGATGAGCGAAAAGAAAAAGATCCCGCATCGCAAAGTGTTTTATCGGGCGTGGCGCGTTCACTCCCTGCACTTTTAGAATGTGAAAAAATTCAAGATCGCGCGGCGCAACATGGCTTTGACTGGAAAACTGTTCCACCTGTATTTGATAAAGTGCTCGAAGAACTCGACGAAGTGAAAGAAGCGTGGGAATCTGGTGATCAAGCGCATATTCAAGAGGAAATTGGCGATTTGCTGCTTGTCGTTGTCAATTTAGCGCGGCATTTAAACGTGAATCCCGAAATTGCGCTCAAACAAAGTACACAAAAGTTTTCAAAACGATTTCACTACATTGAAAAAAGCGTCGCCTCTTCGGGGCGTGAATTAAAATCATGTGAACTTGACGAACTTGATGCACTTTGGAATGAAGCAAAGCGGGAACTGAAAAGTTCCTAAACTTATCGTTAATTAAAGAGGCCTAACATGAACAAAATAATCAATATTGTTTCAATTGTCGCAGTTGTCGTGATGGCAATTTATGTTGCACCGTTTTTAATTACGGTAATTTCCTCTGGAGTTGTTCAATTTTTAGTGAGTGTAGGAATGATTTATCTTATTGTCAAAACCGCATTAAAGTCTAACTCGAATGATTATGATAAGTATCAATAACTCAAAGGATTCCCATGGCCATTCAAGAAGCGGAATATAAGATCGTCGAAAAAGACGGTTGTTTTGAGTTGCGTGATTATGCCGCTCATATTCTTGCCGAAATAATGATTGATGCGCCTTTTGAAAAAGCGGGAAATAAAGCGTTTCATCCACTTTTTGAGTATATTTCTGGCGCCAATCAGCTAAAAAATACGCTTGAAATGACAGCACCTGTATCACAGCAGGTTGTCAGTCAGCAAATTGAAATGACCGCGCCAGTGAGTCAACAGCGAAAAGAAGGTAAATGGGCAATCAGTTTTATGATGCCCGCGTCGTATAGATTTCAAACGCTTTCCGCCCCAACAAATAGCGCAATTCAGCTGCGTCAAGTACCCGCGCGACGTATCGCGGCAATCACGTACAGTGGTTTTTGGAGCGAAAAAAATTACCACCGTCATAAAATAAAATTGGAATTATGGATTACTCAACACCCGTGGCGCGTCACCGGTGAGCCTGTGTGGGCGCGTTATAATTCGCCTTTTACATTGCTGTTTTTTCGACGTAATGAAGTATTGATTCCAGTTGATGTCGATTAGTTTATAAATGCGATTCGCTACGCTGTTTGTGATTTTTCCATTTAGAATAAAAATAAGCACTACTTGAGATCACGCCAGTGACAGTGGCAACACCTGCAATAATTGGCGCTGCGGTAACAATAAGTGGCTCAGATGCAAGACCAAGCGAAACGCCAATAGCATAAAACCCGCTCGGCTCTGCGTAAGTGGCGCCAATTCCAACAATGGCGGAAATAACGGTTGCTGTCATGGCAATATCTTCAGCGCGCTTAGCCACTTTTTCGTGTGTGTGTTCGTTTTGGTCTGTCATAAAGAGTGAAGTAAGTTATGCCAAGTAAGTTATTTGCACCATTTTATCAAAAAATGGCTGCTAATTTAAAAATCTTCAAAAAATGACATTTCATTTTCGTCGTTTCATTTGATTGTTTTTGTAAAGTAGATGATATCCATATTCATTTCTTCAATTTTGTGCTGAATTGAAATTTGGCGGCAACAAGGGTGGATTTGCCCAAACACTAAAAAAACCATTAATCATAATACTGGAATCCTTTTTTTATGTCTAACACCTTATTTTTTAAACGCTAAAAAAATTCTATTTCTATTAACCTAACAATTAATCAGAAAAATTAAATTATCAAAAAGTGTGAACTGCGTCACACTTTTGACGTAAATTCTCCATTCCCAAAAATATAACCGTTAAACTGTAAGTAGATTTAATGATACAAAAAACGTACATGATTGTCTGAAAGGCTCATGTATTTTTTATATCGTTATTCCAACATATTGGAATTTATAGATTCTTAGTAGATGAGATTTAACGAAAATGCCTAAAAAACTGACTTTAAAATTCACATTGATTTCTGCATTTTGTGGATTATCGTTAATTGGCTCTATCTTGCTCACGGTGATTACGTCGTATGAAGTAAAAAGTTTTATTCGTGAGCAACTGCGTATTCGTATCACAGATACGGCAAATATCATGGCAACGCAAATTGAAGGTGAGCTACATCAAAGTATTCAAACCGTTGAAGATGATAAAAGCGATGCGTATTTAAAGCTCAAAAACGCGTTACAAATTATGCGCGAACACGGAACAGGCATTGCCAATGCGTATACTATGCGCAAACAAGAAAATGGTGAATTTGCCTTTATTGTGGATGGTTCGGAGAAAGATCAAAATGCAACGGGCGATATTTACCCACAGTCTTCTGTCACGCCAGTGCTTAATAGTGCGTTAAATATCAATTCAGACGATAAATCTCCACGAAGCGAGACCGATATTTATAAAGATGACTGGGGTGTTTGGCTTTCCGCTTATGCGCCCATTTTTACGAAATCAGGACAATTTGATGGTATAGTCGGAATTGATGTTTCTGCTCAAAGCATACAGGATCAAGAGTTTAAATATATCGTGACGATTTCCTCTATTTCATTGGTGTGTATTTTTTTAATGATGCCGCTTGGTTTTGTGTTTGCTAGTCGAATTCGGCGTCCTTTGGAGGCACTCACCACTGAAATGGAAAAAATTGGTCGGTTTGAGCTTAACGATGAGATTTTTGTTCCTACACGCATTTATGAGATAAATAGAATGGTGCAGCGACTTGAGAGTATGCGACGTGGTCTTCGGTCTTTTGAAAAATATGTTCCATCTGATTTAGTTCGGGATTTGATTGAGCTTGGACGCGATGCAAAATTAGGGGGTGAAAAAAAGAATTTAACCATCTTTTTTTCGGATATTGCGAATTTCACCTCTATTTCAGAGCGATTAGAGCCTGAAAAATTAGTCGGCTTTTTGGGAGAATATTTGACGGTGGTGAATGATGCGTTGTCGCAAAATCAAGCGACGGTGGATAAATATATCGGTGATTCAGTCATGGCTTTTTGGGGAGCGCCTCGCAATGTAGAGAATCCCGCAATAAAATCGTGTCAGGCGGCACTTGAATGTCAACGAAAAATTAATTTGTTGAGTCAAAAGTGGCAGTCTAATGGGCTTGACGTTGAATTTAAAACTCGAATTGGCATTCATACAGGGGATGTCATTGTTGGAAATATTGGCTCTGAAACACGTATGAACTACACAATTATTGGTGATAATGTGAACTTGGCTAGTCGCATTGAATCAGCTAATAAATTTTATGGGACATCTATTCTCGTCAGTGAAACCACGCATCAACAAGCAAAGAAACGTTTTGTCATGCGACTGATTGATTTTGCAGTTTTAAATGGCAAATCAACGCCTATTCGGCTTTATGAATTAGTAGGCTATAAAGGTGATATGAATAAAAATCAGCTTTATCAAATTGAATTATATGAAAAAGCGTTTCATTTTTACACAGAGAAAAGGTTTCCAATGGCTATATTTTTGTTAAATAGATTGCTTAAGAAAAATCCATTCGATTACGCTGCGTATTTATTACTCGAGCGTTGTGAGAAATATCAACTTTATGCGCCAAGTAAAGATTGGCAAGGTGAGTATATTTTAGAGGTTAAGTAATGCTTGAAAAACGACAGTTAATAACATAATAAGACTACAATTACAGTGCATTTTCACTTTATCAATATAAAGAGGTATTTATGTCCAAAAAAAGAGCGAAAAAATCGGTAACGATCGAATTACCCAGTGCGATCAAATCATTCGTGCAAAATCCTGTTGCCAAGTTTGCACATCATTTTAATAACGCTGTATTTTTCCGCGATCGTACTGCGTATTCACGCCAAAACAAACACAAAGGCTCTGAGCCTTTCTCTCTATATTTACACGCGGCAGTGACAGTATATAGAGAAAGGTTCACGCACTTTTTTTTACAATCTTAAATTTCAAATAAAATATCCAGCATTTCCATTAGCGTCGTCACGCCGTAGATTGTCAAACCTGGAATGACATTTTTGGGTGCATTGGCTTTAGGAATGACGGCTTTTTTAAACCCATGTTTAGCCGCATCATTTAAACGCGCATGACCGTTTGCCACAGGGCGGATTTCACCATTGAGTCCCAATTCACCAAAGAAAAACGCTTCTTGCGATACCACTTTGTTTCGCAAACTCGACACGATACAGGCTACAATGGCAAGGTCTGAGCTGGTTTCGCTAACGCGAATACCGCCGACGACGTTAGCGTAAATTTCATCACTAGCCGTGGATAGTCCACCGTGGCGCGACAGCACTGCAAGCAACATAGCAAGGCGATTTTGATCAAGACCGACGGCTAATCGACGAGGATTGCCGTATTGGCAATCAGTCACCAAGGCTTGTATTTCAACAAGCAGGGGGCGTGTGCCTTCCCAAAGAACAGTAACAACGCTACCTGATGAGGGTGTTTCAGCGCGATTTAAAAACATTGCTGAGGGATTTTTCACTTCTTTTAGACCAGCGCCGTCCATCGCAAAAAAACCTAACTCCCCAACACTTCCAAAACGATTTTTATCAGCACGTAGAACCCGATAACGTGCATCATCCGTTGAGGCAAGCATCACTTGTGTATCGACAATATGGCTAAGGGTCATCGGGCCTGCGAGTGAATGATCTTTGGTGACGTGACCGACCATGAAAATCGACACATTATGTTGCTTGGCGTATTGGGTGAGATAACTCGCTGATTCTCGCACTTGCGAGACACTGCCAGCGGCCGATTCGCAGTGCGGTGCATACATCACTTGAATTGAATCAATGACAAGCATTTGTGGTGCGATGTCGTTTAAGACATCACAAATACGCTCCACTGACGTCTCAGCCAGCATGAATATTTTATCAGCGGGTAATTTCAACCGATTGGCGCGTTCTGCAATTTGCTGAAGGGATTCTTCACCTGATACATACAAGACTGAAATATCGCGTGCGGCAATGTTTGCAATGGCTTGAAGCAAAAGTGTACTTTTTCCCGCACCCGGTGCGCCGCCAATCAATACCACACTGCCGCGGACAATTCCGCCACCTAAAACGCGATCAAATTCAGAAATTCCGCTGGAAATGCGCTCCGCTTGTGATAAATTGACATCAGATAAACGTTTTACTTCAGAGTGATTGCCTGCATAACCGCTACTTGGCGGGTGTTTTTCTAAGGCTGCGGGCGCAAGGCGAATCTCTTTAATGGTGTTCCATTCGCCACAACTCGCACATTGTCCGTTCCAGCGTGGATAATCTGCGCCACATTGATCGCAGACGAAAGCGGTTTTTGTTTTTTTGCTCATGGAGAGAATTCGTTGGATTAAGCGTATTTTTAACAAGAGTTTAGCTCAATTATACGATAAAATGCTTTATCATTTGTCAATTTTCCATTTTTCAGCACAGACGTTGGAGTTTATTCATGCACATTATTTTGTTAGGTGGCCCCGGTTCAGGTAAAGGCACGCAAGCGCAATTTATCACCGAAAAGTATCGTATTCCTCAAATTTCCACAGGCGATATGCTCCGTGCTGCGGTTCGCGAAGGATCGCCTTTAGGGGTTGAAGCAAAAAAAGTCATGGATGCGGGTGGTCTTGTGTCTGACGATATTATTTTAGGATTAATTAAAGAGCGTATTACGCATAACGATTGTTCGAATGGTTTTTTGCTAGATGGTTTTCCACGCACCATTGTGCAGGCGGAAGGCTTGAAAAAAATGGGTGTTGTCATTGATACAGTGATTGAAATTGATGTATCGGATGAGCAAATTGTTATGCGTATGGCAGGTCGTCGGGTGCATACAAAATCAGGTCGTAGCTACCATGTTCAGTTCAATCCACCTAAAGTTGAAGGTCTTGACGATTTGACGGGTGATGCATTAATTCAACGTGACGATGATAAAGAAGAAACCGTGCGTAAGCGATTGGCGGTTTATCATGAACAAACACAGCCTTTAGTGGATTATTACGCCGTGCCTGAGCAAAATGTAAAATTTAGCTCTATTAAAGGTGTTGGCAGTGTCGAAGAAATTTCAGCGAAAATTTTTGCAATATTAGGGTAAGAAAAATGGCAGGGAAAACGTTATACGATAAACTTTGGGCAGACCATGTTGTGCATACGGAAGATGATGGCTCGTGTTTAATTTATATTGATCGGCATTTAGTGCATGAAGTTACCTCACCGCAAGCCTTTGACGGCCTGCGTTTAGCAAATAGATTGCCTTGGCGCGTTTCACGTAACTTAGCGGTTGCAGATCATAACGTCCCAACGAATCATCGTGATCGTGGGATTGAAGATCCCGTTTCGCGTTTGCAAGTAGAAACGCTCGATAAGAATTGCGCCGAATTTGGCATTACCGAATTTGGTATGAATGATATTCGCCAAGGTATTGTGCATGTTATCGGCCCAGAGCAAGGTGCAACGCTACCTGGTATGACGGTGGTTTGTGGTGATTCACATACTTCAACGCATGGTGCATCCGGCGCGTTAGCGTTTGGGATTGGCACATCTGAAGTGGAACACGTGCTTGCCACGCAATGTTTAGTACAGAAAAAAGCCAAAAATTTATTGATTAGCGTCAATGGTCAAGTCGGTGCGGGCGTGAGCGCAAAAGATATTGTACTCGCCATTATCGGTCAAATCGGCACAGCCGGAGGTAATGGCTACACGATTGAATTTGGTGGAAGTGCCATTCGTGCGCTGTCAATGGAAGGTCGCATGACGGTTTGTAACATGGCTATTGAAGCGGGTGCGCGTGCAGGTTTAGTAGCCGTTGACGAGATTACCATTGATTATTATCGCAATCGTCCGCTCTCACCTAAGGGGGATGATTGGTTTATGGCGGAGCGCGTTTGGCAACATTTGCATTCAGATAAAGAGGCGGTTTTCGATAAAGTCGTCAATATTGATGCAACGCAGATTAAACCGCAAGTCACATGGGGAACATCACCTGAATTAGTGGTTGCAATTGATGCAAACGTTCCTAATCCAGCAGACGAATCCGATGCCGTGAAAGTGCAAAGTATGCAACGAGCTCTTGATTATATGGGGTTGCATGCGGGTCAAAAAATGACCGATATTCATATTGATAAAGTGTTTATTGGCTCATGTACCAATTCGCGTATTGAAGATTTGCGTGCGGCAGCGGTCGTTGTCGAAGGTAAAAAAGTGGCAGCGAACGTGAAATTAGCGCTAATTGTTCCCGGTTCAGGTCTTGTCAAAGCACAAGCAGAATCAGAAGGCTTAGATAAAATTTTCATTGATGCAGGATTTGAATGGCGCGACGCGGGTTGTTCTATGTGTCTTGCGATGAATGCAGATCGTTTAGAAGAAGGTGAGCGCTGCGCATCGACATCGAATCGTAATTTTGAAGGACGACAGGGTTATGGTGGACGGACACATTTAGTGAGTCCTGCGATGGCCGCTGCAGCTGGTATTGCTGGGCATTTTGTGGATGTTAGTACATGGACGGGAGAATAAAAACATGAGAGCGTTTACAACATTAACTTCCCTTGTCGTGCCACTTGATCGCGCAAATGTAGACACTGACGCAATTATTCCAAAACAATTTTTAAAATCGATTCGTCGCACGGGTTTTGGTGTGTACTTGTTTGATGAATGGCGCTATTTAGATCAAGGGCAACCCGATATGGATTGCTCGCGTCGACCTATTAACAAAGAGTTTGTACTCAATAAACCGCAATATAAAACCGCGCAAATTCTGCTCACACGCGAAAATTTTGGCTGTGGTTCATCGCGGGAACACGCGCCTTGGGCACTTGAAGATTACGGTTTTCGTGCGATTATTGCACCGAGTTTTGCCGATATTTTCTACAATAATTGCTTTAAAAATGGGTTATTGCCTATCGCACTCGACGCGGATACGGTAGATGCGCTGTTTAAAGAATTAACAGACGATTATGTGTTAACGATTGATTTATCTGTGCAAACCATTACGACGCCAAGCGGCAAAGTGATTGTTTTTGCGGTGGATGAAAATCGCAAATTTCGTTTGCTCAATGGACTCGATGATATTGGTTTAACGCTCAAGCAAGCGGATAAAATTCACGAATATGAAGCACAACGCGCAAAACGTGCGCCTTGGTTGTTTGCTCAGTAACATTAGGTGCTAACGAATGAGTGAAATTATTTTTTTAGTCGAAGATGACGAAGACGGCGGTTTTATTGCCAAAGCCTTATCTGCGTCTATTTATACGCAAGCAGATACTATTGAAGAGTTACGTGTGAATATTAAGGATGCTGTATCTTGTCATTTTGAAAATAATACAAATCATTCCAAACTGGTTCACTTATATTTTTAATACGCAATCAAAAAAAATTAACAAAAAAGGTTTTTACATAGATGACAAAAAAAATTGCAGTTTTACCCGGTGACGGGATTGGAACAGAAATTGTTGAACAGGCAATTAAAGTGTTAGATTTTCTTAACACAGATATGAATTTAGGATTTGAGTTTGAAAATGGATTAATTGGTGGCGCGGCGTATGATGTCCATGGCACGCCATTTCCACAACAAACTATTGATTTAGTCAAACCCGCTGACGCCATTTTACTTGGTGCTGTAGGTGGTTATAAATGGGAATCACTTGATATTTCAGTTCGCCCAGAAAAAGGTCTACTCGGTCTGCGTTCAACATTGAATTTATTTTCAAACTTGCGTCCTGCCATTTTGTATCCACAACTCGCTGATGCGTCAACACTAAAACCTGAAGTGGTTTCTGGCCTTGATTTAATGATTGTGCGTGAATTGACTGGCGGTATTTATTTTGGTCAACCACGTGGCGTGCGTGTACTTGAAAATGGCGAGCGTCAGGGTTTCAATACAGCCACTTATACAGAATCTGAAGTCCGTCGTATTGGACATTCGGCTTTTAGAATTGCCCAAAAACGCCATAAAAAATTATGTTCAGTAGATAAAGCGAACGTGTTGGAATGTACGGAGTTTTGGCGCGAAATCATGATTGATTTAAGCAAAGAATATCCCGATGTAACGCTTTCTCACATGTATGTTGACAATGCAGCGATGCAGCTTGTTCGTGCGCCTAAACAATTTGATGTGATTGTTACGAGTAATCTGTTTGGTGATGTGTTGTCAGATTGTGCATCAATGTTGACAGGATCAATTGGTATGTTGCCTTCTGCGTCACTTGATGAACACGGCAAAGGGATGTATGAACCTATTCACGGCAGTGCGCCTGATATTGCAGGTCAAGATATTGCCAATCCATTAGCGACGATTTTATCTGTTGCGATGATGCTGCGTTATACGTTCAACAACGAAGCAGCGGCATTACGTATTGAAAAAGCGGTGAATGATGCACTGGATTCGAATGTGCGTACAGCTGATATTTACGCGGCAGGCACGCAAAAAGTAAGTTGTTCACAAATGGGCGACGCTGTCGTGTCAGCGCTCAAAAACAGAGGCTAGGGAATGAGCAAAACATATAATATTGCTGTCGTTGGTGCGACAGGCGCCGTGGGCGAAATGATGCTCTCTATTTTAGAGGAGCGTCATTTTCCTGTGGGTGAAGTGTATGCGTTAGCGAGTGCAAACTCAGTGGGTAAACGTTTACCTTTCAAAGGCGGTACGCTTAAAGTTGAAGATTTGGCGACATTTGATTTTTCAAAAGTGCAAATTGGTCTGTTTTCACCGGGTGCGTCGGTTTCAGAAATTTATGCGCCTATCGCTGCTGCGGCAGGCTGCGTAGTGATTGATAATACATCTCAATTCCGCTACGACGATGATATTCCGCTCGTTGTGCCTGAAGTCAATCCACAGGCGATTGCGCAATATAAAACACGCGGCATTATTGCTAATCCAAATTGCTCAACGATTCAAATGCTCGTGGCATTAAAACCTATTTATGATGCGGTCGGCATTACACGTATTAACGTGGCGACCTATCAAGCGGTATCGGGAACAGGTAAAGAAGCCATTGAAGAATTAGGGCGTCAAACATCGAATATCTTCAATTTACAGTCATTTGAACCTAGTGTGTATCCAAAGCAAATTGCGTTTAATGTATTACCGCAAATTGATGTCTTTATGGAAAATGGTTACACCAAAGAAGAAATGAAAATGGTGTGGGAAACCCAAAAAATTATGGGCGACAGCAACATTTTAGTGAACGCAACAGCGGTGCGTGTGCCTGTTTTTTATGGTCACTCTGAAGCGGTGCATATTGAAACGCGCGATAAAATTAGTGCAAGTGAAGTGCGTGCTTTGCTTGAAAAAGCCGATGGCGTAACGGTTGTTGATGAGCGTGTTAACGGGGGTTATCCAACCGCTGTGACGCATTCAGCAGGCCATGATGCCACGTTTGTGGGTCGAATTCGTGAAGATATTTCACATCCACGCGGTATTGATTTGTGGGTCGTATCAGATAATATTCGCAAAGGCGCAGCACTCAATAGTATTCAAATCGCTGAAGTATTAATACGCGATTATCTCTAATGTTATCGCGGTAGGTTATTTTTAAAGTAAGGTGAAACGGTTCTATGCCTCTTATTAGTTTTATTATGACGTTTTGGCTGGTGATGTGCTCGCCAGTGGCTTTTGCAACAGATATTACAGTTTCTGTGGATCGTCATCCGATAAGTTTGGATGAATCGTTTCAAATTATTTTTACGGCGCCCAGTTCACCCGATGCTGATCCCGATTTTAGTCCGCTTGAACAAGATTTTACGATTATTTCGCAAAGTCAAAATAGCAGCTCATCATGGGTAAATGGGCAATCACGTCAGAAAATTGAATGGGTTGTGAATGTCACGGCAAATGATTCGGGTAATTTAATTATTCCTGTTATTAAATTTGGCCATGATGCGAGTCACGCGCTGCCCATTTCAATTTTGCCTAGCTCAGCAAACAAAGGTGTGCAAGACGATGACGATTTATTCTTGGAAGTGACGGCAACACCCGAAAAACCCATGATTCAATCGCAAGTGCTTTATACACTGAAATTATTTCGGAAAATTGATTTAGCGAAAGCGAGTTTGAGTGATCCTGAATTAAATGACGCGGTGATTGAAAAACTCGGTGATGATGCTAATTACACCACGCAAGTGAGTGGCGTGACATATATGGTCATTGAGCGTAAATATGCCATTTTTCCACAAAAAAGCGGTGTGATTACCATCAAGCCGCTCGTTTTAACCGCGGACGTGATTTCACGTGGTCGACAAAATCCCAATTCGTTTTTTAATTCACAAATGACGCAGCGTCGCATTGTCAAATCCAATGCCGTGACGCTCAATGTTCAAGCTATTCCAAGTACGTTCGCTGGGCATTGGCTTGCAGCTGAGCATGTTGAGCTGACACAAACATGGTCAGATGATACGTCGCAAATGAAAGTGGGTGAGCCGCTAACGCGTACGATTAAACTCGTGGCAAATGGGTCAACCGTTGGACAGTTGCCTGAACTCAATACCGCCAAACTGGATCCACAGCTCAAAGCCTATAATGATCAACCTGTTTTGCAAGAAATGAAAAAATCCGATGGTTTAATGGCTATTCGTGAAGAAAAAATTGCCTTGATTCCATCCAAAACAGGGGATTATACGTTGCCAGCAATTCATGTTGCCTGGTTTAACACTAAAACGCAGCGCATGGAAAGTGCTGATTTACCGGAAACCGTGTTGCATGCCACCGCCAATGAAAATGGCTTACAAACACAAGTCACGCCAGCCCAATCTAACCAAGCATCCACTGCAAATGAGTTTGCACTCACACCAAGTAATTCATCAAATGAATCGGGTACTTGGAAAGGCATTGCTATTTTTTCTAGTATCGGTTGGCTGATCACGTTGGGGCTTTTAGCAGTAAAATGGTTTATTTCGCGTCGAAAAGTGGTTGAGGTTATCGAAACGCCAGCGGAAATATCACTTAAAATGTGCTCAAAATTGTTGAAGAAAGCCTGTTTAAGCAATGATAAACAAGCGGCAAAAGAAGCATTGCTTCACTGGGGGAAAATTCAATTTAACGCCACTAGTTTAGGGGCGATTGCGCCGCATTGTGAAGCGCGTTTGCGTGATGCCATTTTAGAACTCAATACCGCGCTTTACAGTCAACATAATGTCGCATGGGAAGGTAAAAAACTTTTTCAAGGATTTAGTGAAAATGCGGCTCGCGCTAAATTGTCTAGTCGCAGCGAAGATGACGTATTAAAAACGCTTTATCGTTTGTAATGTTTTTACCCAAAGATTTTATTCAAACCGCGCAAGGACTTTTATTTGCTGTTGTTGTCGCAGGCGTTGAAGAAAACAAAGTCCGTTGCTTTTTGCGTTATGTGTGCCATGAAAATGGACAATGGCGAAAAATCGCTACCGATCAAGCCAATGCGCTATTAACGGCGCATTATCCCTTTTATTGTTTTCATTCCCCTTCGTTGGATGCGTTTTTGCATGGCGTTTCACTCGATGCGGTTACCCATCATCATCGACCTACTGAGCGCTTAACTCAGCTTTTACATGAAAAGACTCATGACGCGATTGAAAAAGATTGCGTGGATTTATGTCGGTTATTTGAAACGCAGGGCGTTGATTTATCGAAAGTAGGCGTAACAGGTTCACTGCTTATTTCACAGCAAAATACGAATTCAGATATTGATTTAGTGTGTTATGACTTGGCTGTTTTTACACAATGCCGCGCCACGCTGAGAGAATTACTCGCGCAACACACATTGACCGATTTAAGCGAAACGGATTGGCAAGCGTCTTATGAACGACGTGATTGTGAATTAGATTTTGACTCTTATGTGTGGCATGAGCGTCGCAAATTCAATAAAGCGTTAATTAACGGACGTAAATTTGATTTAAGTTTGGTTGAGCCACAACCCATTTCTACTATTTCTTATCGTAAATGTGGCGCGATAACCTTATCTGTGCGCGTGAAAGATGATGCTCGCGCGTTTTGTTACCCAGCGGAGTTTCAATTAGCGCATCCGCGCATTCAAAGCGTGGTGTGTTTTACCGCCACTTATACGGGGCAAGCGATAGTGGGTGAAATGATTGAAATTGCTGGCATGCTTGAAGAAGATGAACACGGCAATCAGCGTATTGTCGTGGGATCAAGTCGAGAAGCGCAAGGTGAATATATCAAAGTGATACGCGCATGAATTTACGCGATTTTGACGCGGTTATTTTTGATTTAGATGGGTTAATTCTCGATACCGAGCCAACGTATTTTATCGCATGGCAAAAAGCAGCGGCGCAAATGGGATTTGATTTACCGTTTGAATTTTTTACGCATTTTTCTGGGCTTTCATATGTGGAAATTCGAGCGCATTTTCAATCGCAATGTGGTGAGGATTTTGATTTTGATTTGTTTCATGTGACGAGCAGTCAATGTTGGCGTGACATTGTTTTGCATCAAGGGATTGCCGTTAAACGGGGTGTACTCAATGTGGTTGCGCGGTTAAACGCTAAAAAAATACCTTATTGCATCGCGACGAATAGTCCGCGTGTGAATGCGCTGGAATGCTTAGCCTTAGCAAAAATAGACCATGTATTTCCCCTGGTCATCGGGAGAGATGATGTGATTCACGGTAAACCGATGCCGGATATTTTTTTCAAAGCGGCTGAGATGCTGGCGGTAAATATTCAATCATGCGTGGTGCTTGAAGATTCTCCTACGGGTGTTCAAGCCGCAAATCGGGCAGGGGCGTTCACGGTATTTGTGCCGTCGGCTTTTCCTGTGGATTTGCAGGCAAAAGCGCTTGCTGATTTAACGTTAGCGCATTTGGATGAATTGTGAAATGGCTTTTATTTGCGATTTTTTTAAGAATAGGATTTAGCGAACTTTTTCACATGATTAAACATTTCCAGCAAATTACCCGCTAGTCTATAGGACTGATTTAAAAGGCTAGTCTGCAACGCTAAATCATCGGGGTAATCGTGAGAAAACGCATTATGAACTTCTCGTAGTAGCAGCCGATCGTCTGCGCTGTGAATAGCGCCAATTTGTTCTAATCGATTTAATTTATCAATAAACGCTTTTAAGTCCCCTTGTTCTTTCGTGGCTTCGAGAACAGCAGGGAATGGCTTTGCACCAATTGCATCCTGTCATTTACCAAAGCGTGTTGAAAATTGGTTGAGAATCGCAATATCGACATCGGATAAATTTTCTAAACTACTAGCCGAAAGCGGGAAATGGTTTTGTAATGCGGTCATTGCCCAATTTAAACGATCCGCATGGCGATCGCAGATTTAAATAATTTCAATCATCGGGTTCATTGTAATTGAATACCCGTATCTTTATCGATGCCATAAATAGGAAGTATGTTAGTATTTTCTAAACGGAGTACGACATCAATTCTTTGCTCACCCAGTTCAGAATGAAGTGAACGCAAAAAGTGTAATTTTGCCATGGCGATCAGTGAAATGTCTTGATTTTCGGGTTCGATATAAAGATCAATGTCGCCGCCACGTTTTGTATCATCCACACGCGAACCAAATAATCAAACATGCGTCATCTCACCGAAATAGAGACGCGCCCTTTCGCAAATGGTTTGCTGTTGAAAATACGTTAAACGCATCTGGCTATTCTCTCTGTTGAATGTACTTTTAGACTACAATTTAAGCAAAAACCAACTTAATCAGCATAACATATGATATTGCAATTAATCCTAAAAATGCTCGATTCTTTATTTTTGTATTCTGCATATCTTGTTGCATCATTGAAAGTTGGGTAATTATTTGCATTTAAGAATCTTTTATTTTTAATTCCGTTTGCAATATTCTTGCATAAAGTGATTTATTGGTAACTGCTCAATTTACACCAAAATAAATCTTTCCTTTTTACTTTTTTCATTTAAATTATTAACTGCTTGGTCGATAACGCTGTTTCCTAGAATCTAAAATTAAACGTTTTTTTCCACAAATTTAAAAATTTTCGGTGATTTATTATGGCTCTTATCAAAAAATCCTCGAGCGCTCCTATAACAAAAAATACAGAACGCTCAGACTCCGCTGAAACCCTTCGTAATGTAGAAGTTCAACGCAAAAAAGCGAGAACACTCGCAAAACAACAACAGGCCGCAGAACGTATTGCTGCAGCCACAGGTCAATTATCCTCGGGTATCAATGAAGCGGCGTCTGCAGCTGAAGAACTACGTCGCGCCTCGGATCAAATTGCAGCAGGCGCTGAAGAGGCATCAGGTGCTGCAGAAGAATCTACCGTTGCATTAAAGCAGGTAGTTAGTGCAATTGGTCGTCAACTGCAAAATGCAGAAACCTCCCAAACAAAAGGCGATAATGCTTACAATTTAATTGCCCGTGTTAATACGGATATCAATGAATTGATTAAAAATGTCGGTCAAGCGGCTAGACGTCAAGCCTTATCAGTTGATATGGTTATTGAGTTGGAAAATCAAGCCGCGAACATTGGTGACATTGTGAAAGCGGTTGCGCGTATTGCCGATCAAACGAATTTATTAGCATTGAATGCTGCCATTGAAGCCGCGCGTGCAGGTCAGCACGGTAAAGGCTTTGCGGTAGTGGCTGATGAAGTACGCACATTAGCGGAAACCTCTGAAAAAAGTGCAAAACAAATTCAGGAATTAGTGGCGCAAATTCAAGGTGAAGTGAAAGTGATTGCTGAAGGGATTAATACGTCAGCGAAAACGGTGGAAGTCGAAGTTGAAAACGGTCGTCTGATTACCGAGCAACTCGAAAAAATTCGCGGGATTAGTATTGAAGTGGTTAATGGTATTCGTGATATTGCTACGGGTGCACAGCAATCAGTGACCGCGTCACAGCAGGCACTTATTGGCTCAGAAGCCATTGCCGCAGCCGCTGAAGAGCAATCGGCCGCCGCTGAAGAAACCAGTAAAACCATTGATGAACAAGCACGTGCGCTTTCTGAATGTGAGCAACTTGCACAAAGTTTATCTGAGCTTGCTGAAGATTTGAAAACCTCAACTGATGTTGCTAAAAGTGCTGAAGAGGTTGCCTCTTCTGCAGAGGAATTATCCTCAGCGGTGCAAGAAATTAACCGTTCAGGTTCACAAATTATGGAGGCGATTAATCAAATTCGTGAAGGTGCTCGCTCACAAGCGTCGGCTACTGAAGAATCGGTTTCTGCGTTGACACAAATTCAAAAAGGCTTAGAAATTGCCCAAGAGCGCGGAACCAAAAGTTTAGATGCGGTGCGTGAAATTCAAGATTCGCTAACAACCAATAAAAAATTGGTGGACTCACTGATTAATGGTATTGGTAATTCGATGTCGAGTACACAAGACAGCATCAAACGTGTGACGGATTTAGAATTATTGTCACGTCGAATTGATAAAATTGTGGATGCGATTGCAACCGTGTCTATTCAAACCAATATGCTTGCCGTGAACGGTTCGATTGAGGCGGCTCGCGCAGGTGAATTTGGTAAAGGCTTTGTGGTCGTTGCCACGGATATTCGTAATTTAGCACATGATTCAGCTGAAAATGCAGATCGCATTAAAGATTTAGTTAAAGCCGTACAAGATCAAATTGGCGTTGTCGGCAAAGATTTAGCTGAAATCGTTGTCAGTGCACAAACTGAAGTCGAAAAATCAAAATTGAGTACCAATAATTTACAAATTATTGAAACAGATGTGTCGGAAATTGAGAAAGGCGCTGCGGAAATTTTAGCGGTGTCAGACGAAATTGCAGCGGCCATCAATCAAGTGAAAACGGGTGTGGATCAAATTTCAGCCGCCGCGCAAGAAGCTGAAAAAGCGGCATCAGAAGCCGCTGCAGCGGCAACACAGCAATCACAAGGTGCTGAAGAATTGGCCACAGCAATTGAGGAAATTGCATCATTAGCGGATGAATTGCAAAGTGCGTAAGCCTTGCAGCTCAATCTTTAGGAGATTGTTATGACTAACGAGAATCTAAACGATCAGCCCGATTTTGAGCCGGTCGAAGATTTAGCACAGGCGTTGCCCGAAAGTGAGGAGCCATCATTCGATGAGTTGCAAGCTGAATTGCTAACTGAAGAATCGAATGTACAGCAATTCGTGACGTTTTATGCAGGCGGTGAAACCTTTGCTGTCGACATGGCGCCTGTACAAGAAATTATTCGTGTGCCTACCGTTGTGCGTGTCCCCCTTGTGCCTGATACGCTTGAAGGATTAGCGAATTTGCGTGGCAAAGTGTTGCCGATTATTTCATTGCGTCGTGTGTTTGGTTTTCCAGAACAAGAGTATAACGACGCAACGCGCGCCATTGTGATTGATTTAGGCCAGCCTTTAGGGTTTGTAGTTGATCATGTGGCAAGTGTGGTTGGCGTTGAAATTAATAAAGTACAAGATGTGACTTCAATTGGTGGCGTCGTGAATACCGAATTTTTGGCTGGACTGCTCAAAGATGTGGGTGGTGTATCCATGACCATGATTGTGGATTTTGCACGATTAATTGCGCATGAGTTTTCGGATATTGCGCAAGCATCGAGTAATACGTCTGCAATGCGAAGTTTGACAGGGCAAGATGAGACGGTTGATGAAGGCTTTAGCGATGAACTGCATTTAGTGAGTTTTAGCGTGGCTGAGCAAGAGTACGCCATTGATATTCAAGACGTGCAGGAAATTGTCCAAATTCCCGATCAAATTATCCATGTACCGCATTCGGATTCACACGTTTTAGGGGTGATGACGCTGCGTCAACGTATGTTGCCGCTCGTCAGTTTACGTCGAATGTTTGCGCTGCCTTTCCAAGAGGTGGATGAGAGTAGCCGTATTGTGGTGATTTCTGTAGGTAATGCGGCTGTAGGTGTTGTCATGGATACGGTCAACGAAGTCTTGCGCGTATCAAAAAACGATGTCAGCGTGATGCCAGCCATGTTAGCGCGAGATGGCGATTTGTCTGAAATTAGCGAAATTTGTCGTTTAGATAATGGTAAACGCTTAGTGTCGATTATTTCAGCAGATAATATGTTCCGACATCAGGCCGTGCAAGAGGCATTGGGGGCTATTGACGGGAAAGGTGATGAGATGGAGCATCACGATGCGGCACGGGATGCAATTGAAGACGATGAACAAATGGTGGTTTTTCGTTTAGGAACTGAAGAATATGGCGTGCCTATTGAAAGCGTTCAAGAAATTGTGCGTGTGCCAGAGGAATTAACGCATGTTCCTAAAACACCTGCATTTGTGGAAGGGGTGATGAATTTACGTGGTAGTGTCTTGCCGGTTGTAGATCAACGTTTGCGTTTAAATTTACCCAGTTTGGCGCGCTGTGAGCAGCAACGGATTATGGTGTTTTTATTTGATGAATTGCGCACGGGCTTTATTGTGGATTCGGTGGCGGAAGTGCTTAAAATTCCGCGCTCGGCTATTGAACCTGCGCCACATTTATCAGTGAGTCAAGCGCATTTGATTTCGCGCGTGGCGAATTTAGAAAAACAAAAACGATTAATTTTGTTAATTGATCCAACGCATTTACTGGAATCAAAAGATTTGAAAACGTTAAATGCGATGAATGTCTAAATAAGGAAGTAGGGGCGGATTCATTTCGCCCCTTATGACTTGATTAATTTATCCGCCAAGTTACGCCGTATGTTTGAAAAACCCTCCAAAAAATTCTCCGACTGGTAAAAATCAGTTTTTGTCGTTATCCCGATTATCGTTAAGCATTCTTCCAAGTGATTAGTTTGTCTATCTGTGTATGGAAATTAAATTTGGATATTTGTAATAAGTATCCGACAATTAATGGCATTTTTTAAATAATGCTTAATTTCAAATTTACTTTCATGGATAGTTATGCTTATTCGCCTAATCAGTTGTATTTTGTTAACGCATTTTTCTGTCGTAATGGCGGATACGTTAGATGTGGCTAAAATTCATAAAGCGTCCATTTCATTAACGTCTCATTTAGGTATTTTGGAAGATAAGGACCAAACGCTTACATTCGAAGAGATACAAAAAGAGCCTGTCCAATTCAAAACGAATTTGCCAGCAAGTGAAGCAATCAATTTATCTTATACTGCATCAGCATTTTGGTTAAGGTTCAATTTCGATAATAGCAGTAACGAGTCAATTGAAAAAGTCATTGAGATTAATCAATCTTTGCTAGAAAACGTGGATTTTTATTGGCAAACTCAAGGTAAAACCATCAAAACGATTCACACGGGTTATGCCCACCCTTTTCAGAATCGCGCCTATAAAACCCGAGTATTCGCTTTTCCCTTGATGCTCAAGCCGCATAGTCAAAATGTTATCTATATAAGAGTTGCTTCACCTAACGCAATGAATATTCCTGTTCGATTATGGAATTTAGAGGAATTTCAAATCAAAGATCGCAATGCGCATGTCTTTCAAGGTGTTTATTTTGGCATTTTGTTTGCCATTGCCATTTTTAGTTTAGCGATGGCAATGGTGTTGAAAGAGCTTGATTACGTTATTTACGTGTGTATTATTTTTTCGATTGCAATAAGTTTTATGTCGTTTCGAGGGTTGGGAACAGAACTTATTTGGCAAGATGCACCTGAATTCACAAAAGTGGGCACGTTATTGTTTTCGTCTTTTGCGGCGATGGCGCAATTATTTTTTATTCGGCGAATATTGGATGTACGAACATTGATTCCAGGACTCGAGTACATTATGACGGGCGTGATGTTTTTGCTGTTATGTATTTCAATAGGTGTTGTATTGAATTTCACTATGACAGCCAAATATTCATCATTCGTATTAGTGGGTTATGAAATTTTTATATTAGGGATTAGTTTCATTGGTGTTCTAAAACAAAGACGCAGTGCTCGATTCTTATTTGTGGGTTTATTGATGCTCACCATTGGTTTTATAACCTCTATTCTCTATGCACTAGGATTTCTTCCCAGTAATACGTTTACGATGTATAGCTCTCAAATAGGGTCTGCACTGGAGTTATTGATTTTTACATTACTGCTAACGGATCGCTATCAGTTGATCCATTTGGAAAAATTGCAAAGCGATAGAAATTTAGAAGAAACAAATCTGCTTTTGCTAGCTGAAATCGAAGAACGTAAAGACAGTGAAAAGCGTCAAGTCGCATTAACCCATCAACTTAATCAAATGCAGAAGTTGGAGAGTATTGGGCGATTAACCTCGGGTATTTCACATGATTTTAATAATCTCTTGATGGCAATATCGGGCTATAACGACTTGAATAAACTCTCAGCGAAAGATTTGACCCCAAGTCCGCTTATTGACGTTGAAAATATTAAAAATGAGTTATTGGATAATTCAAAACAAATTGATATTGCTTGCTACAAAGCTAAAAAGTTAATTGCTCAAATGCTGAGTTATTGCCGCCGCGATCAAAGTGAAGTCGTCGAAAATCCGGTATTTAATGTCAATAATGAAATACATGAATCGCTAGATATGATTCGTAAAATGATTCCAAGTACTATTCAATTTGAGCTCAATCTTTCTGATAAAGTCATTGCCTTGCAGCAACTTGATGAATCAAAATTTAATCAAATTATTGTCAATTTATGCGTCAATGCTTCACACGCTATTGCCTTCGCGAAGGGGACGATTCAATTTTACACAGGACAGACACAATTAAAAGGGGTGTGCAGCTGTTGTCAAAAACATTTTGATGGCAATTTTGTGGAGGTTCGCGTTTCTGATAATGGATCGGGCATTGATCCTGTCGTCGTAAAACGTATTTTCGAGCCGTTTTATACGACTAAAGAGGTGGGTGAAGGGACGGGTTTAGGCTTATCAGTGATTGCTGGTATTGTACATAATGCGAATGGCTACATTTTACTCGAAAGCGAAGTAGGCGTAGGCACCACATTTAGATTGCTCTTTGCTTATCAATAAGAATACAAGTGTTTCATTATTTGAAGAAATACGTGATGAGCTGAAAAATCGTACACTAACATTTTTTTGAAAAAAAAACAGCTATATACGGTAAAATAAAATTCAATTAACCGTATATAGCCTTGTTTTATACACTATTCAAATCAGACTTACTTCATATCCACGTAGTTGCTTGATTTGAATTTTGAGCCTTTGACTTGGCATTGCAGAATGGCTTCATTCCACGTTGTACCCGCATGAATTTGTTTTTGGAAACAAGAAATGGTTTGATCGGAATCATTTGTTCCCGAGCATAAACGCAGTGCATTTTCCCATTCCCATTTGTCGCCTTCACCCCATTTGACATGACCGTTCATGACTTTGTCAAAGCATTCACCGGGTTCTTTGGCAACGGTGGTGCCGTTGCATAGCTTGGTAATATTGTTTTTTTCCCACTTGGTGTGGCCACTGCTATCCCAAGCGACTTTATCTTGAATGTGTTTTGCACAGTCCGCTTCATGTTCATTTGCCATGGCTGGACTCATATGCAATGCGGTAAGAAAACCTAAAATTGAAATAGATTTTAAAATTGTTTTTGGATTAATTGCGACCATTATCTTCCCCTGAATATTATAGTTTTTTGATTCATAAAGTAAAAAATAACCAACTGCGGAGCTAGGTTATCACCAGTCGTAATTTGTTGTCAATTAAAAAAGATATCCAACGAAAGCAGGAGCTCTATTTGCCGTTTATTTAGTGGGGTAGGGGCATTGATTGAGCGCGGTATTGGCTGCTTGAGAGGCGGTATTAAAATTTTTTAGTGAAAAATAAAAAAATGATTAGTATTAACTGATTTTATGTGGTAAATTTAAATCGAACAGAAAGTTTGGACTTCTGCTAATGTAATTTTGAAGTTTTTTTTCTGTGTATGGTTGTTAGCGGCTACATGTTTGTTTCGTGTTCTTGTAGATGAGTTAACACTGTTTTGCGTACTGTTACAGACAGCTTAGATTTTTCTTCTGTATTTTCCTCTTTGTAGATGGATGTTGAAGTTAGTTTTTGGTTGCCGCCGCAAAGGTGGCTTTTTAGAAGTATAATTTGTGTAATGTTCAATTCTCAATTGAAGTATATATTTTAACTCTAATGCGCAAAAGAAAGCCGCCTAATAAGCGGCTTTTTTTATTGCCTAAAATAACATATCTCCGCTGATTTTCCTGAGTGAATTTATTTAAATTTAAGATAAATAATAAGATTCTCAAATTCAAAATCATTCAAACTAAATTACTCTAATCTAGATGTTGATCTCACTATTTCATGACATTTCTTTTTTATGAATTGTTTGAAATGTCGAAGACATATTTTTATTAAAAATAAATTGGTTTTTCGTGAGGCTAAAATTGTTGACAAATATTTTAGGTGTTTGCAAACTATGGATAAAATGACTTAAGGGCTGTTATGAATAACCATGAATATGTCTTAACTGAGCATGATATTATTGTGACGAGAACCGATTTACATGGCGTTATTACGTTTGTGAATGAAGATTTGTTGCGCATTTCAGGATTTACGCGCGAGGAATTAATGGGTTTTAAACATAATATTTTTAGGCATCCCGATATGCCAGCAGACGTTTTTTCAGATTTATGGCGCACTATTCTTAGTGAATGTACATGGTCGGGCATTATTAAAAATAAAACAAAGGAAGGGGGTTTTTATTGGGTTCAGGCCGATGTGACGCCACTTTATGAGAATGATGTTTTAATTGGGCATATGTCGGTTAGACGACAACCGGCGCTTCATGATATTAAAAGGGCAGAATTAGCTTATAAGCAGATGAAAGCCGGCGTATTTAAAGGAAAGCTAAGCTTCGGGGCGATTGTCGAAAAACCATTTTTTCATAAAATTCAACGCAAATTTATTAATATCAGTGTCGCCATAAAACTGGGTATATTGCTCAGTTTAAGCGCCTTTTTCATTTTATTTCTTGCTGCAATCAACCACCATACCTTAAATACGCTCAATGATTATTATCAACAGCGCCTAGTTCAAATTCAAAGCGATACAACAAAAGTCTATCAAACGCAACTCCAGCAATTGCATGAGGATGAGATTAAAATTCAAGAACTCGAAGATAAAATTGCGCTTTTGGAAAATTTGCCCGTAGAGTCGAGTCATCGCGTTATAAATCAGAAAGTGGATACGAAATTACTGGATTTTTTTTATGAAGAAAAATCACAGTTAAATAACAATTTTCTAGATATACAGAATAAAAATATTTTTTTCGGGATCATGATTCTGATTGCTCTGGTTCTATTATGTGAATTTATCATTCGCAGTATTCTTGTTCCGCTAAAAGAAGCCACGCATGTATTAACGCAAGTTGCCAATGGCAATTATCGGGTGCCTATTGTTTATCGCTCGAAAAATGAAATTGGACGAATGATGGAAGCGTTACGTTCAACGTCCGTGCGTTTGGGTTTTGATATTGCCAATGAGAAAAAAACGAGCACGGAAATAATTCAAGCACTCGAAAAAAATCAGGCACTTAACCGTCAAGTCACTCAAATGCAGAAAATAGAAAGTTTGAGTCGATTAACATCGGGAATTGCGCATGATTTTAATAATATTCTCGCAGTCATTGTGGGTTATACGCAATTAAATCAATTTGTCGCCGATGACTGTCAAGATGAAAAGTTAAAAGAAGATCTTTTGTTTAACACGAATCAAATTGAGATTGCAAGTGCGCGTGCAATGAGTTTAATTAAAAAAATGATGCTCTATTCACGTCAAAATCCCGTTGATCATGAAATGGAGATTAAGCCTACAAAACAGGTTATTGATGAAGTCTTAGAGATGATAAAGCCGGCATTAACCAGTGCATTTCATCTTCACGCAATGATAGATTGTGAGCGAGATATTCAAATTGATTCTATTGGCTTGCATCAGATTTTAACTAATTTGATTGTCAATGCGCGAGATGCCATGAGAGGTATTGGTGGCGGTATTGAAGTTTCCCTCAAAACAATGACAACGCATGGGCTAGTTTGTAGTGCCTGTTCACATCATCTGGAAGGTCAATATATTGAATTGCGTGTGAGCGATAGTGGCACAGGGATTGGGGAAAGCGTGATTGAAAACATTTTTGATCCCTTTTTTACTACAAAACCCGCTGGTGAAGGCACTGGGCTGGGTCTTTCAACAGTGAGTGGTATGGTGCATGATGCACAAGGGCATATTATTGTGGAGACCAGAACGACTGAGCCAAATCAAGGGACGGCTTTTAGATTATTATTTCCGATTTTAAGTAATCTGCCCTAAAATACTTGGTTAATTTTAATGAAATATGCTTATCTCAAGTCAACAGCAAATTTATGTTAACCACTAAATTCTTCACGCTAATGCAAATTCTGGCTTTAGCTTTTGTGTATTTGCTGAGCAGTCAGTTATGTAGCCTGGTAGGCGCACCTAACGAATTTGGTAGCGTTATTTGGCCACCTGCTGGAATTTCACTGGCTTGTCTTGTTATATTTGGCTCTCGACTTTGGTTGGGGGTATTTATGGGGGCATTTTTAGCAAACCTCTATTTCATTTTCAATCTAGCGAATACGTTAACGTCGTTGTCTTATATTACGGCAAGTATTGAAGCTGTTGGCGCTACCTTGGAAGCGTTGGCGGGTGTTTGGTTAATGAAGAACCTAGCCCATTTCCCTAATCCGCTGCATACAGAAAAACAAATTGGTTTGTTTATGGTGTGTGCTTTTTTGTCTTGTTTTACCTCGCCTACTGTTGCGATGGCAGCACTGACCTTAACGAATCAAATTTCCCTCAATGTTGCTGAGTCACATTGGATTGATTGGTATCTAGGCGACTTTATCGGCATGCTCATTTTTACACCGTTGGTGTTGATTTGGCTACATCGTTCTGCCTATTTTGATGGAAGACGGTTGGTTTTTAGCGTATCGGTGCTTACTGCCTTGCTACTGACCGTTTTACTTGTGAGCTATGAATTTGATGAAGAGCAAAAGCGCCTTCGCATTGAATTTGAAAAAGATACGCAAGTGATTAACGCGGCTGTAGAAAAAAAACTCTTAGGACATTTTAATTCACTTTATGCGATCGGCAGTTTATACAGTAGCTCAGAAGGGGTAAATCGACGTGAATTTGGGGCATTTGTCCGTCATCTCTTTCATGTATTTAGAGGCATTCAAGCACTCGAATTCAGTCAAGTGGTCACGAATTCCCAGCGTAAAGCGTTTGAAGCGTCTATTCGACAAGAAGGTTTTAGTAACTTTTACATTACCGAGCGAGACAAAAATAAAAACATGTTAACTGCCGCGCAACGTGACCGTTATGTAGTGGTGAATTTTATTGAACCCATGAAGGGTAATGAAAAAGTATTTGGCTTTGATACGTTTTCTGATGAAAGTCGCAAGCAAACTTTCAATCAAGCCATCGACAGCGGTAAATTGACCTTAACGTCAAAGTTATCGCTCGTGCAGGAGCGCGGCACACAATCGGGGGTATTAGCCATTTTGCCTGTGTATCGCAATGATATGGCTCACAATACAGTCGATGAGAAAAGGGCGAATATCCAAGGCTTTATTGTCGGTGTTTTTCGGATTGGTGACATGATTGATTCGGCATTAAATGAAATCAAGCATGAAAATTTAGCTATTCAACTTTATGATAACAGCAGTGATGCAGAATCAGATGTCTTATATGAAACTCAAGAAATGTCAGCACGCGCATTAAATCTGACGAATTCGTTCATGATGAAGTTGGGTGATCGTTTTTGGCAAATGAAAATTTCAGCAACAAAAGACTATTTAGAGAATCATGATGGATTAAGCTCAAATCACATTCATTCCAATTTTGCTTGGCATATTCTGCTAATGGGATTAATCATCACCAGTTTAATCGGTAGTGCTACCTTAATTATCACTGGCCGCAAGATGCTACTTGAAGATCTCATTAAAATTCGCACGGCTGAGCTGGCAAAAAGTGAGGAAAATTTTCGTACGATGGCTGATGCCACGCCTGTACTTATTTGGCAATCAGATAATGATGCGATCTGTTTTTGGTTTAATCAAGTGTGGCTAGATTTTGTTGGGCACTCACTTGAAGAGGAGATCGGAGAGGGTTGGTTGGACGGTGTTCATCCTGAAGATATTGAACATTGTTTTGATATTTATCATATCAATTTTAATTTACGTCTTCCGTTTAAAATGGAATATCGACTTAAACATCATAATGGTGACTATCGCTGGATACTCGATACGGGCATACCACGCTTTAATGCATTAGGTGATTTTGATGGCTACATAGGGTCTTGTATTGATGTTTCGGAGTTTAAACATACTCAGCAAATCATGAATGAAGCCAAAGAAGCCGCCGAAGTCCTTGCGCAGTCAAAAACCGATTTTCTGGCGAATATGAGCCATGAAATTCGCACACCCATGAACGCGATTATTGGCTTATCTCAATTAGCGCTGAATGTACCCGCTAATCGACAAAGTGATTATCTCGAAAAAATATTAGGAGCATCTGAAACGTTGCTGGATATCCTAAATGATATTTTAGACTTCTCAAAATTGGATTCTAACGCCATCAAAATGGAGTATGCCTCCTTCAATTTAGACCATTTACTCAATAATTTACATAATTTATTTAGCGTCACTGCAAGACAAAAAAATATAAAATTCATCTTAGATATTGACCCCCTCATACGTCGCGAATTAATGGGCGATGCGCTCCGTTTGCAACAAGTATTAACCAATTTACTTAACAATAGTATTAAGTTCACTCAAATTGGACTTGTGCAATTGATTGTCACTCTTGTGCACCAAGAAAATGAAAAAATCGCATTAACATTTTCGGTCATTGACACGGGCATTGGAATGAACGAAGCCCAGCAAAAAGGGTTATTTCAAGCGTTCTCGCAAGCGGATACTTCAATTAGTCGGCGTTTTGGTGGTTCAGGACTTGGCCTTGTCATTAGTCAAAAATTCGTTGAATTGATGGGCGGTAAAATTACTTGTCAGAGTACGCCTGATTTGGGTAGCGAGTTTTCCTTCACAATCCCTTTTGATATAGCAAAATCAGGTAAAGGCTCAGAAGCGATTATACCAAGTCCCCCTAAAAAAACACTTGCGCAGCGCCTTGCTGAGGCCGCAGAGTCGCTCAAAAATGTTCGGGTACTTCTCGTTGAAGACACACCACTCAATCAACAAGTAGCGAGTGAATTCTTGCGCAATGCTAAATTAGATGTCACTGTGGCTGATAATGGCCAAGAGGCGTTAGATTTGCTTGAACACAATTCGTTTGAAGTAATTTTAATGGACATACAAATGCCAGTGATGGACGGGTTAGAAGCGACAAAAATGATTCGGGAGAATCCAAAATTTTCACAGCTGCCCATTATTGCGATGAGTGCAGGGGTGACTTTGGATGAACAAGAAAAATGTCACTTAGTGGGTATGAGTGATTTTATTCCCAAGCCGATTAATCCTGTTCAGATGCTAGAGAAAATTCAGCAGAATTTAATTTCACCATCCAATGTGTAGCGGTCAAGATTATGTCGATAAAAAATAGAAAGAATCCATCCGCGACGAATTTTTTTATCGTGTTGCTCTCATCACTTTTTATAAGTGAAACGCTCATTATGTTGCTTATGAGTGAATTGCCGGCGATGTCAGAGTGGCACGAAGCCTTTATAGATGCTTCACTGCTGGTGACCATTAATTTTCCGTTGATTTATTATTTTTATTTTTTGCCTTTAATTCGTTTTACAAACCTTGTTAACATCAATCGAGACGAGTTACTCGCTAAAAATAATGCATTAGAAATAGAGGTGAATACCAATAAACGCCAAGCATCGTCCTTAGCGTTACTCATGGCTGATCGTAAAAAAATCGATGCGGAAAGAGAGCGATTGTTAAAGATTTTAAATGAAGCGAGTGATTTTATCGGAATGGCCGATATGCAAGCGAATATAACGTATCTTAATCCCGCAGGAAAAAGAATGGTGGGGTTAGCGGAGGAAGCGGATGTTTTGACACTTAAAATTCATGATATGCACACGCATGAAGCCGCGCAATTTGTGTTAAACGAGGCGATTCCCTATGTGTTAGAGCATGATAGTTGGCAAAGTGAAAATACGTTATTGCACAAATCAGGACACGAACTTGCGGTATCACAAATTTTGAGTCTTCATCGAGATAGTCAAGGCAAGCCAGAATTTTTATCGAGCATTATGCGCGATATTACGGGGGTAAAACAGGCAGAACAAGCGATGCTTGACGCTAAAGAAGCCGCTGAAACGCTCGCGCAATCCAAAACCGATTTTTTGGCGAATATGAGCCATGAAATTCGCACGCCAATGAACGCCATTTTGGGTTTATCTGAACTGGCTCTGCATTCAACAGAAAATAATCAAAACGACTACCTTGAAAAAATTCATGGTGCATCTGAAAATTTACTCATCATTCTCAATGATATTTTAGAGTTTTCAAAATTAGATTCAACAGGCGTTGAAATTGATTCCGATTATTTTAATTTAAGTCTATTAATAAACAATCTTAATAACTTATTTGAAGAAACCGCTCGACAAAAAAATCTCACGTTTCATTTAGAGGTTATGCCTGATGTGCAGCGACATTTGATTGGCGATGCACTGCGACTGCAGCAAGTGTTAACAAACTTACTCAACAACAGTATTAAATTCACGAAAACGGGTTTTGTGCGTCTTAAAATAGCCGTTTCACAGCAAGATGAGAAGCCTATTTTATTAACATTTTCCATTGAAGACAGTGGCATTGGCATTAGCCCAGAACAGCAAAAATTGCTATTTCAGCCCTTTACACAAGCGGATACGTCTATTACGCGTCGTTTTGGTGGCACCGGTCTTGGCCTTGTCATTAGCCAAAAATTTATTCATTTAATGGGCGGGGAGATTTCCTTAGAAAGTACCTTAAATGAAGGCAGTCATTTTTGGTTTACGTTGCCTTTTGAAATTGCGAAGAAATCGCACTCAACCGAGTTTTTACCTGTCAAACAAAATAAACGCGCAACGAAAGAGCAATTAGAAGAAGCCGCAAAATTACTTTTCAATAAACGGGTTTTATTGGTTGAAGATATGCCGCTTAATTAGCAAGTAGCCAGTGAATTTTTGCGTAACGCAAAACTGAGAGTGGTGGTTGCCGACAATGGCAAAGAAGCCTTGGACATACTCGAATTTAGTAATTTTGATGTCGTTTTAATGGATATTCAAATGCCGGTCATGGACGGCTTGGAGGCAACACGGTTAATTCGCGAGCAACCCCAATTTGCGACGCTACCCATTATTGCCATGAGTGCAGGGGTAACGCTTGACGAACAAGAAAAATGTCAGGCAGCGGGCATGAGCGATTTTATTGCCAAGCCGATTAATCCACTAAACATGTTAGAAAAATTAAGAGATTTGTTAATCAAATGAAATAACTATGTCATAAAACATAAAAGGCTTTCAGGCGTAATTAGTAGGCTTAGAAGCCTTTTCATGCTTGACGTATTTTTACATGTAGATTAACTATTACGCCATCTTCATGATGATAAATATTGAATAAATTCAGTTACCTCCTGCGATAGCAGGATTGTTGAGAGCTCGAATGTACACAATAATACGAAAAAATTATTG
>CAINHP010000003.1 GCA_903848905.1 uncultured Pseudomonadota bacterium
ATTTTTCAAAAAAAATAAATATTTCTCGAAGTACGATATGTGAAATTGAAAATGGAAAAATCTCTCCATCAACTTCATGCCTTATAGCTATTGCTAAAAATTTTGATAACGTAGATATTGAATGGCTAATAACTGGAAATGGTAAAATGCTTAAATATGAATTTATTGATAGCACAGAAATATTTGAATTAATACAAACATGTAATAATAAACAGAGACAAGAATTACATAAAATGATTAAGGATAAAATATATATAGATAAATTAGATGATAATTATCAATAAGATTAGGTATTTATGAACTAGTTGAATTATGCATAGGAGCCGCTATTGATGACTGATAGCCGCATTAGGAAAGATAACTCGCCTAAGTAAAGCTCGTTGCAATTTATCAATACATATTGGTTTTTTTAAGTAAACCCAACTACTTAAGTGGTTGTGAGATGAGAAGTGATGAGTCTTTCGCATAATAAAAGTGACCACCAAACGAAAAATGCTTGTCGAGCTTTTACTTTAGGGCTCAAGCCTACAATGATCCCCCAATAGAAAACAGGATAGAAAAGTTAAGTTACATTTCGAAAAGATTCGAAGTATGTGGGCGATATTTGATTGTTAGCTGAATGCCATGCCGAGTATCATTTTGCTCAACCTTTCCACTTGCTCTTTTTTGAGCGGATTGCGTTGGATAATCCCGTTCTATGGCTTGAATGCCTGTTTTTTCATGAATACTAATTAGATGAATAACCTGTTCGTGTAATTCTTGCGCTTGATGATACCACTGGCAAATCTTTCTGGCCTGCTTGTTAAACCCCGCCTCATCTCCCACTTCATGTTTTAATTAATAACGTAATGGATGTGGTTTTATCTACCCTTGATTTTAAAACACGCCCAACACTCGCAGGCGAAAACACGACGAATCAGAAAGCGTTTTTTCGATTAGCGCACGTAACCTTTTCGGCTTTAGTTTCGTAATTTGAAAATTCAGGCATTCCTAACGTCCAACGTTTTCGCTACATGCCAGTGGTTTCTTCTTGATCTTGCAAATTTGTACTGATGACTTCGTTTTTCTTCCCTTCTGCTGCTTGCCATATGATCGTAGCTCTTTGTTTCAAGCTATGTGGCAGCAAACGGCAACGTGTTATTTCTTCCAGAATCTTCTTCTGACACTCACACGCACTGAGTTAAATCGCTTTTAGTATTATCACTGGATATGATGACGGAATGATATAGTGCGAAGTTTTAACCCGTTAATTTTTAATTTGGTTTACTAGTGACTATTATAATTACGTCTCTTAAGGTGTCCTGTGTTATTAGACCATTGCACAAGACATGAGAGTAAATTAACCAAAGAAGTATGGCAAATGCTACAAGCAACGCTAAATTAGCGTGAAAATTAACGTATAATGCGCCTAAAATTTTAAAAATATAATTTTTACTCAATGACTAATTTAAACAAACTTGAAGCTTATCAACTTTCGTGCGTTCGTGATGATCGCGTGTTGTTTAGTGAGCTGGATTTTACCTTAAGTAGCGGACATGTTTTGCTGATTGAAGGGGCGAATGGCGCGGGGAAAACATCCCTACTTCGTATTTTGACGGGGTTTCGTCGTGCAGAAAGTGGCAATTTATTTTGGAATGAGGAATTGATTGAAAATTCGATTCATTTTTATCAAGACACCGCGTATATCGGACACAATAATGGTTTAAAAGTCGCGTTAACCGCGCAAGAAAATTTACATTACGCACAGGCGCTATCATCGACGACGCTCAGTATTGATGAAGCATTGGTGCAAGTGGGATTAGATGGGTATCAAGATACGCTTGTGCGTTTATTGTCAGCGGGACAGCAACGCCGTTTAGCACTTGCACGGTTGCTTTGCACACATAAACCCCTCTGGATTCTTGATGAACCGTTTACCTCTCTTGATCGTGCTAGCATTCAATTATTTGAACAGTTTATTGAAACGCATGCCAATCAAGGTGGTCTTGTTATTATGACCTCACATCACGAAACCCAATTGCCGCATACTTTAATGCAAAAAATTCATTTATGAAAAAAACGTCCTCCTTATTCAACGCCTTTGGTGCGGTGATAAAACGCGACCTACTGCTGGCTTATCGTTTTCGCGCAGAATTAATCAATCCGTTAGCTTTTTTTGTCATGGTGATTACCTTATTTCCACTGGCACTGGGTGCAGAGATTGCCTTACTCAAACGCATTGCGCCAGCGATTATTTGGGTGGCAGCGTTGCTTGCGTCACTTATGTCAATTGAAAGTTTGTTTCATGCTGATTATGACGAGGGTAGTTTAGAATTAATGGTGATGACGCCACATCCATTGTCTATTTTG
>CAINHP010000004.1 GCA_903848905.1 uncultured Pseudomonadota bacterium
CCCTATCTCAATCAGTTAAATCAATATTTAGATGAATCCGAAGGCAATGCGGTCGCCGCTTTAAATCGCTATATTGAGGAAAGTATTGCTGAACTCGAGCGCACTGATTTTAAAGGCGGATGCTTACTGGGTAATTTAATGGGAGAATTAAGCGATACAAGCGATTTATGTCGCATGGCATTGCAAAATGCACTGAATGATTATCGCAATGTATGGGAAGAGGGACTGCGTCGAGGTCAAAAGGAAAAGCGAATTCGCGCAGATAAATCCGCTAATGAGATGGCAGATTTATGGGTAAATGCATGGCAAGGTGCTCTTTTGCGTATGAAAATAGAGCAATCAACTGAGCCGCTCAAACAATGTTATTCACAATTACTGGGAGATTTTTTTAAAGCGTAATAGGCTATTACGCTTTAACAAGCTATGCCAGTTTAACATTCACATTTTTAATCATAAATTGAGGAAAAGAAAATGCCTAAATACATCGTAGAACGCGACATTCCAAACGCGGGAGATTTAACTGCTGAACAATTACAAGGAATTGCACAAACTTCTTGTGGCGTCTCTTGCAATATGAATGCAAACGTACATTGGCTAGAAAGTTTTGTAACAGATCATAAAGTTTACTGCATTTTAATTGCTGATAACGAAGATGCACTTAGAGAACATGGCGAAAAAGGCGGTTTCCCCATTACAAACATCGCTAAAATTAGCAGTATTATCGACCCAAGCACTGCTGAAGGTTAATTGCCAGAAAATCGCATTTGCTTAACAAAACCAAGTGCGATTTTTTTTCGTGAGTGAAAAAAATGATTAAAAACACGTTTACTTGCACCTTATTAAGTGCAATTTTATTTTTGCCAACCATTAGCCATGCTGAAATGCTTTCCATGATGAATTACGAAAGCAAACCAGGACAACTTCCCCGAAAAGAAGGCATTGCTATTATTGATGTGGATCCTACGTCAGCCCAGTTTGGCAAAATCGTCCAAGATTTACCTCTCCCACCCGACGCGGTGGCACATCATATTTTTTACAATAAAGATATCAGCAAAGCGTACATCACCGCGCTAGGCAAAGGACCGCTGCGCGTGATTGATATGAAAAAAATGCCTTATGAAATTCAATCTCTCAATGTACCGCAATGTGAAGTTGCCGAGGACATGGCATTTACAGCAGATAAAAAAACGTGGTATTTAACCTGTATGGGTTCAAGTAATGTGATTGTTGGCGATGCGCACACAGACAGCGTTAAACAAGTTATTTCTGCAAACGAAAAAGAAAAATTCATTCGCTACCCTCATGGGCTTGGATTAAATGAAGACATCAATCGTTTAATCGTAACGAGCACAGTCCGTGCCTCCGACTTAGGCGATGCGGGTGAAACTGTCACCGTCATTGACTCGACAACGGGCAATGTATTATCAACGCATAAACTCTCCGACAAACCCACACCATCAGGCTCAGCTCCTGTGGAAGCTGTGTTTATGCCACATTCCACGCCACCACTTGCTTATGTCAATACCATGTTTGAGGGAAAATTGTGGACAGCAACATGGCACAGCACTCAGCACCATTTCGAATTCACCCCCGTGTTTGATTTTTCAAGTATTAAACAAGGCGTACCACTTGAAATCTATTTTAATCAAGAACATGATAAATTGTTCATTACGACTGCAAATCCGGGCGCGTTGAATATTTTTGATATTAGTGAATCAACAAGTAAACCCACGTTTTTGAAATCTATACCCGCAGCAGGTGGAGCTCATCACGTCGTTTTCTCACCTGATGAAAAATATGCCTTTGTGCAAAATAGTTTCTTGAACCTGCCAAATATGGATGATGGATCCATTAGTGTTATCGATTTACACAAAATGGAAAAAGTGCACAGTATTGATACATTAAAAGACTTAGGATTAAAACCAAATTGCATACTGATGTTGCCACAGTGGCACACGGATGATGTACATTAGATAACAAGTGCAATCAAGTGACGTAGCTTGCTATGTCACTTGGTTAAGTCATTATTAAAAATAATAATGTTATTTAAATTGCATGTTGACTATTTTCGAATATCTCAGGCCATAAAAACCAATGTACAAATAGCAACTTACTGGTAAGAACAAGGCCATTTGCAACCCGACGTTATCTGCAATTATTCCTTGAACAAGCGGAATAATTGCCCCGCCGACAATTGCTGCACATAAAATTCCTGAACCCTGCCCCGTATGCGAACCTAATCCGTTTAAGGCCAACGAAAAAATAGTGGGGAACATAATCGAATTACATAAACCTACCGCAAGCAAACTCCACATCGCAAAATCACCCCTTGCAAAAATCGCAGTTAAAATGAGTAACACGGCTGCCAATGCATTAAAAGCTAAAAGATGTGATGACTGTATTTTCTGCATCAACGCCACACCTACAAAGCGACCGATCATCGCCCCACCCCAATAAAATGAAACATACTTACCCGCATCCTGCACGGAAAGCGCCGCGATATGCGTTTGACCTAAAAAACTCACAAGAAAACTACCAATAGCCACTTCACTGCCCACATAGACAAAAATCGCTATAGCACCTAATATTAAATGCGGACAGTGCCAAGCGCTGATTAAGGTTGTTTTGGATTGCTCATTTTGATGTGATTGCAATTGGATAGTGGGAAGTTTTATTAATGCAAAAAGGATGGCTAACGTAAATAACACAGCGGCCAGTAACAAATAGGCGTGTTGTACTGCTAAGGCTTGCTCGACTTGATAATTCACTAATTGCTGGGCATCAAATAAATGAATCTCGTCCGTACTTTTTTGGGAAACTGATAAAATAAAGACAGCACCCAAATACGGCGCTAAGGTCGTGCCCAATGAATTGAAAGCTTGCGTTAGCGTTAAGCGACTTGCCGCAGTTTCAGTCGACCCTAACACCGTCACAAAAGGATTCGCAGCCACTTGCAATAGCGTAATACCAGAAGCTAACACAAAGAAAGCCCCTAAAAAAAGTGCATAAGAATGTGCGCCCGCGGCAGGATAAAACAACAAACACCCTAAACCAGCTATAAATAGACCTGTAATAATGCCATTTTTATACCCCATTTTGTCAACGTAGTAACCACTTGGCACTGACATCATAAAATAGGCACCAAAAAAACAAAACTGCACTAACATCGCTTGCGTATAATCGAGCGTAAACATAGCTTTTAGATGAGGAATCAAAATATCATTTAAACAAGTGATAAATCCCCAGATAAAAAATAACGACGTTAAAATACTCAGTGAACTTAAATGTTGTGGTCGCATATCCTTCCCTTTTCGTGTTATTTTTCGTTTACGTTAAAATTCACTGACTCACTACCAACCATCACTTTAAACTCACCCGCTTCAATTCGACGTTTCATGTCCACGCCAATAAACGACATAGCCTCAGATGAAAGATCAAAATGTAGCGTTTGGGTTTCGTTCGATTTCAGATCTACTTTTGCGAAGGCTTTAAGCTGCTTAGTGGGTCGAGTGACTGAAGCGACGACATCATTGAGATAAACAAGCACAGCTTCTTTTCCAGTTATTTTCCCACTATTTTTTACCTCAACGCTGACTTCAATGTTATCACCGATATTGATTTGCGTTTTATCTAGTCTTAAACCGCTAGTTTCAAATTGGCTATAACTCAACCCATAACCAAAAGGATATAGCGGATTGTATTGATTGGGATCAAAAGTCTCCATGGGTTTATGATCGTAATGCACAATATCATTCGTGTTACGTGGATAAGAAATTGGCAGTTTACCGCTGGGATTCACATCACCAAATAAAATATCCGCCATCGCAACGCCCCCTTCCATACCAGGAAGAAAACCTAACACCACGGCATTTGCCTGCTTTGCAATCTCTGTAATAATGCGTGGACGCCCACCAAAAGTCACCAGTACCACAGGTTTTCCTGTCGCAAAAAGTGCTTTTGCTAACTGTATTTGGACAAATGGCAAATTTAACGTATCAATATTACCAATGGTTTCGGTATAGGTTTTCTCCCCTAACGCCAAAACCACCACATCGTGTTGTCGAGCTTCATTTACCGCTTGCTCAATATTGATTTCGTCTTGATAATTTTTTCCGCCAACATAAGTAACTTTGCCGCTCGTTTTTTGCTCGATAGCTTTTAGTAGCGTTAATTTATCTTTGGGATATAAACTTTCGTTATCGCCTTGCCATGTCAATGTCCAACCACCATTCATCACACTTAATAAATTAGCCGTAGGACCCGTCACTAAAATCGATGTTTTTTTGCTCAGCGGAAGAAATTGTTTTTCATTTCTAACCAGTACAATCGACTCTTGCGCCGCTTGACGATTAATCGCTTCAGCTTCTTTCGTCGCAAAATTTCCACTCACTAGGATTTCAGGCTCGTTACGTTCAAATAAACCAGTTTGATATTTGACACGCAAAATTCGCGTAACCGCTTCATCAATCCGACTGACTGGAACGTCACCACTATGGACTAATTCGAGTAATAAATCATAAAACGAAAAATTAAACGGTACCATGCTCATATCCACACCCGCCAATACAGCCATTTTTACCGCTTCACGCGGTGAAGCAGCTATTTTGTCGCGCGAATAAAGTCGAATAATATCTTCCCAATCAGACACCGTAAAACCCGTAAAACCTAATTCACCACGCAATATAGTGGTTAAATACTGGTAATTAGCATGCCCTGGAATACCATCTACTTCAGCGGAATTCACCATAATAGTTGGTGCTCCCGCTTTAATTCCCTCTTCAAAACTTGGCAAAAAATACTCTCGCAACATTCGCTCCCCTATCCACGCGGGGGTGCGATCTTTACCATTTAGTGGAAAACTGTAGCCAACATAATGCTTTAAGCAAGTGGGGGCTTTATCCGCTGCGGACATATTATCGCCTTGATGGCCTTCAATAAATGCGCGACCTAAACTACTTGCTAAATAGACATCTTCACCGTAAGTTTCCCACAAGCGCGGCCACAAAGGTTGACGACCAATATCCATGACAGGCGAAAAATTCCAATCAATGCCCGATGCCTTTACTTCACGCGATGCAATTTCACCTTCTTTAAAGGATAAATCCCGATTAAATGTGGCTGCCATATTTATGGCCTGAGGAAAAAGAGTGGAATTTTGCGTATAAGTCGCCCCATGAATTGCATCAATTCCGTAAATAACAGGAATTTTTAAACGCGTTTGCTGTGCCATCGTGCGAATGGTTTGCGTCATACTGCGCCATTTTTCAATGGGTTGCGCTTGATTATTGGGTGTTGAGGGTGCGTTTAAAATCGAGCCAATATGATGATTGATAATAGCATCCGAAAGTCGCTCCATATCAAAAGGCTGAGGCACGTCTTGACCGTCCATGACGGTAACAACACCCACATCAATTTGGGTCATTTGCCCGACTTTCTCTTCTAACGTCATTTGATCAAGTAAGGTTTGAACTTTTTCTTCGATAGCTTGATCTAAACCTTGCGCATCAACCTTTGACGCCAGAAAAATGGAAAACAAAAATGGTAAATAGATTTTACTTTTCACGATAGTCGTCGCTTTAAAATAATCAATGGAAGAGAAAATTTGCTTTGCTCTAAGTTAAGCATTAGCTAACAAAGAGCATATTTTAGGCAAAAAAAAGAGCGTTAACACTGAAGTGAAAACGCTCTTAGATATATGGTGCCTTGGGCCGGAGTCGAACCGGCACGTTCTTTCGAACGAGGGATTTTAAGTCCCTTGCGTCTACCAATTTCGCCACCAAGGCAAATAAA
>CAINHP010000005.1 GCA_903848905.1 uncultured Pseudomonadota bacterium
ACAACGCTTGTTCTTTAAACTCTGAAGTATATCTTTTTGTATAAGCTCTCATCTCAATTCTCAAATATTATTTAATAAAAATATTTGAGGCGACAACTATCCTGATTCAGGGGGATACACTATCTTTGTGGATAAAATCAAATTTGATCTTTCGAACAAAAATATCAAATAACTTCGCATAATTAACTCGTTTATCATTCAATTTGTATACTTATACCATTCAATTAAACTGAAATCGTCTAATATCTCATACAAATAAATCACTTTGGATTTTTTTAGTTTGTTTAGCGAATAATTACCTAAACTACGAACAATAAAAAAACCAATAATCAACTATCAAAAAAAGAACGATAATTTATCCAAGAATGCACAATTTTGCAGGTAATCATTGCGCATCCAATCAAAGCTTGTCATTGCAAAGACTAACACCTCATAAAATTCAGCAAATCTTGACGTTAATAATTGGGTATCGGCTGTGTTAGCAACGTTTAAATATTGAATAGTCGCCTTTTACCAAGGCAATACTTGTCCATCATAACGCTGAAATTCACCAGTTTGTGCGAGCGTAAAATTTGCAATAGTGTCGCGCATATGTGAAACGCTTTGTGGAATTTCCATTGGTGCATTTGATCCCCCCATATCCGTTCTCACCCAACCTGGATGCAAAATTAACACGGCAATATGTTTCGCTTGAAGTTCAATAGCAATTGATTTCATGGCCGCATTGAGTGCCGATTTACTTGAACGATATAAAATACTTCCCCCACTGGTATTATCCGCAATACTGCCCATTAAACTACTCATCGCGACAACCTTTTTTTGCTCACTACGCGCCACATGGGGTAAAAAAGTTTCAATCATTTTAACAGGCGCAAAAACGTTCGTTGACAAGGTATGTTGCCAAGTTTGATAGTCTAAATTGCCAAATCGATGCGCTGCATCATCGCCATACACCCCTGCATTATTGAGTAAAACATCAATGGACATATCGCTTAGCTTGACTGCAAGCTGCTCAATTTGTGAAAAATCGTCCATATCCAGCGCAAAAACAGAAACGTTTTTATACTGCGCTGCGAGTTGATTAAGTTCAGTGGCGTTTTCCGGTTGACGACAACACGCAATCACTTGCCAATTATCCTGCGCATATTGTCTGCAAAAATCTAAACCTAACCCGCGATTTGCACCCGTAATCAAAATTGTTGCCATGATAGATTTCCTCAAAAATTAAAATTAAAAACTAAAGTCGCTAGGCACTATTTTACGGTGTTTTTTTTTGCCGTGTACATTCATGTGAAAAGACTCGATAATTCACTCTTTTTAATTTACAGAAGTGTTATGGATTTTCAATTATTGTCAACAGATGGCTATGCACGACGCGGCCGTTTAACTTTTGCTCGTGGCGTGATTGAAACGCCTATTTTTATGCCTGTTGGCACTTATGGCGCGGTGAAATCACTCACCCCTGAGGATTTACGAGGAGTTGGCGCACAAATTATTTTAGGGAATACGTTTCATTTAATGCTACGCCCTACCACTAAAGTCATTCAAGCCCACGGTGATTTGCATGATTTTATGCAATGGCAAAAACCCATTTTAACCGATTCAGGTGGCTTTCAAGTCTTTAGCTTAGGAAAATTGCGCAAAATTACGGAGCAAGGTGTTACGTTTAAATCACCCATTAACGGCAGTAAAATTTTTATGGGGCCTGAAGAGTCCATGCAAGTTCAGCGTGAACTCGGCTCAGATATTGTCATGATATTTGACGAATGCACACCCTACCCTGCAACCGTTCAAGAAGCCGCCGATTCCATGCGACTTTCGCTACGCTGGGCAAAACGCAGTAAAGAGGCGCATGGGGATAATCCTTCTGCACTTTTTGGTATTGTACAAGGCGGTATGTACGAACATTTACGCGAAGAATCTATTGCAGGCCTGCAAGAAATTGGCTTTGACGGTTATGCCATTGGCGGTCTGTCTGTTGGTGAGCCTAAAGATGAACTGATGGCAACGCTCGACGATATTCATCAAAAAATGCCGGCGGATAAACCCCGCTATCTCATGGGCGTCGGGACACCTGAAGATTTAGTGGAAGCGGTGCGACGCGGTATTGATATGTTCGATTGCGTCATGCCGACGCGAA
>CAINHP010000006.1 GCA_903848905.1 uncultured Pseudomonadota bacterium
ATGTATTCAAATATACCAGCGATGTAATGTCATTTTCTTCGGTATAAGTTGAAATTGTGGGTATTTTGTCTTCATCAATGTCTGAAACATGACGTAAAAAACGCGAATTAGCATAATCGTGATTTTTAATAAACTCCAAAATCAATGCGTATGATTTTCCATCGTGCTTGTAAATAGAAAATAAAAGACGATCTGTGATATTTAAACGGGCGCGATAAAGATTATCACCAACTTTTTTTACATCTGCCGATTTAAAATCGTCCGCTTCAATATACGACGTCAATTTTGCGAAGTTTGGAATTATATTTGGATTGAGTTCGTTATAGAGAAGTATATTCATAAATAGTTGAGCATAATTTAGTATCACCGCGCTATGTAGACTGTATTAACGAGAATACGATACATTCGGCGCTTTAAGTATGTAATACTTGATATGAAACCACTTTTAATCTGTAAATAACAGCAACTTTAAAAGTAAATTTCAAAAGTGTGACGTAGTTGACGTTTTTTTATTGTTTGTGGAGTACAGTTGAGTTTAAATGCCCGACACGATAGTATTTCAAAATTAATGAATACTATTTCAATTTTTAGGGAGCATCACCCTAAGTTTTATGACTAAATTCGCACGACAAAATCAAACCAACAACCCATCCCAAGCTAAAAAATTCGCCAAAAGTTGTAAACCCACGTGTTGACTTTTTTCGGGATGAAATTGCACCGCAAAAACGTTATCTTTCATTAACGCGCAAGCAAAAGCGTTTGGATAATCGCTGGTGCCTGCAATGTGCGAGGAATTTTTCACTTGCGCATAATAGCTATGAACAAAATAAAAACGGCTGTTATCGGGAATATTTTTCCAAAGTGGATGCGCTGTTTGTTTGACTTGATTCCATCCCATGTGCGGAACTTTTAAGACTTCACCGTTAGCGGTTTCTAGCGGTTCGGCAAATTTCAATACATGACCATCAAAAATCCCCAAACAATCCGTGTGGCCATTCTCTTGACTGTCTAAAAGCAATGCTTGCATCCCCAAGCAAATACCTAAAAGTGGTTTTGTACTAGCTACTTCTTTCACAACATCAATTAAATTCAAATCACCAAGCGCCTGCATACAATCACGCATCGCGCCTACACCGGGAAAAACTACCCGCTCAGCGGCTAAAATAGTATTGGCTTCGGACGTGACAATCACTTCAACGTCAGGGGCGGCATGCTGCAAAGCTTTAGCAATCGAATGTAAATTCCCCATGCCATAATCAATGACTGCAACGCTAGACATTAAAGCACCCCTTTTGTTGATGGCGTAATGCCCATCATGCGCTCGTCAAAGGCAATCGCATTGCGTACCGCGCGACCAAAGGCTTTAAAGACCGTTTCAGCAATATGATGCGCGTTACCGGCTTTGAGGTTGTCAATGTGTAGCGTCACGCCCGCATGATTCACAAACCCTTGGAAAAATTCACGCAATAAATCCACGTCAAAATTGCCAATAAACGCGCGATTAAATGTCACGTTGTAATACAAACTCGGACGACCAGAGAAATCAATCACTACGCGCGAAAGTGATTCATCGAGCGGCACATACGCATGACCATAACGCGAAATCCCTTTTTTATCGCCAAGTGCCTTCGCAAACGCTAAACCCAGCGTAATACCAATGTCTTCCACCGTATGATGTGCATCAATGTCTAAATCGCCTTTTGCGAGCACATCGATATCAATCATGCCATGTCGCGCAATTTGATCAAGCATGTGATCTAAAAAAGGCACACCCGTGACAAAATGCGTTTTGCCAGTGCCATCTAAATTCAGCGTCAAGGTGATTTTGGTTTCAAGCGTATTACGCTCGTAGGTTGCGATGCGTGAGGTCATAAATGTTGTGATTTGTTTGAAAAAAGCGGAGGAATTAAATTTTTAGCGGTAATTTTCGAAAAAAGAAAAAATACCGCTAAACAGTTTTTAGCGAAGAAGTTCCAAAATTACTTCTAACTCAATCACCATTTGATGAATGAGTTGCTTGGTGCGCGTGGAATCATCTTTTGAATCACTGCTCGATAAATGCGCTTTTGCGCCACCGATAGTGTAGCCTTGTTCATATAACAAGGCGCGAATTTGGCGAATAATTAAAACATCATGACGCTGATAATAGCGGCGATTACCACGACGTTTAACGGGGTTGATTTCAGAAAATTCTTGTTCCCAATAACGTAGGACGTGCGGCTTTACACCACATAATTCACTGACTTCACCAATACTAAAATAGCACTTTGCCGGAATAATCGGCAATTCATTATTATTACTCGGCTCCAGCATACGCTTCTACTCGTGCTTTAAGTTTTTGACCCGATCTAAAGGTGACAACACGTCGCGCTGTAATCGGGATTTCTTTGCCTGTTTTTGGGTTTCTACCCGGGCGACCAGTTTTGTCTCGTAATTCAAATTTGCCAAAACCAGAAAGTTTCACTTGCTCACCATGATCTAAAGAACGTTTAATTTCTTCAAAAAAAAGATCGACCATATCTTTCGCTTCGCGTTTATTGAGTCCTAATTCGTCAAATAAATTCTCTGCGAAATCTGCTTTTGTTAATGCCATAAACTTAATCTCTTAATTTTGCGCCCGTTTGTCGGGTCAAGGTCTCTAGGAACGTGCTAACTATAGCATCAATTTCGGTATCTGTAAGCGTTTGTGTCTGATTTTGCAACACTAAACGCAGTGCAACACTTTTATAATTCTCATCAACGCCTTTGCCGCGATAGACATCAAAAATTACTGCATCCTGCAATAACGATTCCTCACATGATGCAATGCATGCGATTATATCGCCCGATGTGACATCTTCTTTAACGAGCAGCGCTAAGTCACGGCTAACAAAAGGAAATTTTGACAACGGTTTAAAGCGGGCATGTTGTTTATTAAGTAAAACATCTTGTGCGAGTTCAAACAAGAAAACAGGTGTTTCAAATCCTAATTGGCTCTCTAATGTTGGATGAAGCATCCCAAGCCAGCCAACTAATTCACCTGTTTTGGTCAGAATTTTCGCACTTTGACCAGGGTGTAGCGTTTCGTGTTCATGAGCAACAAAATCCACCCTCACGCCAGTCAAAGCAAAAATGGCTTCGATATCCGCTTTCACGTCAAAAAAATCAACTAAGCGCGTTTTTTCACCCCATTGCTCTAAATTCACATTACCCAGTGCTAAACCCGCCAACATTTTTTCTTGATGGGTTTCATCATTTCGTTGGACAAAACGCAAACCCGATTCAAATAAACGTACCCGTGTTTGTTGACGATTGGTATTATGCAGCGCCGCATTGAGTAAACCACCCCAAAGCGTGGTGCGCATCACAGCAAGTTCAGCAGAAATCGGGTTTTGCAAACGAATAAACTGCGCACTTGGCGCAATCGTTTGTTGCATCGCTTCATCAATAAAACTGTAAGTAATTGCTTCTTGATAACCGCTATCTACCAGCAAATCTTTGACGCGCTCTAAATCAATCGTACTTTCTGTGGCTTCATTAAGCGAAGAACGCACTAAAATTTGATTATTAGGCAAATTATTATAACCATGAATTCGCGCGATTTCTTCGATCAAATCGGCTTCAATAGCAATATCAAAACGGAAGCTTGGGGGAATCACTTTCCAGCCATCCGCTTGCGCAGAAACATGCGATCCAAGGCGTGTTAAAATATCGTTAACCGCTTGCGATTCAAACGCCATGCCTAAAATTTGCGTCAATTTCGCTTCACGCAACACAATCGGCTCACGCTTAGGTAAATCGGCTTGACTGCTGATATTTGTGATTTCTCCCGCATTGCCGCTGCAGATGTCTAAAATGAGTTGCGTTGCGCGTTCAATTGCACGATGTTGCAATTCAAAATCCACGCCACGCTCAAAACGGTGAGAAGAATCCGTATGCAAACCAAAATGACGCGCTTTGCCAGCAATTGCCAAAGGTGCAAAAAATGCGCATTCCAAAAATACAGTCTGAGTATTTTCATTTACTGCGCTGTCATTTCCCCCCATCACGCCCGCTAAGGCGAGTGGCTGCTTTTCATCTGCAATCACTAAATGATTATCTGCAAGCGTAATCGTTTGCGCGTTGAGTAATTCAAGCGTTTCACCATTTCTTGCATAACGAACATGAATATCCCCATGTAATTTTTGCGCATCAAAAACGTGTAGCGGTTGACCCAACTCAAGTAACACGTAATTAGTTACATCAACTAGCGCACTCAATGAACGCAGACCACTACGACGCAGACGCTCTTGCATCCAAAGTGGGGTTTGCGCATGATTGTTCACACCCGAAATAATACGCCCTAAATAACGCGGACACGCTTGCGGTGCATCAACATGAACCGATAATTTTTCAGTTGACGTCACAGCAGCAGCTTGAATTTCTGGAATAGCAAGTGTTAATTGATTTAACACAGCAATTTCTCGCGCAACGCCTTCAACGCTCAAACA
>CAINHP010000007.1 GCA_903848905.1 uncultured Pseudomonadota bacterium
AATACTTATGCCAAATTCGACATTTAAAAAACTGAAAATGCCTAATGAAATTGATTTGTCTTCAAGACGCAAATTCTTAAAAAATATCACCTTTGGTTCGCTCCTATTTTTGACGGGCACACAAATTGCCAGTGCGAAAGCGAAGCATATAGTTGAACGCAAGATTGTTACACGTAAAATAGCAGAAAAATCCAGTGTTAAACCAGTAGTTGTTGCTTCAAAAGGTCATCAAAAATTGAAAGCAGCTATCACTAATCGATTGGCTAAAAAAAGTGAATCGCATGATAAAAAGCTAGTTGCCGTTCATACATCGAGTAAAACTAAAACTGATTCGCATCATATTGCAAAAAATGTGCATCATGAAACGATAAAAAATCATAAGTTGGCTGATGCACATCATCACAACGACTCGCGTCACCATAAAGTAATCGCGTCTAACTCGAAGCGCAGTGTTATGTATCGTGATAATGCACTCGTTTTAGATACGCGTGAAGAGCGTCAATTATTTGTGCAGCACATTCCATCAAAAATGATTGCACTACAAAATCCCCATACAGGCGATCATTTAAAGTTGACCTATTTTGAGCGCGGCCTTTATATTGAAGACGCCCTTCAGGAAATTGATTATATTTTCCGTGATCATCACACAGGCGATATTCACCCCGTTGATCCTGCGTTACTCGATCAACTTTATGAATTAAAGCTAAGTTTGAATGTGAGTCGTCCGTTTAATATTGTTTCGGGCTATCGATCTCCTGAAACGAATGCAAATTTGCGTAGACACAGTGATGGCGTTGCGAAAAATAGCTTGCACATGCAAGGTCGGGCAATTGATATTCGTCTTGATGGTTATGATACAAGAACGATTAGAGATGCCGCGCTGGCAATGCAACGCGGTGGTGTTGGTTATTATCCCGATTCAAATTTTGTTCATATCGATACAGGAAATATCAGAAGTTGGGGCGTTTAAATTTTACAATCGTGTTTTGACTAGGTCATAAATTTCTTGGCTGCTCACTTCAGCATCACTCAGAATAGCCGTTAATTCGGCTATTTTTGTTTCTGCAAATTCTCTATCTTTTAAGCTTGCTGCGTTAATGTAAACATTGAGAGCTGCACTCTTTAAACCGGCATAACCAGACATAACAGCAACGCCAGCATCACTAATAACGGCTGTATTTCCTTTTTGCGCGGCAATTTTACTTAGCGATATGGCCTGAGCGCAAGCTTTTGCGCATGCTAAAGGAACATTGGTTGCTTCTCTTAAAACGTGCTGAATGGCAGCGCTTCGTGCTATTTTTTCATCGTCGGTTTCTTTTGGTAGCGCATACGTTGCCATTAATTCATCAAAAATATCGACATCTGCTTTAATCATCGCAGTTAATTGTCCACGCAATATTTCAGATTGATTTAATAATTCCTTCATGTCATTTTCAACTTCAGCATATTGAGGTTTGCCGATAGTTAAATTACATACCATGCTTGTTAATGCGGCTGATTGTGCGCCCATGAGTGCTGAGGCGCTACCGCCTCCAGGGGTCGCGTTTTTGCTAGCTAGTGTATCTAAGTAAAGCTGTATTGAACTATCTTTTATTTGCGTCATGATAAAAATTAAAAAAGTAGGTAGTGGATAAAATGATGTAATGAATAAAATTATCGCGTGCGGTTAGCATTTCCCCGATACGGCTAATTTTGCTATCATAATGCGTAACATACCGCAGAATTGACTTACTGCGAAAGACTTTCGCTGTTCATTTTCTCAATTTATGACAATTCCATCTATTGTAATTTTCACTGACGACCCCGGTTGGCATGGTAAACAACTCAAATACGCATTTGCAGAATTAGGTTTTCAAAGTGATTTTGTATCACTGAGTGCGTGTAGTTTCAATTTATCGCGTCAAAATGAGGTGCCGATTTCAATTCCGCAATTTGAAAAAACATTACCTTCAGCAGCATTTGTTCGCGGCGTACCAGGTGGTTCCCTCGAAGAAGTAACACTTTATTTAGATTTTTTACATGGGTTGAAAATTTTAGGTATTCCTGTTTATAACGATGCACATGCTATTGAGCGTAGTGTTGATAAGGCAATGACCAGTTTTTTATTGCACCATGCTAATTTACCTACTCCTAAAACATGGGTGTTACGTAGCCGTGATGAGGTACTTAACTTAGCGAGAGAAGAATTGGGTGCAGGCCATTTTTTGATTAGTAAGCCTTTGTTTGGCTCTCAAGGAGAGGGCATTCGGCGCATTGAGAAATTAACAGATATTCCTTGGATATCGAGTAGTCATGGCGTTTATTATTTGCAGCGCTTTATTTCTTGTACGGGTGAAGGGTTTTCTGATTACCGTGTTTTTGTGATTAATGGTCAAGCGATAGCTACAATGCGTCGGCGCGGTAAATCTTGGCTTAACAATGTGGCGAAAGGCGCGAGTTGCGAGCGTGTTGCGCAAAATTTAGAAATGAATGAATTAGCAATTAACGCTACGAAACTGTTGAAAATGGATTATGCGGGGGTGGATATCATTGACGATTGCAACGGGCAGTTAAATGTGATTGAAGTAAACAGCGTACCTGCGTGGAAAGGTCTTGAAAGTGTATTTGACGG
>CAINHP010000008.1 GCA_903848905.1 uncultured Pseudomonadota bacterium
CGTAACAGGTGCAGTTGAATTGCCTGAAGGTGTTGAAATGGTAATGCCTGGTGATAATATTTCAGTAAAAGTGAAATTGATTTCATCAATTGCTATGGAAGACGGATTGCGTTTTGCGATTCGTGAAGGCGGGCGCACAGTAGGTGCTGGCGTTGTTGCGTCGATTATTGAATAAAATATCGCTCAAAATATATATTGAGTGTTAAAAAGTTTTAAAAAATATTTGTCTGTATAGGTCAGTAGTTCAATTGGTAGAATGGCGGTCTCCAAAACCGCTGGTTGGGGGTTCGAGCCCCTCCTGGCCTGCCAGCCAAATTTTCTCTTAATTTCAGGTTTTTCTCAAAGTCCACACTTATGAATACGCAAACTGAAGCATCAATAAGTGTTTTTGATGTTGTTAAGCAAGTTTTTTCCGTTGTTTTAGTTATTGCTGGAATTGCAGCATTTTACTACTTTGCCGACTTTAGATTGCTCTATCGTATTCTAGGTTTGGTTGCTGTAATTGGTGCTGCTATTGGTATGTTAGCCACTACTGCGTGGGGTGCTTCGATTGCTGGATTTATTTCTGATTCAAAAATTGAAGTAAGAAAAATTGTATGGCCTACTAAAGATGAGACTACAAGAACGACATTGCTTGTATTTGCAATGGTTTCGATTGTAAGTTTAGTACTTTGGTTGCTCGATACATTTCTCTTTTGGGGTGTGCGGATATTGACAGGGCAGGCTTAATATGTCTCAGCGCTGGTATGTCGTTCAGTCGCAATCGAATTTTGAGAATAAAGTTAAGCAATTTCTCCTTGAGCGCATAGCTCGTGAAGGATTGGAAAGTTATTTTGGTCAAATTTTGATTCCAACTGAAGAAGTTGTTGAAATGAAAATGGGACAACAGAGAAAAAGTGAAAGAAAGTTTTTTCCTGGTTATGTGTTGGTGGAAATGGAATTGACTAACGAAACTTGGCATCTCGTGCGTAGTACGCCAAAGGTGCTAGGATTTATTGGTGGTGTTTCAGATAGACCAGCACCTATTTCAAATAAAGAAGCACAGGCGATACTAAACAGAGTTGAAGAAGGTGTTAATAAGCCTAGACCTAAAGTTTTGTTTGAGGCTGGTGAAGTTATTAGAATAGTTGACGGCCCTTTTAAAGATTTTAACGGTGAAGTTGCAGAAGTTGTTTACGAGAAAAGTAAATTGCGTGTTTCAGTGCTAATATTTGGACGTGCGACTTCAGTTGAGTTAAATTTTGATCAAGTTGAAAAAACATAAAATCATGTGATTATCTTCGTCTTTGAATAAAGGCGGAGATTTCTTGTCTTAGGGGAGCTGAAAAGCGTTTGACCCGTAATTTGGAGTAAAAAATGGCTAAAAAAATTACCGCATATATTAAATTGCAGGTTAAAGCAGGTGAAGCAAATCCAAGTCCACCAGTAGGTCCGGCTTTGGGTCAACGTGGTGTGAACATTATGGAGTTTTGTAAAGCGTTCAACGCAAAAACTCAGGATGTTGAAAAAGGTTTGCCATTACCAGTTGTTATCACAGTTTATAGTGATCGTAGTTTTACGTTTATAACGAAAACACCACCTGCGTCAATATTGCTAAAAAAAGCATTAGGTTTGAAAAGTGGAAGTAGTAATCCAAATACCAAAAAAATTGGTGTTGTTACTCGTGAACAGTTAGAAGATATTGCTAAAATCAAAATGGAAGACTTAAACGCTGCCAGTTTGGATGCAGCTGTAAAAACAATTGCTGGAAGTGCAAAAAGCATGGGCTTGACTGTGGAGGGTTTGTAAAATGGCTAAATTAACAAAAAAAGCAAAATTAATAAAAGAAAGAGTTGATGCTACTAAGCAATATACAGTTGCTGAAGCAGTTTCAATATTAAAAGAATTTGCCACTCCAAAGTTTCAAGAAGCTATCGACGTTAGTGTGAATTTAGGTGTTGATCCTCGTAAATCAGATCAAAATGTCCGTGGCGCAACTGTGCTTCCAAATGGTACAGGTAAAACCGTACGTGTTGCTGTTTTTGCACAAGGTGCAAATGCTGAAGCTGCAAAACAAGCTGGCGCAGACATTGTTGGTATGGATGACTTAGGTGATTTAGTCAAAAAAGGGGAAATGAATTTTGACGTTGTTATTGCATCACCCGATGCAATGCGGGTTGTTGGTCAACTTGGACAAATTCTTGGTCCACGTGGATTAATGCCAAATCCTAAAGTGGGTACAGTAACTACAGACGTTGCAACAGCAGTTAAGAATGCAAAATCAGGTCAGGTTCGTTACAGAACAGATAAGTCTGGTATTATTCACTGTACTTTAGGCAAAGTTGCATTCGAAGCTGATGCTATTCAAGGTAACCTAGAAGCATTAATTGCCGATTTAAAAAGATTAAAACCAAGTACTTCAAAAGGGCTTTATGTAAGAAAGGTCAGTTTGTCGTCAACCATGGGTCCAGGCTTGTGGTTAGATATTAGCGGTTTATAATCAACCAAACTTTGAGTTGCTGGAATTTTATATTTCTGTAGCCGTCAAAGACCGCAGGCGTTTTTTTAAAACTTAATAACCTGCGTAGGCGGAACGCAATTGATTGAATTGCGTACCGTATGATTTTAAGCACACTATATTTTAGTGTGAATTTTCAAGCTGAAAATTTTCAGAATTATCGGAGTAAACTATGGCTCTAAATTTAGATAGCAAAAAAGCTGTCGTAGAGGAAGTTTCTGCATTTGCTGCGAAAGCGCATTCTGCAGTAGCGGCAGAGTATCGTGGATTGACTGTAACCGAATTAACTGAATTACGTAAAACAGCAAGAGAAACAGGTGTTTATTTGCGTGTTGTAAAAAATACGCTTGCTAAACGTGCTGTTGCTGGAACTGAATTTGAATGTATGCAAGATGCGCTTGTTGGGCCTTTATTGCTTGCTTTTTCAATGGAAGATCCAGGTTCTGCTGGTCGTTTAATCAGTAATTTTGCAAAAAGTCACGATAAACTTATTACTAAGATTGTAGCCATTGGTGGCCAATCTTATGGTGGTTCTGAGTTGCCACGTTTGGCTAATTTGCCAACACGCGACCAGGGTATTGCTATGTTGATGTCTGTGATGAAAGCGCCAACCGAAAAATTTGTTCGGACATTGGCTGCACTCAGAGATCAAAAGCAAGAAGCTGCATAAATATTATTAACTCGTTTAAAACCTATTATTATAGAGGAGCATACAATGGCAATTTCACAAGCGGATATTTTAGACGCAGTTGCAGGCATGACCGTTATGGAAATCGTTGATTTAATTACAGCGATGGAAGAAAAATTTGGTGTTTCAGCAGCTGTTGCTGTTGCAGCAGCCCCTGTTGCCGCAGCGGCAGCAGAAGAGCAAACTGAATTTGATGTGGTTATGACCAGCTTTGGCGAGAATAAAGTTGCTGTTATTAAGGTTGTTCGTGGTATCACAGGCTTGGGCTTAAAAGAAGCGAAAGATGCTGTTGAAGGCGTACCTACAGTATTAAAAGAAGCTGTTTCTAAAGCAGAAGCTGAAACCTTCAAAAAAGAATTAACAGAAGCTGGTGCAACGGTTGAAATTAAATAAATTTTGATTAGTTGTTCAGGTTTCGCCTGATTTTTGAATGGCTGGTGGCAATTTTGCTGCCGGCCTTTTGTTGCTTGCAATGATTGCACAGTGAAACTGTTCTACGACAAAAAGGTTTTGAAGCGATATGTCCTACTCTTTTACCGAAAAAAAGCGTATTCGAAATAATTTTGGGAAAAGCACCGAAGTGCTTGAAGTTCCCTATCTTCTTGCTACTCAAATCGACTCTTATGCCCATTTTCTGCAGTCCGGTGTAAGTGTGAATAAGCGTGATAATGAGGGATTGCATGCTGCATTTTCAAGCGTATTTCCCATTGAGAGTCATAATGGTTATGCGGAGTTACAGTATGTTCGTTATCGCTTAAGTGATACTATTTTTGATGTGCGTGAATGTCAGCAACGTGGTGCAACTTATGCAGCCTCTTTGCGCGTTCTTGTGCGTTTAGTCATTTATGATAAAGAATCGCCATCATCAGCTAAAGTAGTTAAGGATATACGCGAACAAGAAGTCTATATGGGTGAGCTGCCATTGATGACGGAAAATGGAACGTTTGTTATTAACGGAACAGAGCGAGTAATTGTGTCGCAATTACATCGTTCACCAGGTGTTTTCTTTGATCATGATAAAGGTAAAACGCATTCTTCTGGAAAGTTACTTTTTAATGCCCGCGTTATTCCTTATCGTGGTTCATGGCTTGACTTTGAATTCGATCATAAAGATTGTGTCTATGTACGTATAGATCGTCGCCGTAAAATTCCTGCGACAATTTTACTTCGTGCGTTAGGTTATGATAATGAAGACATGATTAACATGTTCTTCGAAACAAATAAATTTAATTTAAGTAGAGATCTTTTTACCTATCATATCGTGCCCGAGCGTTTGCGTGGCGAAATCTCAGCGTTCGATATTAAAAATGGTAATCAGGTTCTTGTTGAAGAAGGTCGACGTATTACGGCCAAACATATTCGGGAAATTACAAAAGCGGGTTTATCCTCTTTTGAAGTCCCAAAAGATTATCTAATTGGAAAAATAGTAGGTCATAACATTATTGACCAAAATACAGGTGAATTAATTGCTCATGTTAATGATGAGTTAACAAGTCATATTATTGAACGCTGTATTGAAGCCGGTATTACTGAAGTTAATACATTGTATGTGAATGATTTAGATCGTGGTGCGTACATTTCAAACGCAATGCGTTCTGATACAACGACAAACACACTTGAAGCGCTTGTTGAAATTTATCGTATGATGCGCCCTGGTGAACCGCCTACGCGTGAATCAGCAGAAAATTTATTTCAGAATTTATTTTTCACAGAAGAACGATACGATTTATCAACTGTTGGTCGGATGAAATTTAATCGTCGTCTTGGACGTGAAGAGATTGAAGGTGTGGGCACATTAACTAAAGACGACATTATTGACGTCCTAAAAGAACTCATTGCAATTCGTAATGGAAATGGCGTTGTCGATGATATTGATCATTTAGGTAACCGTCGTGTTCGCTCTGTTGGTGAAATGGTTGAAAATCAATTCCGTGTAGGTTTAGTGCGTGTTGAGCGAACCGTTAAAGAACGTTTAACATTGGCTGATTCTGAAGGTTTAATGCCGCAAGAAATTATTAATGCAAAACCTGTTTCAGCGGCTATCAAAGAGTTTTTTGGATCAAGCCAATTATCTCAGTTTATGGATCAAAACAATCCGCTATCTCAAATTACCCATAAACGTCGTGTTTCTGCTTTAGGTCCCGGTGGTCTTGCGCGTGAGCGAGCTGGATTTGAAGTACGTGACGTTCATGCAACTCATTACGGTCGTGTTTGCCCAATTGAAACGCCAGAGGGACCAAACATTGGTTTGATTAACTCGTTATCGGTATACGCACGAACAAATAATTACGGTTTTTTAGAAACGCCATATCGTAAGGTTGTTGATGGTAGGGTAACTAATCAAGTAGATTATTTATCGGCTATTGAAGAAGGCGAGTTTGTTATTGCGCAAGCGAGTGTTCCAGTTGATGAAGAAGGAAAATTAATTGAC
>CAINHP010000009.1 GCA_903848905.1 uncultured Pseudomonadota bacterium
ATACAACATTCCCTTTAGTCCAACGACTGTTTTCAGAATATTCCCCACCAGGTGTACCTTGACGAGTTAATGTCAATTGGGTTTTAGCATTGCCACCAAAACTTTTTGATGACTGGAACATATTTTCGCGAAGGAATTTAAGTCGTTCTAAATTGTTACGACCTCCGTTATTGGTGCGATGGCAATCTGTCCATTCATTATCACCAGGCACATAAACAGTAGGGATAGCCAAACTATTAAACATAGCTGTTGCGTCGTCTCTAAGTGTTGTATCAGTACACAGTGAGCTACCGTCTTTTGTATCGCCACCAAAAATAGTAAAGCTTACCTTTGCATCAGTAATACTTTTTGTTAAGCGAGAAATTGATGTTGCACCGTCTGTTGAACCATCTAATGCTGGAGTTGCAACAGATGAAGGTGTTGTATCACCATTTTTGGCATAAGGCATATCACTCCATAACGCAAAAGTGAACGCTGCTGCTTTGAGTTTTGGTGTTGTGGCAGCATGAGAAATAGCTGGATTAAAGGCATTAGCGACTAAGGCCAATGCAGTGAAGCTCATGAAGGTAATATTCTTATTCATCAGATTACTCAAAATATAGTAGTGAAAATTAACAAAACAAAAAATCGCCTTTGCGTTTATTTGCTTGAATGGAAAATCTCTACTATTTTAGTCCTCTAATTGTGACAAAATAACGACAATGTAATATAAAAAATACGCTAGAAACGTGTATTTATCCATAATTTATTGTCAAAATATTTAAATTATTGATTATAAAGGCGTTACCTATCGATAAATCAGATGTTATAGAACATTAAACTATGGAATTTCTGAGCATAAATAAAAAAACAGATCAACATGCGTCTAGGCAACGTAATTGAAAACCGAACACGGTGTTTTTGATAAAACCTCATTACCACTCATTCTATTTAAAGCTAATTAAAACAAATGGCATGAATAACATTAATAAAATAATTAAACCAAATAAGCCTACAGACAATAGTTCCACGATAAATCTCCTTTTGATAAATAGATATAAAAAGTCGCTCATTTATTTTATAAACGACTTTTAAAATATGCCGTAACAGTCAGAAATTTATATAAATTTTTCTGAAAATATCACATGATTTACATTCTGCACTAAAAATCAATGTTTTGAATCACCCATATAGGGGATTGACGACATTTTTTATCTATTATTTTTTTGTCAAAGGGATCAACGTGGAAAATTCATATTTAAATCGTAATATCCGAGGCAGCAATACCCTCATTATCAATGCCAGTTAAAACAATGACTTGATCTGCCAGGCCATCCCCATTGACATCATCAAATAAATAACCATTCGAAGAATCGAATTCGAAGGCAAATCGCTCACCACTGGTGCGCATTGCTTTTAATAACACGGTCGCTGCGGTCAATGCGGCTGAAAAATCCTCAACCGATTCAGTACCTTCAGCATAATTAGCTCTATTTGCCACCTTCCCTAACGATAACCTATCAACTTGTGAATTAAAATCTGTAATCGTGTCACTCCCTTGCATTTCTGCACTATAGGTGATTTTAATTCCCGAAACATTCCGAGTTTCCGTTGAGCTTTTAATAATAATTGAACCTGAACAGCTATTACCAATGACAAAAGTATCTTTACCATCACCGCCTGTTATCGTATTGCCACCACTTTTACTGGCGACAATGATGTCATCCCCATCTCCTGCATCGACTTTTAGCTCAACAATTTCGCCAGGATCACGCGTGGTAGCGCCAATGGGCTTTACCGCTTTTATCACAATATTGTCATCATGATCAGTGCCTTTGAATTCATTTGTTGAGCTGAACAAGCCATCCAATTGAGATTTATCGCCATAACCATCTGTATTTAAATCTAATAACTCTTTTGCAGAGGGTGAATTCGTTTTCAGCGTGAAAAATGCTGTGTCAACTTTTAAAGCGCCCTTTGAAACAGAATCACCATCAATGACGCCCTTAGCTTCTATAGCAATACCACTATCAGAAAACGTAAATAACTTTAATGTGGTGATTGTATTATCATCGATCGTACTATGGGTAACGTCATAATGTAGCTTGTAAGCATTTTCAGGATTTTTATCCATATTGGCATACGTAACATTTTTCGTTTGCTTAGAAGCAATAAATGTTGCATTCTCATCTGTTGATGTTGTTGAGTTGACCACAGATGAATCTATTTTAATAGCGGGTGATTTGAAGTGAAACGTCTGTTTTGTATTATCTTTTGTCGTACCCGTATTATTTTTTACATTAAAATTATACGCAGATTGAAAAGAGGTACTGAATGTTGAGCGGATTGCTTTTGAACCACTTTCAGCCGAAAAAACTTGTGAAAGTTCATCTGAAATAGTTGAATGAAGTTTTAGGGAATGATCTAATTTCGCAAAGGCAGTGACTGTTTTATATTGATGATTGACAAGTAATTTATCACCATATTCATTGATGTAATTAATTTTTTCCTGAACATTATCATTACCTGTACCAAAGTCAATTTTTTTTGCTACTTTCGTTAGCTCAGAAACACTGACATTTGCCTTTATACTTGCTTGCGAATTTGTTTTAAAACCGATTTGATACTTTGCATAATTATCACTCGAGGTGATTGATTTTTTATCCAGTTCTAATGCGCTAAAAGCATCCGATAAATTTGTTGCATAAATATTATCCGTACCTAATGGACTCAATAGGTTTTCGTTAACTGGATTGGTTGGAATACTCGTTATAGTTGATGTATCAATGTTCGAAAATGCTTTATTTGCGTTATATATTTCAATTGCAGAGCTAAAAAGCAGTGCCGGTTTTGCTGCATCAGTTGCCATCTAATATCCCCTTTGGTTTTCTGTATTGAATTCATTATTTAAACTATCACCTTCAATTATTATTATAACGTATTGAATATCTAGATTAAAATAAAAAATCAACTTTGCCTGCCCAATTGACTAATTAGCGAATTTTAAAACATATCAAATCTGTTTCATGCTGATATTTAAAATTTGTATACGATAGGCTATTGTGACGTGGTGTCATATCGACTAAGCGCGCTGCTTTTGCTTGAACCCATCCACTTTGCTCAAGCGCGGCAATCACGCCCTCACGCTTCATCTACATAAGCCCATAAATTTAAAACTACTTCAGGCGATTTCAGTGCTGAAGATTGGGCATTCTTGTATTTCATAATATTTTTTCCAAAAAACCAATAAAAAGCTAATTTAGGGATTCCAATACTAAAAGTACAAAAACGTACGTTAACGAATTTTTTGCCATGATCTGAACATAAAAATCGGATTGACATATAAAACGAATTAAATACCCCATTAAGGATTTATCACAAAATTATTTAATGGTTTATCGGCGTAACGAGTCATTGCCCATGCTCGATGAATAAACGCAGGATCTTTTGCTGTGCTTGTGCAGAGAAATTTTGTATTCGGATAAACACCGATACGCCCCAAATCGACTCTATCGGCATCCCAACAAGTTTGCACGGTCACATCCGCCTCTGTGAGTCCATTGCTATGCTCTGCAAGTGCTTCGCAAAGCAGATCAAACCCATGATTATCCAAATCAAAAAGCTCACCGCGTATCTCATGTGCAAAGGCAACTGCCCGATTTCCATGCTCAGGATCATACTTATCTGATACACGTTGCGAGTCATGTAGTAGCGCAAATAACTTCACCACATCGGGGCGAGCATTTTCTTCCTTCGCTATTTTCAAACCAAAATACTGGACACGTGACCAATGCGCTATGCCATGTATACCATGTAAATCCAAACGAAACTGATGGCGTATATGTTCAAAAAGTCGTCGATTCATAGATTCGCTCCCATTAATTAGCACGTCACCCGCCATCGCCCTGTGGGTAATTTTCCAAGAACGTTTCTTTCACAGCGTCAATACGACTTTTACAGACCTTATAAGCGGCAGTGGCTTTTTCCACCATTGGAATGAGTGCATCAATATCGGGTTCTTGCTGTGTTCTTAACGTGTTCGCAATTTCAATGAGAATGGCGTAATGGTGTTTATACGAATCGGCTTCTTCACTCATGATTTTTCCTTTTTGACGTTTTAGTGGGTTTGGCAATCAAACTGCCATCACGAAATTCAATGGTTAAATTCGTTTGTAGCTCGGCTTGATGCACTGAGCTGATGGGAATACCTTCTGCACTGCGTATCATGGCAAATCCACGCTGGAGAGTGGCTTTAGGCGATACCCCCAAAATTTCTTTGCCGAGTGCTTCAACGTGCTGCGTGGCTTGCTTGATTTGGTGATCTGCATTACTAAGCAGGCTTTGATACGTTTGCGTGATATGCGTAGTCGTGCGGTCAAGTTGCTGTGCTACATCACTAATGATGCGCTGATTCAATTGATCAAGTTGCGCTTGAGCGTTGAGTAAAGTGGTATGCGATTTGGATTCGATAAATTGCATTGATTGGTCAGCTCGCACCTCGCTTTCACTGAGTAGTCGCAGTATCGTTGGCTCAATTCCCGTGGCAAGTTGCTCAATTTGATGTTGTGCCACGCTTAACTGTTGCATGCTACTACGCATAATGTGTTGATAGTTTGCCTCTGCTTCGCGCGCCTGATGGCAAAGCGATTCACGAATATGCGCAATCACCTTTGAAGGCGTATCAAAACGACTATGCGCAATTTCATCAAGCATGGTGTTGTCGCGCTCATGCCCTATGCCCGTAAAAACCGGAATGGGACTTTGACAAAGTACCCGTGCGAGATCGACTTCGTTGAGCCAATATAAATCCGTCACCGAGCCGCCACCTCGAATGAGGCAAATAGCATCATAAGGCGCATCTTCTTGTTGAAGCGCATAGATACTGCGCAAGCACGCACTAATTTCCTGTGGCGCATCCACGCCTTGAAATTTGGCGACAAAATACTCAAATAAACACAGCCCCGCTTCACTTAAGCGATCCGCATCTTGCTTAAAATCCCCAAGCCCTGCGGCATTATCGGGACTAATTACGGCAACGCAGTAAAAGTCCTTTGGGGCAGGCAGATGTTTATTGCGATGCAGTAACCCTTCTTGCTTGAGCGTGGTGCGAATAGCACGCAGTTTCGCTTCAATATCGCCAAGCGTGTAGCTAGGGTCAATATCTTGAATAGTTAATCGAATGCCATGCGAGAGATGATGGTCGGGTTTTGCGAGCAGCATGACTTTAATGCCACTATGTAAATCCAATCCCGTCGCGGCATTAAATTTAGCACTGACATCATCGGCAACATGCTTCCACAAAAAAGAGGATACTCGCGCGGTCAGATTGCCTTGACTATCATGCTCGACTAACTCAATAGCAAGATGTCCAACACCAATGACGCGCACTTGACTGATTTCAGCTTTAATCCAAATAGCTGTCGGCACGGCAATGTGAATAGCATGCGTAATTTTGAGCAGTAACTCACTCAGCCCCATGCCTTGCGTAGCGACCGTGACGCCATCATGTATTTTGGTGGGAGAATGAGGAAGACCGATACCCTCCACAAGCCATTCACTAAAGGGCGTCGTATCCATCCCCGCTGGCACAAACCATTTTTTAGCTACCGTGTCCCATCTTGCCCCCAAACGCTTCACTTCATCCTTTTGATGAAAAGGCGTGTTGAGATAGGTAATGTCTGTTGTGGACATAGGCTAGTAACGTATGAATAAAGGCATCATTTGACCACCATCAACTCGTTCCAACAGGTCGTGTAATGCGGCGATAATTGATCCGCTTTAGGTTGCCATACGCCCTTAGACAGTGCAGCGCCGAGGCTGATACTTTTTGGAAACTTGCGATTGATTTTATCAATGGCAGCCATGAGCGTGGGATTTTCTTTAGGTAACAAAACATCCTGGTTATTGAGCAATATCAGTTGCTCAGGTGTATTCACTGGGACAAGATGACTGAATTGCACACCACACTTTTGGTAACGATAACCCGCTTTGTAAATGTGGTGCAATAATTCATTTGCGACAGTGACAATGACGCGGGTATCTTGCGTGGCAACATCGAGTTTTAAAGTCGCACTGCGGCCGTACTGCTTATCACAACGACTAAACGGATTCGTGCGCACAAACACACTAATACAATGCACTTTCGAGTGTTGCCCCCGCAGTTTCTCAGCAGCGCGGGTACAGTATTCGCTAAGTGCCTGCGATATATCCGCCACACTCGTTAAGGGCTGCCCAAAACTACGTGAGCAGACAATTTGCTGTTTATCGGATGAAATCGGCTCAAGCTCGATGCAAGAAACGCCATTGAGTTCCATGACGGTTTTACTCACCGTAATGTTAAACTGTTTTTGAATCGCCTGAGGTGATTGAATAGCTAAGTCGTAAGCGGTATGAATGTCTAACGCATTGAGCTTTTGCTGTGTTCGTGAACCAATTCCCCAAATCTCACCCACGGGCGTGAGTTGCATTAACTTATCACGACGCACGGGATCAGATAAATCGACGACGCCCTGTGTTTTCTTCCATTTTTTTGCCGCGTAATTAGCGAGTTTCGCCAGCGTCTTTGTTGGCGCAATGCCGACACTAACAGGAATGCCTGTTGAACGTTGCACTGTTTTTCTAATGCTTTGGCTATAGCTCACAAGGTCTTCACGCATCCCTGAGAAATCCAAAAAGGCTTCGTCAATGGAATACACTTCCATACGCGGCGCAAAGCTCTCAAGCGTGGACATGACTCGCGATGACATATCGGCATAAAGCGCATAATTGGACGAAAACACAGTAATTCCATGCGTATCCACTACGTTTTGTACCTTAAAGAGTGGCGTCCCCATTTTGATGCCCAGTTGCTTTACTTCACTTGAGCGTGCGACAAAACAGCCATCGTTATTACTCAGAACCCCAACAGGCTTATCTCGTAAATCAGGACGGAATACACGCTCACAACTCACATAAAAGTTATTGCAGTCAACCAAAGCAAAGCACGTCTGTGTTTTCATTACAGCGAATGAATCACATTCGTGACCACGCCCCAAATGACCATATCGATTTCTTCATAAATCATAATATCGGGATAGTCGGCGTTTTCGGATTGTAATTTCCACTGCCCGTTGTCCATGATGAGTCGCTTTACGGTCAGTTCACCATCAATGGCGCAAATGACGACTTTGCCTGATACAGGCTCAATTGAACGGTCAACCACTAAAATATCATTGGGGAAAATTCCAGCACCCGTCATGGAATTCCCCTGCGCACGCGCAAAAAAAGTTGCGGCAGGCTTTTGAACAAGTAATTCGTTTAAATCTAAGGTCTTTTCAATGTAATCATCCGCAGGTGATGGAAATCCTGCGGATACTTTGCCCATAAACAGCGGTAGTGAGCATTTATTTAATTTTATTGCGGGACGCCAAATTTTATCAACGTGATGCTTCGCCAAGATCTCGATGGGCACGTCTTCACTTGGAATCAATATCGCTTTGGTGTGTAGTATAGCTGTGTGCTGGCTTGAAGCGGTCATGGCATCATCGGATATAAAAAGCAAAGTTTAGAAAAATTCTATCATTATTGCGAACAATTCCAAAACAATGACAAACAAGCAGGCAACGCACCACTCAAAGGACTCCTTTGGCATACATATCGCGACAGTCAATACGCTTCAAAAAAAACATCGGGCTTTGCTCAAAGAGCATCATATTGGGCAAAGTATGCGTCGCAAAGGCAATTGCTGGGATAACGCGGTGACTGAAAGTTTTTTTCATTCTCTCGAAACAGAATGTGTTCTTCATGAACGCTACCAAACTAGAGAACAAGCCCAGGCTTCTATTTTTGATTATATTGAAGTGTTTTATAACCGAAAACGCCGGCATTCAGCTAATAATCAAATGTCGC
>CAINHP010000010.1 GCA_903848905.1 uncultured Pseudomonadota bacterium
CTTGCTCTCGCACTTGAGGATAAATATCAAGTTAAAATTATTGAACGCGACCCCAATCGCGCCAAAAAGATTGCAAATGATTTAGACAAAACCGTTGTACTTCTTGGCGATTGCTCTGATGAAAAATTATTACTCGATGAATCCATTGAAGATACTGATTTATTCTGCGCCATTACCAATAATGATGGCGTCAATATTATTTCCGCATCACTTGCGAAAAGTTTAGGCGCAAGAAAAACCATTTGTCTACTCAATCACGCGTCTTACACAAAATTAATACCTGGCACCAGTATCGATGCCGTTATCCTTCCAAATCAAGAAACGCTAGGTAGCATTTTAAAGCATGTTCGTAGCGGTGACGTAGCGCAAGTTATCTCACTTTGCGGAGGAACCGCTGAAGCTATTGAAGCCATTGCGCATCATAATGGACGTGAAGATTCGGTAGTGGGTAAACAAGTCGATTCTGTTAAGTTTCCGCCGGGAATTGTGATGGGCGCATTAATTCGAAATAATGAAGTCATTGAAGTTCATCATGACACTATCTTCAAAGAAGATGATCATGTCATTATGTTTGCAATGAATAAAAAGCTCATTCCCCATATTGAAAAATCTTTTCAACCTATTAGCATTTAAGGAGCGTTGATGAGTTCAATATTTACACTTGTTCATGTTCTGGGGTTAGTGGCTTTAGGATTTAGTGGACTGATGACGAGCTGTTTAGCCACCTCATATTTTAACCATGATGGAGCCACCCAAGCATTTTTGGATTCGACGGTTATAGCGTTTTGCGTTGGTACCGTTATGTTTTTATCCACCTACAAAACACAAAAAAAAATCTCACGACAAGCCGGTTTCTTGTTAGTTGCGCTGACATGGTCGCTTAGCCCTATGTTATGCACCCTGCCACTTATCATTTTTATGCCTAATTTGAGCCTTGTGGATGCTTATTTTGAAACCATGTCAGGCTTAACCACTACCGGTGCCACCGTATTGAGTGGCCTTGATAATTTACCAATGTCCATTAATTTATGGCGACATGAATTAAATTGGATTGCGGGCATGGGAATTATTATTTTTGCTGTGGCCATTTTACCTATTTTAGGTATTGGAGGCATGCAGCTTTATAAAGCCGAAACACCAGGATCCGTTAAAGAATCTGATTTACCTCCACGTATTGCTCAAACTGCGAAAGCGCTATGGATTGTTTATGCTGGCGTTAGTGTCGCGTGCATTTTATCGCTAAAACTTGCAGGAATGTCTTGGTTTGACAGTATTTGCCACGCATTTGCGGCCATGAGTCTTGGGGGATTTTCAACACACGATAACAGCGTTGGCTTTTTTGACTCCGTTCCCATTGAAGTAGTATTAACGGTATTCCAATTAATTGCAGCCATAAACTTCGCGACACATTTTGTTGCTCTACGAAAAATGTCACTTAAACCCTATTGGGGGGACATGGAAGCGTTAAGTTTTCTTGCATTAGTATTAAGTAGCTGTCTTTTCGCTGCAGGAGTTCTGCAATATCAAGGTGTCTACCCAGATTATTTAACTGCTTTGCGTCATGCGTCATTCAATCTTGTCACTATTGCTACTGACTCAGGATTTGCTAGCCAAGACTTTAATCAATGGCCTATTTTTGTGCCAATCTGGATGTTATTCCTCAGTTGTCTTTCGGCATCATCAGGTTCAACAGGTGGTGGGATTCGTATGATTAGAACCATTATTCTGATTAAACAAGCGCGTCTTGAAATGTTTAAATTTATTCATCCCTTTGCGATTCGCCCAATGAAAATTGGCGGCTCAGTGATCAGTAATAACATTATTACTTCAGTAATGGGATTTATTTTTCTTTATTTCATTTGCATTGTTATTTTGATTTTTTCGCTTTTACTAACTGGACTGGACTTTCTTACCTCGTTTTCAGCTATCATTGCTTGTTTCAACAATGCGGGCCCAGGTTTAAATTTAGTCGGCCCTGCTTCAAACTATTCCGTTTTAAGCGACGCACAAACCATGATTTGTACGTTTGCCATGTTACTTGGACGCGTTCAGATTTTCTCCATTGTGATTCTATTTGTCCCTGAATTTTGGCGAAAATAAATTAATTACTTCTAGGATTTTTGGAAAAACACATGCAAGAACACGATTGTCTACGACGATTTATATTTGAAGAACACGGCATTCGCGGTGTTTGGGTCCAGCTCACAGGCAGCTGGCAAGCGGCGAAAAAGCATCAAAAACAACCCGACATCGCACTGAGTGCATTAGGTCAGGCGCTTGCTGCAACAGCCATGCTCTCGACAACAGTCAAATTTGAAGGTGCGATGGTACTGCAAGCACAAAGTGATGGCGCCATTTCCACCTTCGTTGCGCAAGCGAGTAATCAAGGCAAGATTCGAGGAATTGTCAAAACACGATCTGATATTCACAGTAACTCACTTACTGAGTTATTTGGGCAAGGTCAGCTCGTTATGAGTATCGATACGGGTAATGGAAAGCCTTATCAAGGTATCGTTCCTTTACAAGGTGATAATTTAGCCCAAGCGCTACAAGCTTATTTTGAACAATCCGAGCAACTTAAAACGCGTTTGTGGCTATTTGCAAACGACACACACGCGGCAGGTCTTCTACTTCAAGCACTCCCCTCACATGAAAATACAACTGATGCATGGGATACCCTCGAAATTTTTGCCAATACCATAACCGAAACGGAAATTTTCAGTTTGGATTGCCATGAATTATTGCATCGTTTATTTCATGAAGAAGATGTCCGTTTATTTCATTCTCAATCGCTCACATTCGAATGTTCTTGCTCACGAGAACGCATTGAGAAAACGTTACGCGCAATGGGCGAAGAAGAGCTACATTCTATTCTCGATGAGCAAGAAAAAATCGACGTCACCTGTGAATTTTGTAGCGAAATGCAAACTTTTAGTCGTGAAGATGTAGAGGTATTGTTAAGTAATTAAGACCATTAACAATACTTACTAAAAAAAATGGAATGCGTAAATATATCAATTTACGCTTCCAACAAATTTAAA
>CAINHP010000011.1 GCA_903848905.1 uncultured Pseudomonadota bacterium
GTATCAAGCATTTTTTTTGTTTGCACCGTCGATTCAGTCATTGTGGCATCTGCTTCGGCCAATATACTCGGGTCCATATTTTGTCCAAGTACTTTGACGTTGAAGGTAATATCAGAGCTGATATATTGACCAATATTATCCAACGCTTTTTTTAAATCTTCTACCACACTCGATTGCGCATTACCCAAATTGGCTTGGTTTAAATCAAGGGTGTATTTGAAATTAGTGCCCCCAGAGATAATGTTTGGGTCTGTTGATGTGATGTTTAAGGGATTTGAATTTATATTCGAGGTATTCGCTGGATCGATTGTAGAGGTATTTGTATTGACTGAATCTAAGACGGGGTTATTGGTATTCGAACTATTGTTTCCAATATCACCATTAACAGCTAAGAGCGAGTGATATAAACTCGTAATAAAGTTTTGAATGATGTTGTTTTTCACAGGAGTCATGGAGGATGTGTCCATTCCAAAGTTTTGCAAGGTCTGTAAAACATCCTTAGCTAAAGCGCTTATATTATTATCAACCGGAATTGACGACACAGTGTTTGTATCCGTTGTTGAGTTAGTTGTATCATTGACTGTTGCCAAATTATCCCTTATTTTTTTTGGATCGTATAAAGTCGAGAGTGAATTGATTCCTGAAATTGTCATAATAATTACCAATATTTAAATTTAGATATAGTCTTTTATCGACTCAGTAGCAAAAAAGTTAAGAGAGATTTAGCGTGCATTGGTAGATTAATTAAAAAAAAGCTCATAATCTCCATAATAAAACGTAAAACAATCTCTTTTTCTAATAGATTAGGATGGTTGTATACAACCACCGCAGCGTGTTTTGAATCTCTTTTTATATCAATTTAATTAAATCAAGTTTTTAATTTTAAAAATTAATTATACAAATCAACTATTTATAAATATAATTTTATTGGTGCAGTAATTGCTAATATTCATGATGACTGATACAGAAATGAAAATTTAGTATCTTAAAAATTTTGAATTTTGGAGAAAATAATGAAAAAGCACCTCTATCTAAATACTATTTTATTCGGATTGATGACAATGGGTTCTACGTTATCGTTTGCACAAATTACTCCCTCAGATTATGTGAGTTCAGCATTAAGTTCATCTAACTTGACTGAAAATCCTAAACAAGCCTATGAGTTTCACAAGGAGCAAGTGGAGTTCCATAAATCAATGGCTGATTTCCATAAATCGTTAGCAGAAAAATATAAAAACGAAGGAAATTATGAGCTTCAAAGACACCATAGAGATTTAGCTACGCAACATGAAGCACTAAGTAAAGAGAATGACAGGGTAGCGCGTATTCACGAAAAATCAACGAATACGCTATAAGCTGACTATTTTTTCGAAAGGGGGCGGATTTGAATTCGATTTTACTCGTCGTGGTAGTATGTGTAGTGATTTTTGCAATGAGAGAAAAATGAATCAATTAGGGTTTCAAGGAAGGACACTTTGAAAAAAACCAACACGATAGAGCAAGTATATACTCGTGATAATGACCTAACACATCATATATTGCCGAATTCGGCAACGATGGTGGGTATTTGTATTATGGTTATTAGTATTGTGAAGGGAATGCCACCTGATACAGTTAATTATTTAATTGATAAAGCACTAGCAATTGATTGCACACTTTTTATGGCAAGCGCCTTGTTTTCATTTTTATCTATTCGATTAGAGAGGGCAGCTCTTGGATTGGAGCGTTGGGCAGAAATAATCTTTATTTTTGGCCTCGTATCAATGACATTGATTGCAGTGATTTTTTCATTCGAGATTGTGTGAGTTATTACGTTTTTTTGGCGTGTTTATTATCGTGTTATTTTGATGATGGATAAACTAGATAAATCAAATGTTCAATTTGTTAAGGATTTCGTGATGCGTATTTTTATGTTGGTTTTACTGGTATCGCTTTTATCGTTATTGGGTGTTGAAATAATGGAAAACCATAACCCAGCTACATTTACTTATGTAGCAATGTCAATGTTGGTTGCTTCTACGTTACTACCTAGCAGTAAAGGCTAGTAAGGTTAATTATTTGCTGTAGCGCATTTAGTCGTCAAAATGTTTGCTCAAATAAATATGGTCAATTAACTCTTTAAACCATTTAGGGCGTCTAAATAGAATGAAAAGTAGGCCAAACGCCGTCACTGGAATAGGTCCGACGTCAATAATTATAAGGGTGATTATAATTAAGAAGCATTCGAGTTTCGTTAAAAGATAACTTTCTTTGTTCATGCTAGATGCTTTAAATTAGGTGAATTTCTCTATACTTCACAAAGCACTAAATTGTTTATATGCAATCAAAGTAGGAAATGATGAATAAATTGTCGAAACTGTAATGCTTAGACGGGTTGATTAAGCATGAGTGCGTTATATTTGCTCACTTAATGTCCAAATTTTATTTTCATCGTCGTTAGACATATATTCGACATGATTTGAATAAAAGTGGGCTAATGTAAAAATAACGTTTTCATTTTCTGATGCTTGGGATTGAATTTCATATTAAATTATTCAATCATCATTACAAAATTAAATCAGTTTTAGCATCAGTTAATATTTATCGAATTTTACAATATTTTATTACACTCAAAGGATTCCCATAATCGCGTTATTCTCCTTCAGCTTTTAACTTAAACTGAATAAAATTCAATTTTTTACGTTTTTATCCGATAAAGTATTATACGTTGTTAAAGTAATATTGTTAGAGGATAACTTCATGAATATCAATAAGCTGAATTATAGTTATGCTAAGCCTGTGCCGTCACCACGTCCAATGGCACAAAATATCACAGATCATTTGTTTTCGACTCTCGATCCCACAAATAAGGGATACTTTGAAAAAAGTGATTTAAAATCCTTGTTTGATGCAACTACTGCTGGAGATTCAAATCAGATAACAAATGATTTGTTTTCGAATTTTGACAGCAATAGTGATGGTAAAGTCACGAAAGATGAAATGACTTCAGTGTTAGAACAGTTTGCTGGCTCAATTGATAGTTACGCTCAGGCGAATATTCAAAAACAAGTAGATATGCTACCTCGTCATCACCATCATTTTAAACCTTTTGATTACGGTCAAGGTAACGCTACAGAATCACCCATGGTAAATGAAACTGGCACATTACAGGATAATAGCGATTACGCAATTAATGTCAGTGATATTGATACAAATAATGATGGAAAAATCACTTCAAGCGAAATAGACATTTATTTTAATAATGCCCGAAATGCATTAATCAATCAGAGTGATTTGAATAAGCCAGTTGATCTCGCCCCCGTTAATTTACCAACAGTTCAAGAAAATCAAATGTTGGATTTAGTGAAAACGCTTCAAGACTATACTAAACCGGTTAACGATACACAAAGTAATGTTTTAGTGTAAGCATTTAGTATCAATGACTTAGCGTTATTTGTATGAGCCCGATGCGATCACATTTTAAATTAAATGAATTTAGTGATTCATTTTTGTATCGTCAGGAGAAAGAGGTAGGAGTTCGTCAACGTGTCTGTAATGCTAACTCGGACGTGTTTCGAGAGCTTCTATAGTCATTGATAGGGGCTAAGTGCACAGCGTTTAGTGGTGCCCAGTAAAATTGAATGTTTTCGCGCGTTGACTTGCTTCCTCAAAGCCCACAAACAGTTAATTTTTTGTCTAAAGCAATTTGGCAAATAATATTTTCAAATTGCTAAACAGCGATTTAATTCGGAATGAGACTGTCTGATTTAAAACTACTTTGATTCGATATGTGGGTATTGTATTCAGCAAGTTTTAGCAATTAAATCGATTTCTTTCCATCCCCAATAAATTCAAAAAAATTATTACAACAGAAATCACTGTTTAATCGTTATTTTTGTGTATATTTTCGCGCACTAATTCGGTATTTTTCTCGTTTGATGTTTCAGTTTTGCGTTGAAATCGCTAAACTATGCGTATAGTTACCATAAAACTGAATTTTTATAATTAGGAAGGATTAACCATGTTTAAAAAATCAATGACGATTGCTGATTTTGACAGTGAATTACACGAAGCCATTCAAAGCGAACACCAACGCCAAGAAGACCATATCGAGTTGATTGCATCTGAAAATTACGCGAGTCCACGCGTTTTAGAAGCACAAGGCACGCAATTAACCAATAAATACGCTGAAGGCTATCCAGGCAAGCGTTATTACGGTGGCTGTGAATTCGTGGATAAAGTTGAGCAACTCGCTATTGATCGCGCAAAAGCCTTGTTTCAAGCTGATTACGCAAATGTGCAACCGCATTCAGGTTCACAAGCCAATATGGCTGTTTTCATGGCGCTATTGCAACCACATGACACGATTTTAGGTTTAAGTTTAGCCGACGGTGGGCATTTAACGCATGGCGCAAAACCGAATTTTTCAGGCAAAATTTACCATGCTGTGCAATATGGTCTTAACCCATTAACATGTGAAATTGACTATGATCAAGTACAAGCACTTGCCCTTGAACATAAGCCTAAAATGATTATTGCTGGTTTCTCGGCTTATTCACGTATTTGGGATTGGCAGCGTTTTCGAGAGATTGCTGATAGCGTGGGTGCGTATTTATTTGTTGATATGGCGCACGTTGCCGGTTTAGTGGCGGCGGGACTCTATCCTAATCCGGTGCCGATTGCTGACGTTGTGACCAGTACCACGCATAAATCACTGCGTGGTCCACGTGGTGGCATTATTTTATGTAAAAGTAATCCTGAACTTGAAAAGAAATTTGATTCGAATATTTTTCCTGGTATTCAAGGTGGTCCACTTATGCACGTGATTGCCGCAAAAGCGGTTGCGTTCAAAGAAGCGATGCAACCTGAATTTAAAGTATATCAACAGCAAGTCATCGATAACGCCCGCGCAATGGCAAAAGTCTTTATGGCACGTGGATTTGACGTGGTATCTGGAGGAACGGATGACCATTTAATGCTTGTTTCATTAATTGCAAAAGGCATTACAGGAAAAGCGGCTGATGCGGCTTTAGGCAGAGCACATATTACCGTCAATAAAAACGCGGTGCCTAATGATCCACAATCGCCTTTTGTCACCAGTGGTATTCGTGTTGGCACGCCTGCACCCACCACACGTGGATTTAAAGAAGCTGAAGTGACAGATGTCGCTACGTGGATGTGTGACGTGATGGATAACTTAGAAGATGAAACCGTGATTGCTGCTGTGCGCGAAAAAGTGTCCGCATTATGTGCGCGTTTCCCTGTTTATAGCTAATACATCTAAATCATAGAATAAAAAAAGGCTGCAATTGTTTCTACAATGGCCGCCTTTTTTGATTGCGTGTTGACTACAACGCAAAACCCGATTTTTTTACCACGTTATCAAGTGATAATAATGTTTCGAGTAAACCTTCCATTTCATACATTGGCCATGAATTAGCGCCATCACTTTTCGCTTCGGCTGGATTGGGATGCGTTTCCATAAATAATCCCGCAATACCTACTGCAATCGCTGCACGAGCCAATACAGGCACAAATTCACGCTGACCGCCGGAGCTTGTTCCTTGACCACCTGGAAGTTGCACAGAATGCGTTGCATCAAAAACGACAGGGCAGCCTGTTTCACGCATGACAGCGAGCGAGCGCATATCTGACACTAAATTGTTATAGCCAAACGATGCACCGCGTTCACAGACCATAATTTGGTCATTGCCAGTAGCTTTGGCTTTATTGACAACGTTAACCATATCCCATGGCGCGAGAAATTGACCTTTTTTAATATTCACCGGAATATTTTGCGCGGCTACCGCTTGAATAAAATTCGTTTGGCGGCACAAAAAAGCGGGTGTTTGCATGACGTCGACAACACAGGCCACTTCTGCAAGTGGTGTATCTTCGTGAACGTCAGTTAAAACGGGTACACCGATTTGTTTTTTGACTTTTTCGAGAATTTCTAACCCTTTTTCAACACCCAAACCACGAAAACTTTCATGTGAGGAGCGATTCGCTTTATCAAAAGAGGATTTATAAATAAACGGAATGTGCAGACGATCGGTCAATTCTTTTAAATAACCAGCGGTATCCAGTGCCATTTGTTCACTTTCAATGACGCAGGTACCTGCAATTAAGAAAAAAGGTTGATCTAGTCCTGCGTTAAAGTGGCATAACTTCATAAATTATCTTCTGTTTTCAAAGGCGGCTTTGACAAAACCGCTAAATAAAGGATGGCCTTTGCGTGGCGTTGAGGTAAATTCTGGATGAAATTGACAAGCAAGGAACCAAGGGTGATCTGAAATTTCAACCACTTCAACCAATCGCCCATCAATGGATTTTCCAGAAAAACGCATACCATGTGCTTCGAGTTTTTCAATATACTGATTATTGAACTCATAGCGATGACGATGACGCTCGGTAATGACATCTTTTTGATAGAGTGAAAACGCGAGGGAGTCTTGTTGCAAACGGCACTGTTGACTTCCAAGTCGCATTGAGCCACCCAAATCTGAATTCTCGTCACGTACTTCAATTTCACCACTTTCGCCAAGCCATTCTGTAATTAAGCCAATGACGGGGTGAGGGGAGTTAGGTAAAAATTCTGTGCTGTGAGCGCCTTCAAGTTGCGCAACATTACGGGCAAATTCAATCACGGCTGACTGCATGCCAAGACAAATACCTAAATAAGGGATTTTGTTTTCTCGAGCATAGCGCACGGTGGCAATCTTGCCTTCAACACCACGTTCTCCAAAGCCACCCGGTACGAGAATCGCATCCACATCTTTTAAACGCGAGGCGCCTTCTTCTTCGATAATTTCCGCGTCAATATAGACAATTTTGACTTTTAATTTTGTGCGAATACCCGCATGAATTAAGGCTTCATTAAGCGATTTATACGCATCGGGATGTTCAACGTATTTGCCAACAATGGCAATGCGTACTTCTTGATGTGATTGTTCAATGGCTTCAATAACTTGGCGCCATTCTGTTAGGTCCGCAGGGGGGACGTCAAGGCGCAATTTACGCACAACAATCTCATCTAGGCCTTGTTCGTGCAATAAAATGGGAATGCGATAAATGGTATCTGCATCAATGGCCCCAATAACAGCGTGTTCTTCAACGTTTGTAAACAAAGCAATTTTACGACGATCACTAATAGGGATTGGTAATTCTGAGCGACACATCAAGATGTCGGGTTGAATCCCAATAGTCCGCAATTCTTTAACGGAATGTTGCGTGGGTTTCGTTTTGATTTCGCCTGCAGAGCGAATATAGGGTACAAGTGTCAAATGAATAAATAACGAGCGCTCAGCACCCAATTCAAAACGCATTTGACGGATTGCTTCTAAGAAGGGCAATGATTCAATATCGCCAACCGTTCCGCCTACTTCAATGATGGCGATATCTACTCCTTCAGCGCTAGCGTAGATACGACGTTTAATTTCATCGGTAATATGCGGAATGACTTGTACTGTTGCGCCTAAATAATCGCCACGTCTTTCACTGCGAAGAACCGAATCATAGATTTGTCCGGTGGTGAAATTGTTTTTCTTTGACATGGTCGTTTTTAAAAAACGCTCATAATGCCCTAAGTCTAAATCTGTTTCCGCGCCATCTTCAGTGACAAACACTTCGCCATGTTGAAAAGGGCTCATCGTACCCGGATCAAGATTGATATAGGGGTCGAGTTTTGTCATGGTCACTTTGAGGCCGCGTGACTCGAGAATAGCAGCAAGAGAAGAGGCTGCAATGCCTTTGCCTAGTGAGGATACAACGCCACCAGTGATAAAAATGTATTTTGTCATTATCGTTTTTGAGGTACTTGAGGAGAGAATAGATACGTGCATTTTAATCGACATTAAAGGTACCGTGCAAACTAGATGAAAATTGAGAGAATAATTTTTATTAAAACGGCCTTAATTAATACATTTAGAGCCATGTTTTATTTATTTGCATTTTGTTTCGTAGGGTGAGGGCGCGATTGTTGTAGTTGTCGACGTTTGTTGGGTTGGAGTAGGCAGTATAACGGGTAATTCCACATGAACCCGTCCAGTCGAAGCGATGACCACGGACCTAAAATCTTGCAATACACTCGATGAGCAAAAACTGAATGTACCGTTAACATTAATCTGCCCATACTTATCGTAATAAACATAATTTTTATAGGCTGTTGGAAATTTAACCGTTAAACTAGAATGCAACGCATCAAAGTTCGCCAAGATAAATTCGTTGGTATCTAGTTGATTATTTGGCGCTTGTGAACCCTTTTTTTCATCAATAAACACTATCCAACCGTTTTCCCATTGTCCATTTTTGTTTGCAATGACGACATTTTTTTGCTGTTTCAATGCCTCAAAACGCGCTAGTTGCAAGGCACTCACCATTGCGTTTGCACTTGATGTTAAACGACTGCTGATAATAAGTGATTGAACATTGGGTAAGCCAATTGCGAGTGTCACTGAAATAATGATTAATACCATCAACAACTCGGTTAGCGTAAAACCTTTTACGTCGTTCATTTTTCGACAATTTCCTTCAAACTGAGTTGGCGCTTTTTATTCACAAAATAAGCGCTAATCAGTTGACGTTGCGAACTGTCAGCGCCACTCGATAAAACTCGAAGTGTTACTAAACACTCAATCCCCGTACCAGAAACCGATAAGATTTCTGCATTATTGACATTAGGAATAGGGGCAGATAGCTGTGAATTAGCACACTGCGTTAAATAATTGGAGTCGATAGCTTGTTTGGCAAGTATTAACGTATTTTCCGCATTCGCTAATTCTTGTGCTTGAAGTCGTTGATTCAGGGCAATGTGAAATTGCAGTTGATTTTGTGAAATCATCCGCGTGGTAGCAAGTGTTAGCAACAATAAAAGTAGCAAACTAAAGACAAGGACGGCGCCGCGTTGAACATAAAAAGTCATGAGGTTTATTGAGCGAGGGCTTGAAGATAAATGGTTTTTGAAAATACATGATAAAGTCGATTATCACTGGCGGTATAGGAAGTGTTTTCGATAGTGTATTTCATTTTAGCACTTGTTAAATTGTTATCTGCGCTGCGCATGACGAGAAAAACTTTTACCGCAAAGACATTTTTCCAGTCGTCTATATCAGCCGATTTTGCATAATAAAACGTATCGTCACTGGGATTATTAACGTCATTTTTATTTTGCACTCCGTAGCGAAATTCGAGTTTTTCAACTTGTGAAATTAAGGGTTTCGCATTGAAAGAGTCTGTTACGCTTGTTTGTTTTACTTTACAGTAAAAAACGGGGACACCGTCACCATCTTTATCTTCATAAATGCGCACTTTAATGATGTCGTTTGCTGTAAAATCAAGTGGCTCCGTACACAATGAATTTTTTAAATCTGTTGCGGATGTGATTTTAAACCGATAAATCAATTCGTCATTAACCCCATGAATATACTCACTTTGGTTAAATATAATAGTTGAGTTCATGAGTTTTGCATCTGCTTGCGTTTCGGTTAAAAACAAATCCATTTTCCCATCACTAGAATAACCGGCTAATGACAAACTTTTTGATAGCAAATCAAGCACAAATATCGCATCTTCGGTCATATCGGATAAATTACGTTCGAGTGCGAAATTTTTTTGCGATTGCATGAAAATTTGGCTCATTCCCGCGATCAAAAAAAGGGAAAGGAGCATGCCAATCAGTAACTCTATGAGCGTCATGCCGCTTTGTTTTTGCGTCATGAAGGAATGATTTCTAAATAAAACGTGGCGTTTTGTGAAAAAATCCCTGATTTCTTGGTGTTAGCTCTTGTCCATGTGGTGACTAAGCACAGTGATTTTGGTGTTGAACCGATACAAGGCGCTTTATTGACGCTGCTACTTAATTGAAATTTAACCGTTGCGTTGGCGGGAAGATTTTTTTGTGCATTTCTAGTCCATTCACCATAATCGTTTGAGGCGAGTTGCGCTTTAGTGCAAACGTTGGATTTAATGCAAGTATCAGATGTATTTGGCGAGATAGTTAACCAATCTATACCCGAGTTAGATCGCATACGCGCCTGCATATCGGTGGCAAGTAGAATAGCTTGTTGCATCGTGTAGGCGTCTTGACTTTCACGGAGCGCGATTACCTGTAGACTTGCGAGTCCAAGCAATCCAATCGCTAAAATAATCATCGAAATTAAGACTTCAATTAGCGTAAAACCTTTGTTGCGACGTGAGTGGAAAGACAACATTGATCTTAATTGTCTATCTTGTCGCGGGGTTTGAGTGGTTTGTGATGTTTGATGGTTGGCTTTTTAGAGTAAATCATTTCATTAGGCATAGGAACGTATAAGCCAATATTTTCTGCGCAAAAATGCAAAATTCGCTCAAGATAGTCGTTGAATGTTTTAGTATCTAAATCTTTTGTGCTACTGAGGCGCTCCACCATGACGCCGCCAATCATTTCACGCTCAATGGGCAGGAATGTGCGTTTAAAAGACGCATGAAGCTCTTCAGGCGTAAAGCCGGTGTAGTCAGAAATAGTGCGTAGTACTACGCCAAAATAATAGGCATTTTGGTAGCGTGTACGTGCATTTTTGTGCTGTTTAATCTCAACGCTCAACACAACAGGTGAGGTAACATCTATGCCATGGATAAAGGCTAATACTTCTTCTTTTACGTTTTGGCTATTGATGACGAATTTCATGGGCGGATTTTATTGAAATTACGCTGGAATTTTATGGTGATTTGTAAGGATTAGGCGTGCGCTCAAAAACATCCTTCTATTTTACTAGAAGGATGTTTATTACATATTTACGCTGTTGCATCAAAAAGTGAACCTACTCCACTTGGGAGCGAATTATTGCCATTGATGGCTGATAATTGCTTTAAAAATTCTTGTAGGTTGACGCTGGATGCCACATTAGGTTCTGCTGAGTTTTTATCAGAAGAAGATGTGCCACTTACTGCGTTAACGAGATCATGAAACTTAGATTGCAAAGTAGTGTGTTGACTACTATTGTTGTCAAGTGTCGAAATCAAGTTTTGCATGCTTGTAGTTGGGTTGCTATACGCGGTTACCTGCGAAGACTGCCCAATTACGCTGCTGTCGTTATTCCCGTTTTGAGTGGGAGTTGTGATGCTTTGCGTAAGCGTTTTATACAAGTCTTGCAAAAATACTTGCAATACTTTTTTTCCGTCCAAAGGCGATGTACTGCTCACGGTAGACGAACTACTATTATTGTTTGCACTGCCACTGCCAATACTCAGGCCAAGGCTTTGCAACGCCTGCGTCGCACTTTGCATAAGTGAGCCGTTATTCGCATCAGCTTTGATGGTTGCAACGGCTAACTTAAGCGTATCATTACTACTTACATTTGCTTGCGAAAGGTTATTAACCGTTTGCGCTTGCGTAAGTAACTGTGCGGGATTGCTTGTAGAAATTGACATAATTCGTTACCTCAATTATTAACGAAAATTAATTTTCTATCACATAAAATAAATTCATGCACGTGTGATATCGGCATAACGGCTTGAAACTTGAAAAATCGAAACTAAACCACCGCGATAGTTGCGACACCAACGATGGCGAGTCCAAGATCTTCGAGTGTAGCCAGGTTAAGTGCTGAAATACTGCGAACTTCACCTTTCCCAAATGTGTCTGACATCAAATCATTGCTGAGCGTAAGATGATAATACGCTGAGTCATTTCCAGCACTTGCCGGCTCTAAATCAATCGGTTTATTCGTATTAAGTGCTTGGGCGTACTTTCCTGTAAATAAGGGTAAGCCATTTTGAATCGATACGAGTGAATCGAAAGGTGTTTTTGCTCCATTCTTATCTAGATTACCTGTAAATGCTAAATCGTGCAAAATTTCGTGCGTTAAAATGCTGACAAAATCATATTTTCAGGCAACGACCTTGCCACTAAAAGACATTTGATTGATATTAGTCAAATTAATATAGAGCGTTAAATCATCTTGACCGGGATTGGTTTCTTTCCCTTGCAGTGAATCCGCAAGAAACGCGGTACATTGAACAACTGCAAGGTCCCACTTAGATTTTAAATCGAGGCTACGCCGATATTCCTTCCATCCCCGACCTAAAGAGACGGGGCTTTACGGAATATTCGGTAAAAAGACTGTAAAAGCTCACCGAATCTGTTTGACATAAGTTATCGCCTCTCAATATGCGTTATTGATCCATTTAAAAAATAACTAATTTCTATCTTCGTGATGTCTACCGTATCTATTATGGTGTTCTTTGTGTTCATGTGCGTTATGTTTTTCATAACGTTCATGTTGCTCGTGGCGTTCATGATCTTGGTGATGCTCATGATATTCATTTTCGTAACGATAATGAGGTGCTGGAGCATAGTAATGTTGGGGTGGCGTGTAATAGTATTCTTGAGTGTAATAAGTGGATTGGGGCGCGGTTCTATAAGAGGAATAACCATAGTACGGTGCCGAGCGCTCGTAAGCGCAACCTGCTGAAAGAAGACTCAATGTCATTAAAAAGGTTAATCGTTTCATGCTGCACCGTATCGATTAGAAAAAATTATTATTCAGGTTTCGCGCTTTCTTCTTTCTCTGCGCCTTCGGTGTTTGCCACAAATAATGCTAGGCATTCCATTTCGCTTTCTATGTAATTAGAGCGGGCAGTCGCTAAATCTTTAGGTGAACCAAAATCATTGCGCAACTCTTCCATGGTTTTTTTAGGATCTGCAGATTGGGGCAGCGTTAGCATTTTTGTATAGTTGCGAAACGCTGTCAGTCTATCGGGATCGAATGCGAATAATCCCGGCATGTTATCGGATGATTTTTCAACAATACAGTCTGCCATTTTTTCAACGGGTACGCTGTATTCTTTAGGGTCTTGTGAATTTTTTTCTTGTTGGAGTTCCGCTAAAACAGCCGCTTCATAATTATTTTTTTCACTACATCCATTGAGTAGTAAAGCGGTCAGTGATAGTAATAAAATTTTTTTCATTGCATGAAATCTCGATAGTTTTTAAAAAAGCACTTTATGCACGACTAAGCTACTTTTGCTTAGAGTGTTATTCGTAATTCAGTAGCCTGTTTGTTTTTTATATCAAACGCGCGTAATTCTAAGATACCTTTCGTATTAAGCGAAATTATAAAATGCAGTGCATCGATATACGCTAAATTATGTAAATCCAGCGAAGAAGGATAAGCTGGCGCACTGGGGTGTGAATGATAAATAGCAAATATTTCTTCGCCACGCTCACGTAAGGTTTTGGTTGCTGCAATATGCTCTGTGGGATCAAATAAAAACTGGGTTGCTGGCGATGGTGAAATATTTTTAATAGGGTAGCAACGCACTGGCGTTTTATTTTTATAGCTAACGATGCCGCAAACTTCTGCGTCAGGGGAAATTTGGGCAAGGTGTAGCAGTTGACTTGTCAATTCGCGTGAAAGTGTAATTTGAACGGTCATGATTTTCTCAATGAAATAAAAACAAAACGTGCTTTAGGTTTTAGGAAGTGTGACGCCAGTTTGACCTTGATATTTTCCGCCTCTATCTGCATACGAGGTTTCGCACTGCTCATCACCACCAAAAAATAGCATTTGCGCAACGCCTTCATTGGCGTAAATTTTGGCGGGCAGAGTCGTTGTATTTGAAAATTCAAGGGTGACGTGTCCTTCCCATTCCGGCTCTAAAGGCGTGACGTTCACAATAATACCGCAACGCGCATACGTCGATTTGCCTAAGCAAATGGTGAGTACGTCACGAGGAATACGGAAATATTCGACCGTTCTTGCAAGGGCAAATGAATTAGGGGGAATAATGCAAACGTCGGATTGCACGTCAACAAAACTCGTAGGATCAAAGTTTTTAGGATCAACAATAGCGGAATTGATATTGGTGAAAATTTTGAACTCATCCGCGCAACGCACATCATAACCGTAACTTGATGTGCCATAAGAGATGACACGCCCGTTTTCGTTCTCGCGCACTTGATTGTGTTCAAAGGGGCAAATCATCCCGTGCTCTGCCGCCATGCGACGTATCCATTTATCTGATTTTATGCTCATAGCGCGTAAAGTAAAAAAATTGAAAAGTTAGTTAACAATATGATGACCGCGATTGCGCATACAGCTTGAGTAAGCGCGTTTATATTCATCTTCTGCAGAAAAGCCTTGCTTAGCTGCGCCACCAATCCCACCGACTGCCGCGCCAAGTGCTGCGCCTGTTCCTGTGCTTCCTGTAATTGCGCCAAGTGCTGCGCCTGTTGCGCCACCAAGCAGACCGCCTACGCCAGCGCCAATCGCGGTTTCTTTTGCCGTGCCACCAGAGGCATGTGTGGCTAATTGCTGGCAATCGCCCATGTCTCGGTTGATGAATTGTGCATTAGGATCGCCATAAGCGTCCACGGTAGGTGTCCAGCCACCTTGGCTATAGCAACCTGCAAGCGAAAGTGTACTGATTAGAACAAAGCTAATTTTAGTTGTCGATGACATAAATATTACCGTGTGAGGTCAAAAAAAAA
>CAINHP010000012.1 GCA_903848905.1 uncultured Pseudomonadota bacterium
ACTTCTTCGCCTCGTGCAACGGTTACAATGCAAAAAGTACAGCGATAGCGGCAACCATCTTGGACTTTCACAAAAGCGCGTTGACGTCCACGTGTAAAAAGGGCGTTTTCTGATGGTTCTGTTGCCATTTCAGGCATGCTATCAAAGGTCAGTTCTTGCAACGCTCGGTCCACTAATTGCGCTTTATCTTTGTTGCTGACGACTAAATCAACGCCCAGTAACGCTTGCGCCTCTTGTTGGTTTAACGTTGCATAGCAACCGCTCACCACGAGTTTTGCTTGCGGATTTTCACGGTGAATACGTCGAATAAGTTGGCGTGACTTACGCGCAGCGTCTTGCGTCACTGCGCAGGAGTTAATCACCACCAGTTGTGCCATGGAAATTTTTTGAGTAATGCTGTGACCTTGTGCTTGAAAAGCGTGAGCCCACGTTTCGAGTTCAGCTTCGTTTAGGCGACAACCTAAGGTTTTTAAATGAATTTGCATGATAACTAACGAGTTTAGAATAAGAGGAAAGTGCCGAATAGATGGCTACTATTAAGATAAGTTTACCAGAAAGTGCGATGCGTTGTGTGTTGAGTGATACGCAATCGAGTACAATATATCCCTTTCACAATTTCACAAAAACCGGATGAGTGTATGCAGAATTTACGGGATTTTTTTCAAGATTCGTCAAGCTTATATGGCAGTAATGCGAGCTTCATTGAAGAACTCTACGAAATTTTTTTGGAAAATCCTGAGTTAGTTGAGTCGAGTTGGCGCGATAAGTTTTCGCAAATGCACGAAGCAGCTGATTATGAAATAGCACACAGTCCTATTATTGAACGATTCGCGCAGCTTGCGCAAAAATCGCAAGGTCGCCTTGCTAAATTGCAAGTATTTACGCAAGAAAGCGTACAAAAACAATCGGCTGTTGCGCGTTTAATCAATCATTATCGTGTTCGTGCTCATCAGATTGCACGAAATAATCCACTAGGAAGAAATACAACAGCACCGCTGGATTTAGATCCGCATTATTATGGTTTATCGGTGCTTGATATGGACACGCTGTTTGATACAGGGATGCTCCAAAGTCGAAATCCGCTCCCATTGCACGACATTATTACCAATTTAGAGCGAATTTATTGCGGCAGTGTAGGTGCTGAATTCATGCACATTGTCGACACAACTACACGTTGCTGGATTATTAAGCGACTTGAAGAGCAGTCGTTGCGTCCATTACTGCCCGCAAATATTGCTGGATTTGAAATTAGTGATGAGAAAAAGGTTTTTACACTCAAACAATTAGTGGCCGCTGAAGGTATAGAATTGCATTTGCATTCTCGATTTGTAGGACAAAAACGCTTTTCACTTGAAGGCGGTGAATCGCTTATTCCTATTTTAGATGATTTAATTCAAGGCTTAGGTGAAAAAGGCGCGAAAGAAATTGTGATTGGCATGGCGCATCGAGGTCGATTGAATGTACTGGTGAATATTTTTGGTAAAAATCCGACGGTTTTATTTAACGAATTTGCGGGGACGTCCGAACTATTAACCGGCATGCGCAGCGGTGACGTGAAATATCACATGGGATTCTCCTCAGACGTCCAAACACCCGGTGGTAGCGTTCATATTACCTTAGCATTCAATCCATCACATTTGGAGATTATCAATCCAGTGGTTGAAGGTTCGGTGAAAGCACGACAAGATCGCGCGGGTAAAAATGGTATCAATCAAGTGATTCCAATTTTAATTCATGGTGATGCCGCATTTTCAGGGCAGGGAATTATTATGGAAACGCTCAATATGTCACAAACACGCGGTTTTTATACCGGCGGAACAGTACATATTGTCATCAATAATCAAATTGGATTTACCACCAGTAACCCACTCGATAGTCGCTCAACGCTCTATTGCACTGATGTGGCTACCATGATTCAAGCGCCCGTTTTTCATGTAAACGGTGATGATCCTGAAGCAGTGTTATTTGTCACGCAGCTCGCGCTTGATTTTCGCATGGCATTTAATCGGGACGTGGTGATTGATTTAATATGTTACCGTCGACTTGGGCACAATGAAGCCGATGAGCCCGCCATGACGCAGCCACTGATGTATAAAAAAATTCGCCAACGTCAAACAACCCGCGAGCTTTATGCAGAGCAGCTTATTGCCGAGGGCATTATTGATGCAAAAACAGTGCACTATTTTGTGGATGATTATCAAGTGCGTTTAGCGGCAGGCGAAATTATGTCGCGCCCTGTATCGCAAGTAAAATATTCTTATAGTGCTCAGTGGCTGGCATTTTTAGATGTGCCTTGGACTGTTCCTTGCGATACCTCTGTTCAAAAAGAAACATTAGTGTATTGCACTCAGCGATTACTCGATCTTCCCAATAATTTTGAATTACATCCGCGCGTAGCGAAAGTGATGGAAAATCGCGCAGAGATGATGATGCAAAAGCAGCCTATTGATTGGGGGTTTGCTGAAAATATGGCGTATGCCACGCTACTACTTGAAAACTTTAATGTTCGCTTAACCGGTCAAGATGTGGGACGCGGTACTTTTGTACATCGTCATGCCATTTTGCATAATCAACGTGAGAATTACAGTTATATCCCACTTCAATATCTTCAAAATGAGCAAGGCGATGCGCAAATTTTTGATTCACTTTTATCTGAAGCGGGTGTTTTAGGGTTTGAATACGGCTATAGCACGACTATGCCCAATACGCTGGTGATTTGGGAAGCGCAATTTGGTGATTTTGCCAATGGCGCGCAAGTGCTCATTGACCAATTTATTAGCTCGGGTGAAACCAAATGGGGGCGGATGTGTGGGCTTGTTATGCTGTTGCCGCACGGTTTTGAAGGGCAGGGGCCAGAACATTCTTCAGCGCGTCTTGAGCGTTATTTACAGTTATGTGCTGAGCAAAATATTCAAGTGTGCAGTCCAACCACGCCAGCGCAAATTTTTCATCTGCTGCGTCGTCAAATGATTCGGCAATATCGCAAACCATTGATTGTCATGGCGCCAAAAAGTTTACTTCGCCATAAATTGGCAGTATCGACCTTGGAAGAATTAACGCAAGGGCAATTTCATCCGATTTTGGGTGAAAATGAACTAGACGACAATGCCGTAACGCGTTTAGTACTTTGTGCTGGCAAGGTCTATTATGATTTACTCGAAGCGCGACGAGAAGCCAATTTACCTCATGTTGCCATTGCGCGAATTGAGCAGTTATATCCTTTTCCGGAAAGTTTATTCAAAGCAGAAATCGCGCGTTATCCAAATTTGAAAGAGTTTGTTTGGTGCCAAGAAGAACCCAAAAATCAAGGGGCTTGGTATAATAGCAGTCATCACTTTATCGAATGCATGCCAGAAAAAATTAGTGTGGTTTACGCAGGGAGAGAGGCCTCTGCCGCCCCTGCCGTCGGTAATTTCCGTGTGCATGTAGAGCAGCAGAAAGCCGTCGTTAAATCGGCTTTATTTTAAGATGAAATCGCTCTGCGATAAGTGAAATAAGTTGCGTTGCTAATGTTTCTTTGCCAGTCATGGGAAGTGATTTGTGACCATCTTGCCAAAAAATATCAAGTGCATTTTCGCAGGATTCAAATCCTCCACGCTCACCACCGACCCAATTAGCGGCAATCATATCGAGTTTTTTACGAACTAATTTATCGCGTGCATAATGCTCAAGGTCATGTGTTTCCGCTGCAAATCCGACGGTAAATGGTGGATTTTTAGTCGAAGCAACATCAGCGAGAATATCTGCATTTTTTTGGAAGGTGAGCGTGAGCGTATCGTCTTTCTTTTTAATCTTTTTTTGCGCAACCTCTATAGGACGATAATCCGCGACAGCCGCAGCACCAATAAAAATATCGCATGGATTGATATTTTCAAAAACGGCATTGTGCATGGCTTGCGCCGTTTCGGTTTGAATAAATCGGCAATTTTTAGGTGGTGAAAGTGCCGTGATGCCACTAATTAACGTGACGTTTGCGCCGGCTAATTGCGCGGCACAGGCAATCGCGTAGCCCATTTTTCCCGAACTACGATTGGTAATATAACGCACCGCATCAAGGGGTTCCCGTGTTGCGCCAGCGGTAATGATAATATTCACGCCTGCTAACACTTGCGGCTGTTGGGTAAGGTCCGCAAGGATACGGGTACAAATGGTTTGAGGCTCCGCCATGCGTCCAACGCCAATTTCCCCACAAGCTTGCTCTCCTGCTTCTGGGGAAATCAAACGTATGCCGTGTGATTGCACTATTTGAATATTGGTTTGCGTAGCGACATGATTCCACATGACATGATTCATGGCTGGCGCAATGTATACGGGGCAATTTGCTGCCAAATAAAGCGTTGAAAGTAAATTATCCGCGCTACCGTGAGAAAATTTTGACAGCGTATTTGCGCTTGCTGGAGCGATGATAAAAATATCTGCCCAGCGTGCGAGTTCGATATGCCCCATCGCATTTTCAGCATCAACATCAAGTAACTCAATATGTACGCTGTGTCCAGAAAGCGCTTGAAACGACAAAGGCGCAATAAATTCGCAGGCGGCTTTTGTCATCACCACGCGTACTTGCGCCCCTTCTTTTTTCAAAAGTCGAACCAATTCGAGCGCTTTATAAGCCGCAATACCGCCCGTGACGCCTAGTAAAATATGTCGATTGAATAGTGACATTTGATTATTGTGTTAAACGCACTTGTGCTTCATGGTATTTTTTCGCGCATTGCTCAGCCACTTCTGCAGGCAATTTTGGAGCAGGTGCTGTTTTATCCCAATCAAGCGTTTCGAGATAATCGCGTACATATTGTTTATCAAAACTAGGCGGATTACTGCCTACATGATAATCATCTGCCGCCCAAAAACGTGATGAATCTGGCGTTAAAATTTCATCAATTAAGTGCAATACACCCTCGTTGTCTAAACCAAATTCAAATTTGGTATCTGCAATGATAATGCCGCGTTGCTGTGCATAAAGAGAGGCTTCTTTATACAGTTGTAAGCTCACCTCGCGTACTTGATTGGCTAACGCTTCGCCAAGTAATTCCACAATTTTTTCAAATGATACATTTTCGTCATGATCGCCGACAGCCGCTTTTGTTGAAGGCGTGAAAATCGGTTCAGGCAATTGCGCGGCTTGCTGTAAACCGGTTGGTAATTCAATGCCGCAAACGTGCCCTGTTTTTTGATAATCTTTCCAACCTGACCCAATTAAATAACCACGTACAATCGCTTCAACGGGTAAGGGCTTGAGTTTTTTGACGACAATAGCGCGTCCGCTAACTTGCGCACATTCCTCAGGACTTGTGAAGATACTTTCAGGTGAAATACCGGTTAAATGATTGGGAATCACATCACGCATTTTTTCAAACCAAAAATTTGATACGGCTGTGAGTACTTTTCCTTTATTTGGAATC
>CAINHP010000013.1 GCA_903848905.1 uncultured Pseudomonadota bacterium
CAAAACTACTAAAATATCAATATCTGAATAGGGGAACATTTCTTGTCGGCCATAACCACCGACGGCACAAAGTGCCATCATTTTTGCCTGTTCACCCAAAAAATGTTGCCAACAACAATGCAGAACACTATCAATAAAATCTGATTTTTCGCGCAACAGTTTAGTAACAGATTGCTGTGGATTAAATTTTTCACGCAACTCAATATCTTTTGCTTTGATTAAATTTTTAAACGTACGCAATACATTTTCTTGCTCAAATAAAGCGATATCGAGTTTAGTTGTCATAAAAAATTAGCGCTCTGATTGGCGTAGTGTAAGGATTTCATAACCCGTTTCTGTGACGAGTACGGTATGCTCATATTGCGCAGATAAACTGTGATCTTTTGTCACTTCTGTCCAGCCATCACCCAGTGATTTGGTGGCGTATTTGCCCAGATTTATCATCGGCTCAACAGTAATGATCATTCCAGCTTCAAGCACAAGTCCCTCACCTGCATTACCGTAATGCAAAACTTGCGGCTCTTCATGAAAATCTTTACCAATGCCATGCCCACAAAAATTACGCACAACCGAGTAACGATTACCTTCAGCATGGAGTTGAATCGCTTCACCAATATCACCGAGTGTGGCACCTGCTTTGATTTGATTAATGCCTAGAAACAATGCTTCTTGTGTAATTTGACAAAGTCGCTGCGCATGAGGTGCTACATCACCGACGCAAAACATCATGCTGGTATCACCATGATATCCGTCTTTTAAAACAGTGATATCGATATTAATAATATCACCTGATTTCAGCTTTTTCTCACTAGGAATGCCGTGACAAACTTGATGATTAATTGAGGTACAAATAGATTTTGGAAAACCACGATAATTGAGTGGTGAAGGAATCGCATCTTGAACATCCACGATAAAATGATGACAAAGGTCATTGAGGTAATTCGTGGTAACGCCTGCAACCACGTAAGGCGCAATCATATCTAGGACATCCGCGGCAAGACGACCTGAAACGCGCATTTTTTCAATTTCAGCAGGGGTTTTGATAATAATACTCATAAATTTTTCAAATGTTTAAGATGTGGAAAAGCGACGAAATGATCTGTGTTTGGTGCAAAAAATCACGAAATACTATTTTTCACTATTAACACATGCAACGCCGAAAAGAGAATTCTAACAGAGCCACCTTGTTGTAAAAAGCGAATCATGATATAAATCGTCATTCATTTTAATGATAATCCTCACGTTTATCGTCACGTTTAAAAGGGTGCCTTGTTATTTATCATAGGTTTTTTAAACGGGGTAAACGGTGGCGTAACCCAATGGGACAGCCGGTCCCAATCAATTTAGGAGAAATAAATGGCAGCTGTAACTATGCGTCAAATGCTCGAATCGGGCGTACATTTTGGTCACCAAACACGTTATTGGAACCCCAAAATGGCTAACTACCTTTTCGGCGCAAGAAGCAAAATCCACATCATCGATTTGGATAAAACGCTTCCTTTGTTCAATGACGCAATGAACTATTTAGGTCAAATGGCCGCAAACAAAGGCACTATTTTATTTGTTGGCACCAAAAAAGCAGCCCGTAAAGTGGTCGCAGAGCAAGCTGCATTATGCGGCATGCCCTACGTTAATCACCGCTGGCTAGGTGGTATGTTAACAAATTTCAAAACTATCAAAAAATCGATTGCTCGTTTGAAAGAACTTGAAGCAATGAAAGAAGATGGCACACTCTACCAACGTTTTGGCAAAAAAGAAGCGCTTGGTATGGAACGTGAGTTGGAAAAATTAGACCGCAGTTTGGGCGGCATTAAAGACATGAAAGGCATTCCTGATGTTATTTTTGTTTTAGATGTTGGCTATGAAAAAAATGCGATTAGCGAAGCGAAAAAATTAGGTATCCCTGTTGTTGGAATCGTGGATTCAAACAACTCACCTGATGAAATCGATTACGTTATTCCAGGTAACGACGACTCAATTCGCGCTATTAAATTATATTGCGAAAGCGCAGCCGCTGCGGTATTAGAAGCAAAAACTGCCGTACTCGATTTTTCTGCTAAAAAATCCGATGACGATTTTGTTGAAGAAGCCGCAAACGTTAAATAAAATCCTACTCAGCATTTCCCTTAGGAAAACTGAAAAGATAAAGTAAAACAAGAACGCCTCCTTTTGGGGGCGTTTTTACAGTAAATAGCAGCAATCGAGAGAGAAAAATGACTATAGAAATTAATGCATCAATGGTGAAAGAATTACGCGAACGCACTGGCTCAGGCATGATGGAATGCAAAAGAGCATTAGTTGACGCGCAAGGCGACATGGAATTAGCAATTGAAAACATGCGCAAAGCAGGTCTTGCAAAAGCAGATAAAAAATCAAATACAATCGCAGCAGAAGGGATTATTGGTGTAAAAGTGAGTGATTGCGGCAAAAACGTTGCCATTGTTGACGTCAATTGCCAAACTGATTTCGTTGCAAAAGCGGAAGATTTTGTTGGATTTGTAAACAGTGTTGCCCACGCATTATTAAACAATGACGGCATCGAAAATGAAGAGCAATTACTTGCTATGCCTTTAGAAGACGGCATTACCGTTGATGAAATTCGTCGTGGCTTAATTTCAAAATTAGGTGAAAACATCGTTATTCGTCGTTTTGAAAAATACAAAACGAATGGCGGCACCGCATGTTACTTACATGGCACCAAAATTGGTGTTATCGTTGAATTAGCGGCAAACGATGCTGAATTAGGTAAAGATGTTGCCATGCACATCGCCGCGTCAAAACCTACCTGCGTATCAGAAGATCAAGTCTCTGCTGATCTCATCGAAAAAGAAAAAGAAATTTTCACCGCACAAGCAGCTGAAAGCGGAAAACCCGCTGACATCATCGCTAAAATGGTGGAAGGTCGTATTAGTAAGTTCCTCGCGGAAGTCACGCTAAACGGTCAAGCATTTATTAAAGATGACAAAATCACCGTTGGAAAATTAGCCGATTCTAAAGGCAATAAAGTGATTCGTTTTAGCCGTTTTGAAGTTGGCGAAGGCATTGAGAAAAAAGAAGAAAACTTTGCTGAAGAAGTCATGGCGCAAGTTAATTCAATGAAATAATGTACCCTATGCAGAGGTAATTATTAAAATTACCTCTGCAACCCAACCTTTCACCAGAGAAATCATGACTAATCTAATTTGCAAAAGAATTTTATTAAAGTTAAGCGGTGAAGCGTTAATGAATTCATCGAGTGGTAGCAGTATTGACGCAACTATTGTGAAACGTCTCGCCACTGAAATCAAAGAATTATGTGATGCGGGTATTGAAGTTGGCCTCGTCATTGGTGGTGGCAATATTGTTCGTGGCGCACAAACTGCCGGTGAGGGTTTAAATCGCGTCACAGGTGATCAAATGGGCATGCTGGCCACTGTGATTAACGCACTTGCCATGCAGGATGCACTTGAGCATTTAGGACAACCTGTTCGCGTAATGTCTGCAATCAAAATAAATCAAGTCTGCGAAGATTATATTCGCCGTCGAGCGGTACGCCATCTAGAAAAAGGACGTGTTGTCATATTTGCAGCGGGCACAGGCAACCCATTTTTTACCACTGATTCTGCCGCCAGTCTACGTGCTATTGAAATCAATGCCCAATTGATGATTAAAGCCACAAAGGTTGAAGGCGTCTATTCTGCTGACCCACAAAAAGATCCAAATGCAAAGTTTTATTCCCGTCTCACCTACGACGAGGCCCTAGATCAACGTTTAAATGTCATGGATACTACCGCACTGGTTTTATGTCGTGATAATAATGTGCCTATGCGCGTGATGAACGTTTTTGAGCAAGGTGCAATAATGAAACTCATGACAGGACATGATATAGGTTCACTTATTGAACGAGGACAAAATTAAATGATTAGCGATATTCAACAAGATGCGTCTACTCGCATGGGAAAAAGCATTGAAGCTCTAAAACAAGAGTTTTCTAAAATTCGTACTGGTCGCGCACACCCAAGTTTGCTTGATCAAGTCATGGTGTCTTATTACGGAACGGATTCTACCGTTTCACAAGTGGCCAATGTTGTGGTCGAAGATGCACGCACTTTAAGTATCACGCCTTGGGAAAAAGGAATGGTACAAGCTATTGAAAAAGCGATTTTAAAATCGGACTTAGGCTTAAATCCGATGACAAACGGTATGACTATTCGTATTCCGCTCCCGATGCTCACCGAAGAGCGTCGTCGCAGTTTGGTCAAAATCGTCAAAAATGCAGCTGAAGAAGGTCGCATCGCCATTCGAAACATTCGTCGTGACGCCAACACGTCAGTGAAAAACTTGTTAAAAGACAAACAATGCTCTGAAGATGATGCAAAAACTTCAGAAGAAAAAATTCAAAAATTAACCGATCAATACATTAAAGAAGTAGAAAAGCTTTTAGAAATAAAAGAAGCTGATTTATTATCCATGTAATTAATGATATGTCTGTTGATCGATTACATCTAGCAACCCCCAAACACATTGCCATTATAATGGATGGCAATGGACGGTGGGCGCAACAACGTCTGCTGCCGCGTGCGGTTGGTCATAACGCAGGCGTAAAAGCGGTGCGCAAAATTGTCGAATTTTGCGCTGCTGATCCGCATATTGACGTTCTGAGTTTATTTGCATTTAGCAGTGAAAATTGGCGTAGACCTGAAGCGGAAGTTTCACTGCTAATGCGATTATTTTTGACTACACTACAAAACGAAATCGAAAAATTACATAAAAATAATATTCGCTTACGTTTTATTGGTGATTGCAGTGCATTTGATACTGCGTTACAAAAAAAAATGCGTGAAGGCGAAACTAAAACAAAAAACAACACCGCCTTAACACTTGTCATTGCGGTCAATTACGGTGGACGTTGGGATTTAACACAAGCATGCCAACAAATCTCACGACGCGTGGTCTCTGGTGAATTAAACTCTCACGCTATTAATGAAAACGTTTTAAATCAACATCTCTCACTAGCCAATTTACCTGAACCGGATTTATTTATTCGCACAGGTGGTGAACAGCGTGTGAGTAACTTTATGCTATGGCACCTTGCCTACACCGAACTCTATTTCACACCTATTCTTTGGCCAGACTTTAATGACATTGCGCTACAAGAAGCCATTACCAGTTTCCAAGGTCGACAACGGCGTTTTGGGCATACTGGTGATCAAATTGCTGCCTTTGCCAACCCCTAAACCTTTTTCAAAAAAATAAAATTATGTTAAAACAACGTATTATTACCGCAACATTACTCGCCACGTTGGTGGTTTTAGCGGTGTTTGAACTTCCTTCGATATATTTCTCACTCGTTATTGCTGTTGTCACCTTGCTGGGTGCTAATGAATGGTTAAATCTCACGAAAGTCAGCAACCCCACAAAGCGCGGATTATTTTTCGCAAGTCTTATTGGCGGAATGGTATTTATTCATTCATGGACCTATTTGCTCGAAGGTGCCGCGCACGCACTTGATTTTCTAGCCGATAGATATAAATTCCAAATGGATGATATTCGCAATCAATCGGGGCTTTTAGAATGGGTTGCGCTTCCAGCCGTACTTTTCTGGTTTTTAACTATGATGGTGATTCGTAATTCACCACAAGACGCTTTATCTTTACCATTAAGTTCTTTTAAACAAAGCTTTATTGGTTGGTTTGTGCTACTCATGAGCTGGATGTTTTTGTCTCGTCTACGGACATTTTTTGGTGAAGAAATGACCATGTATTTTCTTGTACTCATTTGGGTTGCAGATATTGCAGCGTATTTTGTTGGGAAAAAATGGGGCATCATTCAACTTTCACCTGAAATTAGCCCAGGAAAAACTGTACAAGGCATGTATGGCGCATTAGGAAGTGCAATAGTTTGTGCAGCACTCATTAGTTTAATTATGGGATTTAAAGAACCTATGATTATTGCTGACTTTGCGCTACTTTCAGTCTTAACTGTTTTAATGTCTATTTATGGAGATTTATTTTTCAGCGTCGTAAAACGTCGCGCTGATGCTAAAGATAGTGGTTCTTTGCTACCTGGTCACGGCGGTATTTTGGATCGCATTGACAGTTTATGTGCTGGCATCCCACTTTTTTATGCAGGTATTTATTTAGAATCTGTTGGGCTCTTTTCATGAAAGGTATTTGCATTTTAGGTGCAACAGGCTCTATTGGTGTGAGTACACTTGATGTTGTAGCTCGCCATAAGGATTTATACTATGTCGTTGCGCTAACAGCCAACAAAAACATTGATACATTATACGAACAATGTTTAGCACATTCACCTGAAGTGGTTGTTATCGTAGATGAAACATCAGCGGTATTGTTTAAAGCAAAAATTGAACAATCGCCTCTGTCTAATTTACGTGTATTATCCGGCGAAAAAGCACTGCAAGACGTTGCAACATTGGATAATGTTCATTCTGTTATGGCAGCAATTGTTGGTGCAGCAGGATTGTTACCTACACTTGCGGCGGCGAAAGCAGGCAAAGAAGTGTTACTCGCCAATAAAGAAGCTCTCGTTATGTCGGGCGATATTTTCATGGACGCGGTAAAACACGCAGGGGCAACATTACTTCCCATTGATAGCGAACATAATGCCATTTTTCAATGTATGCCAGCAGATTATCAAACGGGTGTATCTGCAAAAGGCGTGCGTCGAATTTTGCTGACTGCATCAGGCGGTCCGTTCCGCACAATGCCCATTGAAAACTTAAAAGATGTGACGCCTGCGCAAGCAGTTGCCCATCCGAACTGGGATATGGGCAAAAAAATCTCCGTCGATTCGGCAACGATGATGAATAAAGGCCTTGAAATGATCGAGGCATGCCTGCTTTTCAATGTAAAACCTGCGCAAATTCAAGTCGTTATTCATCCGCAAAGCGTCATTCACTCGATGGTTGATTACGTGGATGGAACGGTTCTTGCTCAAATGGGATGCCCCGATATGCGCATTCCTATTGCGCACGCCCTCGCCTTTCCTGAACGTTTTGAGTCGGGCGCTGAACCACTCGATATTTTTGCTGTGAAACACATGGATTTTGAGCCTGCAGACTTAGCAAGATTTCCTTGTTTGCGCCTTGCGTATGAAGCCATTGAAGCAGGTGGTACTCATCCAACGGTTCTCAATGCAGCAAATGAGATTGCGGTTGATGCATTTTTAAATGAAAAAATACGTTTCACCGATATTCCCGTTGTTATCGAAAAAACGATGCAAGCCATTGACGTGACCGCTGCTGATAGCTTAGAGAAAGTATTGACTGCAGACCATAAGGCTCGCGATATTTCACAGAAAATCATTGAAACATTAAAAATCACATGAACATCATCCACACGGTATTTTATTTCGTAATTTCTATTGGCGTTTTAGTTGCCGTGCATGAATTTGGACATTTTTGGGTCGCACGACGTGTTGGCGTGAAAGTGCTGCGTTTTTCAATTGGTTTTGGTCATGTACTATGGCGCTATCAAAAAAATCCAAACACCACTGAATATGTATTATCGCTGATACCATTAGGCGGCTATGTCAAAATGGTCGATGAGCGCGAAGGTGAAGTCACACCCGAAGATTTGCCAATGGCGTTTAATCGAAAACCGCTACTAGCGAGAACCGCAGTTGTTGCAGCGGGACCTATATTTAATCTCGTTTTAGCCGTTGTACTATTTTGGAGTGTGCTTGTTATCGGTGAAATAGGAATTAAACCTATTTTAGGCACTTCTACGCCTCAATCACTTGCACAAGAGGCGGGATTTTCCGAAGGCGATGAAATCATTGCAGTGAATGATGAAATAACGCCAACATGGAATCAAGCGATGTCGAGTATTATGTCAACAGCGCTTGAAGGTGAC
>CAINHP010000014.1 GCA_903848905.1 uncultured Pseudomonadota bacterium
GTAAATTTTGCTAATGTATTAAGCAATTCCATATTTGCGGCAATCGCAGTATTGAAAATTGTTCTGACACCCATATCATGAGTGACTTTTTGAATCGTTTGATGGAGAAAACGACGGACAGATTGTTGTTCTTTTGACAATTCACCCTGAATTTTATAGCGTGTACCTTGAAGTTGTTGCGTATGCAAATACACTTGACGCCATAAGCGTTTCAAAAAGCGTGATGCCCCTTCTACGCCGTCTGCAGACCATTCAAGTGATTGCTCAGGTGGCGCTGCAAACATAATAAATAAACGTACAGTATCCGCGCCGTATTTTTCAATTAATGCTTGAGGATCAACGGTATTGCCTTTGGATTTTGACATTTTACTGCCATCCATGAGTACCATGCCTTGAGTGAGTAATTTTTTAAATGGTTCATCACAAGCTACAAGGCCTTCATCACGCAATAATTTAGTGTAAAAACGCGCATATAACAAATGTAAAATGGCGTGTTCAATTCCCCCAATATAGTAATCAACGGGTAGCCAATATTTGGCACTTTCATCAAGCATTGAATTCGCTTTATTACTCGCAAAACGCGCGAAATACCATGATGATTCCATGAATGTGTCAAACGTATCCGTTTCGCGTTGTGCTGCTTTGCCGCATTTGGGGCAATCAACGTGTGAGAATGTGGGATGTGCAACGAGAGGGGATTGTGAACCATCAAGTACTACATCACGTGGCAGTTGAACGGGTAAATCGCTTTCAGGAACAGGTACCGTGCCACAATCATCGCAGTAAATTACAGGAATAGGAGCTCCCCAGTAGCGTTGACGCGATACGCCCCAGTCACGCAACCGGAAATTCACTTTGCGAGTGCCTTTGTTTTGCGCTTCGAGTGTTTCTGCAATTTTTGTAAAGGCCTCTTTTGAGCTTAAACCATCAAAATTCCCTGAGTTTTTTAATATGCCTTTTTGTGTAAAGGCTTTATCGCTACAATCGTCATCCAAGCTATCTTTAGCAAAAATGACTTGTTTAATGGCAATGTCGTATTTTCGTGCAAATTCAAAATCGCGCTGATCGTGTGCAGGAACTGACATAACAGCGCCCGTGCCATAACTCATCAAAACGAAGTTCGCAATCCAAACAGGTACCGATTCACGTGAAATCGGATGCAGTGCGGTGATGCCTGAATTGATACCGCGTTTTTCCATGGTTTCCATCGCTGCTTCAGAGGTTTCCATCGTTTTGCAATCGTCAATGAATGCGCGAATATCTACGTTATTTTCAGCCGCTTTTAACGCGATGGGATGTTCAGCAGCAACGGCTAAATAGGTGACGCCCATAAGCGTGTCGGGGCGAGTAGTATAAATACGCACTGGATTTTCATTTGGCACAGAAAAATCCATTTCAACGCCTTCAGAGCGCCCAATCCAGTTGGCTTGCATGGTTTTGACTTGCTCAGGCCACCCATCGAGTGTTTCGAGTGATTGTAATAATTCATCGCCGTAAGCGGTGATTTTTAAAAACCATTGGGCAATTTCTTTGCGTTGTACTTTTGTGTCGCAACGCCAACAGCAACCGTCAATTACTTGCTCGTTAGCCAGTACAGTCATGTCATTGGGGCACCAATTTACAGGTGCAGTTTTTTTATAAACTAAGCCTTTATCAAGTAATTTTAAGAAGAACCATTGTTCCCATTTGTAATAGTCAGGGTCACACGTAGCCAGTTCACGATCCCAATCATACGCAAAACCTAAACGCTTTAATTGGTCGCGCATATAGTCAATATTGCTATATGTCCAATCAGCAGGGTGAACATTGTGCTGCATGGCGGCGTTTTCAGCCGGTAATCCAAACGCATCCCATCCCATGGGCTGCAAGACGTTTTTGCCAAGCATGCGTTGATAACGTGAAATCACATCACCAATGGTGTAGTTGCGAACGTGCCCCATGTGTAGTTTGCCACTTGGGTAGGGAAACATCGATAAACAATAATATTTTTCTTGTCCTGCTTTTTCAGTCACGTTGAAAACTTTTGAGTTTTCCCACGCTTGTTGAACGTTTTTTTCGATGTCTTGCGGTTGATAAATTTCTTGCATGATGTTGTTTTGTTAAAAATGAAAGTGAAAAATGAGGTAAATTAATTATTATGTGGTGCGTAACCTATCTAAATTAGCGTTAGAATACCCTACCGCTTTCTAAATCAAAAGTATTCTATGCAGATTCAAGACCATTGGTTAAGTGATGTAACACGAATTGTATCCCCAAATTTTAATGATCGCCCTAGTGAAGATGATATTTCGTTAATTGTCATTCATTGTATTAGTTTGCCTCCTAATGAGTTTGGCGCAAATTATATCGATGATTTATTTTGTAATCGACTCAATCCCGCGCTACATCCGTATTTTGAAGCCATTGCAACACTTAAAGTATCCGCGCATGTGCTTATTCGACGTGATGGCACGTGTGTTCAGTATGTGCCATTTCATAAACGAGCGTGGCATGCAGGTGTTTCAGTTTACGAAGAGCGGGAGAACTGTAATGACTTTTCCATCGGCATTGAACTTGAAGGAACGGAAACAATCGATTACACACAAGCGCAATATGATGTTTTAAACAATGTTATTCATGCCTTGCTGAATACTTATCCAAATTTGTCAAAACAACGTATCACCGGACATAGCGACATTGCACCTAATCGTAAAACGGATCCGGGCGATTCGTTTGATTGGGCAAAAATTATCGAAGTTGTTGTGTAATTGCCCATTGAATATGTTCACGTACCATGTCGGAATCGATGGTCAAGCGTTCCTTAAGTGCGTTTAAAATTTCAGTGTTTTTTGGCGCATTTCCAAGTGCGACCGCACTATTTCTCAGCCAGCGATCGTATCCGATTCGACGAATGGCAGAGCCTTCAGTTTTCGTTAAAAATTCACTTTCACTCCATGCAAATACATCCAGTAATTGTTGCGTATTTAAACGCTGACGTGGATGAAAATCCGGTTCTTTAGATAAATTGGCAAAACGGTTCCAAGGGCAAATCAGCTGACAATCATCACAGCCATAAATGCGATTGCCAATCAATGGACGCAGTTCAACGGGAATAGCGCCATGCAACTCGATGGTTAAATAAGAGACGCAGCGTCTCGCATCCACTTGATAAGGTGCAACAATAGCTTGTGTTGGGCAGATAGTTAAACAGGCGTTGCATTCACCGCAATGCGCTGTTGCGGGTTTATCAATCGCAAGTGCTAAATCCGTGTAAATTTCACCTAAAAAAAACCATGAACCGGCTTTGCGGTTAATTAAATTAGAATGTTTACCAATCCAACCTAGGCCGGCTTTTTGTGCAATTGCTTTTTCTAAAACAGGCGCACTATCCACAAAAGCGCGGTAACCAAATTCACCAATCTCAGCTTGAATTTTATCTGCTAGTTTCTGTAAACGCTGACGCATTAGTTTGTGATAATCACGACCTAGCGCATAGCGCGAAATATAGGCAGATGTAGGTGAATTAAGTGCTGTATTCATGGCGGTTGAATGTTCTGGCAAATAATCCATGCGCACCGAAATAATACTTTGCGTATTAGGATGAAGAAGTCCAGGACGACTCCGCTTTAAGCCATGCTTTGCCATGTAATCGAGTTCACCGTGAAATCCTTTATCAAGCCAATGTTGAAGATGGTTTTCAGCATCGTTGAGTTGCGTGTCTGCAATGCCAACTTGCTGAAAACCGAGTTCCAGACCCCATTGTTTGATTTTTTCAACCAGCGTGTGAGACATAAATTAAAGCATTGCACCCGAAAAATCGGTTTGCCGCCATGCTTCGTAAAGCACAATGGCGACGGTGTTTGAAAGATTAAGGCTGCGGCTCTCTGGTTGCATAGGAAGAAATAAGCAATTCTCGCCAATATTCTCAAGCATTGATGCCGGCAAACCACGAGTTTCAGGGCCGAATAGAAAAACATCACCTTCTTGAAAATGGACGTTGCTATAACTTTTTTTACCTTTTGTGGTCAGTGCAAAAATACGCTGTGGCTGATTTTTTTCTAAAAAATCAGTATACGAATCGTGTAGTTGCACCGATACCCATTCATGGTAATCTAGGCCAGCACGCCGCAGTTTTTTATCATCTAAATCAAAACCAAGGGGTTTAATTAAATGCAATTGCATCCCTGCATTGGCACATAAACGAATGATATTGCCCGTATTTGCCGGAATTTCTGGCTCGAAGAGAACAATTTGAAACATACTTAGAAGTTATTATCGATAGCAACAGGGGTTAATTTCCAAATATCATCGTTATATTCAGTAATTGTACGATCGGTAGAGAATTTACCACTTGCAGCGCAATTGAGAATGCTCATTTTTGTCCAACGATCTTTGTCTTGATAAGCAATGTCTACGCGACGCTGCGCATCAACAAAACTCCGAAAATCTGCAAGTGTTTTCCACGGATCATTACTACTTTTGAGTGAATTGATAATGTCGTCAAAAATATGCGGTTCAAATTGATTAAAATGCCCACACTCCAGTAAATTTAATGTGCGACGTAAATCTTCATCATGATCAATATAAGATTGTGGATGATAATTATTGTTGAGTGCCTCAACTTCTTCTTCGGTTAAACCAAATAAAAAGAAATTTTCATCGCCAACTTCTTCACGAATTTCAATATTTGCCCCATCTAACGTGCCGATTGTTAATGCGCCATTCATCATGAATTTCATGTTGCCTGTGCCGGATGCTTCTTTACCTGCAGTCGAAATTTGTTCCGACAAATCCGCGCCAGGGCAGATTTTTTCCATCGCGGATACACGGTAATTAGGCAAAAAGACAAGTTTTAATTTACCGCCCACGTCGGGATCATTATTAATGACATTCCCCACATTGTTAATAAGCTTAATTATACGTTTTGCCATGTAATATCCAGGCGCTGCTTTACCGCCAATTAGGACGCAGCGATCTACCCAGTTTGACGTGTCTCCGCGTTTAATGCGGTCATATAAATGAATAACGTGGAGTAAATTTAATAATTGGCGTTTATATTCATGGATACGTTTAACCTGTACATCAAAAATAGCATTCACGTTAAATTCAACATCATGCTCAATTTTTTTATAGTCGATTAATTTTTGTTTGGCATGTTGTTTTAGTTGATACCAGCGCTCACGAAATGCTTTGTCTTCGGCATAAGGAGCGAGTAATTGCAATTGCGATAAATCCGTAACCCAACCCGAGCCAATGGTTTCTGTAATGAGCTCAGCTAATTCGGGGTTACATGCGGCAAGCCAGCGTCGTGGCGTGACACCGTTCGTTTTATTATTAAACTTTGTCGGCCAGAGCTCATAAAAATCACGGAATAAACCTTGTTGCAATAATTTTGAATGTAGCTCAGCCACGCCATTGACAGAATAACTGCCAACAATAGCCAAGTAGGCCATTCTCACGTATTGCCCATGTCCTTCTTCGATAATGGACATACGAGAAAGTCTTTCTGATTCCCCGGGCCAACGAGCGGATACTTGAGCGAGAAAATGGGCATTAATTTCAAAAATAATTTCCATCAAGCGAGGAAGTAATTCTTTAAATAAATCGACACTCCAGCGTTCAAGGGCCTCAGGGAGCAATGTGTGATTTGTATAAGCCATTGTATGACTAGTGATTTCCCATGCTTCTTTCCATGACAATCCATAAATGTCGATGAGTAATCGCATAAGCTCAGCAACAGAAATACTTGGGTGAGTATCATTTAATTGGAAACAGTTGTTTGCGGCAAAATCTTTGAAATTATTTCCATGTCGCCCAACCCAAGTTGCAATAACATCTTGAAGGCTTGCTGAGGCAAGTAAATATTGTTGTTTTAAACGAAGTGCTTTGCCGTTTTCATTGGCATCATTAGGATAGAGCACCATGGTGATATTTTCAGCTGTATTTTTTGATGCAACCGATTCAGCGTAATCACCTGCATTAAATTCTTGTAAGTCAAATTCTTCAGTCGCTGTTGCTCGCCATAAACGAAGTGTATTTACAGTGCCATTTTGATACCCTGGAATAGGTGTGTCGTAGGGAATGGCGAGAACATCGTGTGTGTCGACCCAGTTGACGCGTTTATGACCTTTTTCATCAATATGCGTTTGGGTATGACCACCAAACTTTACGCGTTGAACATATTCAGAGCGTTTAATTTCCCATACATTGCCATTACGCAGCCAATGATCAGGCTTTTCTACTTGCTCACCCTCAATAATAGCTTGCGTAAACATACCGTACTCATAACGCAGGCCATATCCCGTGACAGGTAGTTGCAAAGTGGCGCAGCTATCAATAAAGCAGGCAGCTAAACGTCCTAAGCCCCCATTTCCAAGACCTGCATCCGCTTCACTATCAACAAGTTCTTCGATATCTAGACCTAAGTCGTACATAGCTTTGGCGACAATGTCATCAATGCCCAAATTCAACATGGCATTACTTAACGCGCGACCCATTAAGAATTCCATTGATAAATAATAAGCACGGCGACATTCTTTTTCTTTGTAGGTTGTATAGGTGCGTTTCCAGCGCTCGACGATACGATCGCTAATTGCTAAAGAGAGAGCCTCGTATGCATAATAAGGTGAGCGACAGCTTTCATCACGACCTAAACGGTGACTATAATAGCGCTTGAAATCGGCTTCAATATGTTTTTCATCCATGCCTAAATCAGGCAATGTGGTGATTGTGGAACAAGGTTTACTGGTTTTGAAAATTCTAAATGACATGATAATCACCGTTTTGAAGAGAATTAGGAATTCGTATTATTCTAGTCTATATCGTATTAGATAAAACGATAAATTCGCAGAATGAAGTAAAACGTCGTTTTATTTAAATGCAATTTTACTCTAACGATATTACAAATAACCGCTCCTAACCGTTACGCATTAAAATTATCATTTGTTGTTTTTAAATTATATACATTTTACTTAGGAAATACCGTGTCAAATACCGCTGCTATTCTTTTTGAACCCGATGCTTATCTATTGTCTGAGCCTAAATTAATGGGTAGACAAGCTGCTGGTAATAGTTTTTTAAGGGCAGCAGTAGCAGGGCGTGGTGAGGAAGCTGTTTATGCTTATACGCCCAGTCAAAAATCAGCGGCTATTTTTAAGCAAGTTGTGGCCTCGATAGATTCAAATGCCTCTGCGCAATGGGTTCCAGCGGATCGTTTAGATTTGCTAGAACAAATTGGTGCACTGTATCTTCCTGGGCCTGGGCTTGATGTGGCTGCAAAATTGCGTTTGCGAGCAGGGAATCAAGCGTATTCGCTGGTTGGTGTCACGCATACTACCGCGTCACATCGTGCAATGGATGCGATAACAGGATTGTTGACAGCGCCTGTTATGCCTTGGGATGCGCTAATTTGTACATCAACAGCAGTACTCGAGACGGTTAAAATTTTGCTGAATGCTGAGATTGAAGCGTTGCGCTGGCGTTTTGGGTCATCAATTCAGATTACGCTGCCACAGCTGCCAGTGATACCTTTAGGCGTGCATTGCAGTGATTTTGATTTTACCGTTGATGAGCGACTTCTTGCGCGAAAATCACTCAACATTACCAAAGATGAAATTGTACTCGTGTTTGTTGGCAGACTCTCTTTTCATGCGAAGGCGCATCCGCATGCGATGTATCTTGCTGCGCAGGAAGTAGCGTTGAAAACGGGTAAGAAAATTACCTTATTGCAATGTGGATGGTTTGGTAATGATGCGATTAAAGCCAGTTTTATTGAAGGTGCTGCGCAATTTTGCCCTGATGTTCGCGCCCTATTTGTAGATGGAAGAGAACCCGAATTAGCGCGTCATAGTTGGGCGGGTGCGGATATATTTTTGTCACTTTCAGATAATATTCAGGAAACGTTTGGTATTACACCCATTGAGGCAATGGCGGCGGGATTGCCGGTTATCGTCAGTGATTGGAATGGCTATAAAGATACGGTACGTGATGGTGTGGATGGTTTTCGTATTCCCACGTGGATGCCACCACCTGCATTAGGTGAACAATTTGCAAAAGGCCATGAAGCTGGAACATTGAGTTACGATATCTATTGTGGTTTAAGTTGTCAGACGATTTCTATTTCTATGCACAGATTAATTGAAAAGTTAACGCTCTTAGTTGAAAACGATACACTGCGACAAACAATGGGTCAAGCGGGAAAAGAGCATGCGCAAACTCAATTCGACTGGCGCATTATTTATCAGCAATATCAATCGCTTTATAACTATTTACATAAACTTCGAAAGTCTACTAGTCCTAAGCAAAAGGCTACATTTCAAGTGGCGCCAAATCGTCTTGATCCCTTTTTAAGTTTTGGTCATTACCCTTCTACCTTAATTCAACCTAATACTCGAGTGACTGTGTTAAACAATCAAGTATTACATCAATATCGTTGTTTAATTAAAAATCCGCTGTTTAATTATGCTACGCAAGTTTTGCCTAAAGTGGAGCTGGTGGAAAAAATTGACGTTGTATTACAAGTGCAAGCAGTCACTTTAGAGGATCTTTCGGTGCAAACTCAAACAAATTTGGGAGAAATTGTTTTAGCAGTAGCCGTACTTGCTAAAATGAATTTAGTCCAATTAGGGTGATACCCTAAAAAAACGGCCAGCTTAATTGTTGTCGTAATACGGATATTTTTTATTTCGTTGCGTTTTTCTTTGCGACTTGTGTTTGTTCAATAATCAATAATAGACCTCTTCAACGTGTTTCAGAAACCTTAACTGAAAAATAATACTGTAAAAATTAACCAGGGTTTATGTTTGAATTCTTGTTGATGTGCTTATGCTTGAACGTCCCAAATTAAACGTGGATCAAAACTTTTTGCAGCAAACATGGTCAATACGACAACTGCAGCAAACGCAGTGGAGGCAGTTCCAGCAATGACTTGTGCAACACCGCCTAAATTGACTACAGATACCAAAATCGAAATCATAAAAATATCCAGCATCGACCATCTGCCAACGAAGGCAATAATTCGATAGGTTTTTGTCCAATGCTGAGCTTTCACTTGCCAGCGATAGTGAACACAAAGTAGCAGTAAACTAAGTCCTAATAATTTCATTAACGGCACTAAAATACTAGCCACTAAAACTAATAAGGCAATGGGCAGCATATCGCCATGAATGAGTGAAATAATACCGCCGATAATATTATGCGGTTCACCCACGCCAAAACGCGTGTATGTCATGATAGGAAATACATTAGCTGGGATATATAGTGCATAGCTACTTAGCAGCAGGGCAAGTGTGCGCTGCGAGCTTTGTGGTAAACGCGCATGTAATTGCTTTCCACAGCGTGAGCACGCAATGAATTCATCGTATATAGGCGCTAATTGTCCACAGTCGTGGCAGCGTATAATACCTTGTGAAAGTGCTGTTTTTTTAATCATTATGATCTGTGAGAGGTCGTTTTTTAGATTTTAGTTGATCAATTTTTTGCCAAAATAATGCGCTATCAAAATGGCTTGATAGCATGATTGAAACGATAAGCAGTAACACAAATGCGTTTAAACCTAAACCAAATTTTAATTCTGACATAGATGACAGTTTGACGCTGGCGACAATAATTCCTATTAAATACACTTCCAACATGGCCCATTCTTCAATATGATTTAGTACCCGCAAGCTTAGGCTTAAAAGGGGATTGTAGTGATTGAAATATAAGTGAGCACTAATAATTAATGATAAAAGAATGCTTAAAATAGGAAAAAGCATACTGGCTAAAAACACCACTATTGCAACGCCCCACATACCTTCATTGAATAGTGTGATGACACCACCCCATAAAGTGCCAGCTTGCGTATTGCCCAGAACCTTGATGCTCATAATAGGTAAAATATTTGCAGGGACCAAGAGGAAAAGCCCAGTTAACGATAAAACAAATGTATGCAAAATACTTTCGTTTTTGGGGCAGCGTAGCAAATATTGGCAACGTGGACAATGCGCTGTTTCGCCTTTCTGAAAAATGACTTGACGCAGTAATAAATCACATTCAGGGCAAGCAAGATAATTTGAAATATTCATAATCGTCATTTTAATGCCTTGTGCAACGCAGTGTAGTAATTGATGATAAAATCATAAAACTTTTTTGCCTACTTTTTTGTTTTTGAATGTGTACTTTATGACGTTAACCTCTGATTTGCAATTTAACCATCTAATTGATGATCTCATTCAATCTCAGTATCTAACTATGCAAAGTGCCGCCGATTATTATCGTGATGCACAGAATAAAAATAACTCATTTGTCGATTATTTAGTGGTTAAAAGTATTGTTCCGTCGATTATTATGGCTTCAAAAATTTCAGTTGCGGTTGGATTGCCTTTATTTGATCTAGATTCGCTGTTATTTGAAAGCTTGCTTAGTGATTTTCTTGAAGATTCATTAATTCAAAAATATCGTATTTTACCCGTAAAAGTGCGCGGGAACACCCTGTTTATAGCTATTTCAGACCCGTTTGATTTTCAAGGTTTTGATGAAATACGATTTAGTAGTCGTTTAAATCCAGAGCTTATTTTAGTTGAATCGGATAAATTAAATCATCTTATTCATACGCGAATTGAAAACAAAAGCGGATCGCTTGGTGATTTTTTTGATTTAAATCAAAATGATAATGTAACGCTATTAAATGATGAAGAAAATAATGTACTTGCTAATAATAATGTGGATGATGCGCCTATTGTTCGCTTTGTGAATAAACTTTTATTAGATGCCATAAAACAAGGTGTTTCGGATATTCATGTGGAATGTTATGAAAAAATGTGTCGTATTCGTTACCGTATTGATGGTGTTTTAACGCCTGTCATTTCGCCACCTCTCAAAATGGTAAATCAGTTAATTTCTCGTATTAAAGTCATGTCTAAAATGGATATTGCTGAGCGGCGCTTACCGCAAGATGGGCGTATTGCTATTTTTATAGAAAAAAATCGTTCGATAGATTTTCGAGTTAATACCTGTCCTACATTATTTGGTGAAAAAGTCGTGTTACGCGTTTTAGATTCTGCTAATGGACAGTGGAATATCGAAAAATTAGGGTTTGAACCATTACAGCAATCGTTGTTTTTAGAGGCTATTGAAAAACCCTATGGCATGATTTTGGTCACAGGTCCAACAGGAAGTGGTAAAACGGTAACACTTTACTCTGGTTTAGATAGCCTCAATACGCAAGAGCGAAATATTTCAACTGTCGAAGATCCTGTTGAAATTACTATTGAAGGCATTAATCAAGTCAATATCAATCCTAAAATAGGTTTAAATTTTGCCGCTGTGTTGCGAACCTTCTTAAGACAAGATCCTGATGTGATTATGGTCGGGGAAATTCGAGATTTAGAAACAGCAGAAATTGCAATTAAAGCAGCGCAAACAGGGCATTTAGTGTTATCGACATTACACACCAATGATGCGCCACAGACGATAAATCGTTTGATGCTAATGGGGGTCCCGCCTTTTAATGTTGTGTCGGCCATTAATTTAATTGTAGCGCAGCGTTTAGTTCGTCGTTTGTGCGAGGCATGTAAAGCGCCTGTGTATTACCCTAAAAGTCTATTATTAGCTGCTGGCTTTGGAGAGCAGGAAAGTGAACGTTTACGCTTATTTCAAGCCGTGGGTTGCGGATTGTGTAGCCATGGTTTTAGAGGGCGTGTTGCAATTTATCAAGTGATGCCATTAAGTGAGAAAATGCGTATGTTGATTCTGCAAGGCGCTAATGCGCTTGAACTTGCCGAGCAAGCTAGGGCTGAACAGATTGATGATTTACGCGCAAGTGGACTTAATAAAGTACGTTCGGGCGTGACGAGTATTGAAGAGCTTAATCGTGTGACGTTTGAAAATTAAACAACATGACAACGACTAAAAAAGAGGCTCAAAAGGAACATGTTTTTGTTTGGCGTGGCAAAGATCATCAGTTAAAGCCGATTTCGGGTGAGATTTTTGCTGTTGATTTAGACGCTGCGCGAAGTAAATTACGCAAACAAGGTATTAATGCCAATAGACTGTCAAAGAAAGCGTCTGTTCATTTCGGGCGAAAAAACAAACAGATTACATCATCCGATATTGCGATTTTTGCGCGTCAGTTAGCAACTATGTTGAAAGCGGGTATACCGATTGTTCAAGCTATTGATATTATCGGGCGTGGTCATGAAAATAAAAGTATGCGTTTTTTACTTTTAACGCTCAAATATGATGTGGAAAATGGCGAAAGTTTGGCGTATGCGTTAAGTAAACATCCGAGTTATTTTGACAGTTTATTTTGTAATTTGATTAAAGCGGGTGAACATGCCGGTGTTTTGGAATCACTGCTTGATAAAATTGCGACATACAAAGAAAAAAGTGAAGCGATGCAGCAGAAAGTTAAAAAAGCCTTAGTGTATCCCGTTGCCGTGATGACAATAGCCTTTATTGTCACCTTAGTTTTGCTTGTCGTGGTGGTGCCGGTATTTGAAGATTTATTCCAAAGTTTTGGCGCAGATTTACCGCCTTTTACAAAATTAATCATTGCACAGTCTAAATGGATGCAGCATTCTTGGTGGGTTGTTGTTTTGTTTTTAGTTGCCGGATTTTATGGTCTACGATTTTTTAAACGGACATATCCTGTAGTTACCATGTTGATTGATAGAACATTATTAACTACGCCTATTGTAGGAAAAATTATTCATCAATCGGAAATTGCACGTTTTACTCGTACACTCTCAACCTTATCAACAGCGGGTGTTCCGTTAGTGGATGCGCTGAAACTGACAAAAGATACGTGTAGTACGCTTGTTTATCGTCATGTTATTTTGAAAATTCGAGAAGATGTTGAATCAGGGCAGCGTTTGCACATATCGATGCGCGTTTCCAGTTTGTTTCCGTATTTTGTTGAGCAAATGGTTGCTATTGGGGAAGAATCCGGTACGTTAGATAATATGCTTTCTAACATTGCCGATGTTTATGAGGAGAAGGTGACTGATTTGATTGATAATTTAAGTAGTTTAATTGAACCCGTTATTATGAGCGTTGTGGGCATTTTAGTAGGCGGACTCATTGTGGCGATGTATTTACCTGTTTTCAAACTTGGCGGAGCAATTCATTGATCATATCATTTAGCGATTGGGCATTTTATACATCCCCGTATTCATTTACACTTTTAGCTGGTGTAGTAGGTTTGCTGATAGGAAGTTTTTTAAATGTGGTTATCTATCGATTACCTATTTTAATGCAGCGGCAATGGCGCGAGGAATGTATCGAATTTCTAAAACTTCCCCAAGATAAAAAAGCGGGTGAAATATTCAATTTAGCGTTACCAGCATCGCATTGTATTCATTGTCAATTGCCTGTTTTAAAAAGACACAATATGCCTGTAATAAGTTATTTATGGCTACGTGGGCGTTGTTTTCATTGTCATGAAAAAATTTCAGCTCGCTACCCCACCATTGAATTACTGACGGCGTTCACTTCAATGATTGTGGCATGGCACTTTGGTTTTGGTGAGCAAGCGTTAGCGGGTTTGCTTTTGACGTGGGTGTTAATTGCATTGAGCTTTATTGATTTAGATCATCAATTATTACCCGATATATTGGTGCTGCCGTTTTTGTGGTTAGGATTGCTGCTGAGTCTCTTCGGCATTTTTGCAGATTGCCAGGCGAGTATTATTGGGGCGACATGCGGATATTTGATTCTATGGTCGGTGTATCACGCTTTCAAATTGATAACGCGTAAAGAAGGTATGGGGCAGGGGGATTTTAAATTATTGGCGATGCTTGGCGCATGGTTGGGATGGCAATATTTATCGTTGATTATTTTGCTTTCTTCTCTTGCTGGCGTTTTTATTGGAATGACTTTAATATCGCTTAATAAACAAAAACGTGAAACACCTATTCCATTTGGCCCTTATTTGGCCATCGCGGGATGGTTTGCATTGCTTTGGGGGAAAGAGTTAAATTCGTGGTATTTTGGATAGTAAAAAACGCAATCTAAAAAGTGCGTGGTAAATGCGTTATAATCAGTATTGTTTATTTTTTGATTCAAATTAAAACTTTATGGCTCAGTATCTTGAAATTCATCCCGAAAATCCGCAGCTGCGTTTAATTCATCGTGCGATTGAAACTATTCGTAGTGGTGGCGTGATTGTATATCCAACGGACTCTGCGTATGCGATTGCTTGTCAAATTGATAATAAGCAGGCGTTAGAGCGCATTCGTCGTATTCGCCAATTAGACGAAAAACATAACTTTACGCTCGTTTGTAAGGATTTAGCGCAAGTGTCGAGCTTTAGTAAAATAGGTAATGATGCTTTTCGTTTAATTAAATCACTCACACCTGATGCGTTTACGTTTATTTTAGAGGCAACGAAAGAAGTTCCTCGTCGATTGCAACATCCCAAGAAAAAAACGATTGGCATTTGTATTCCCAAAAATAGCATTGCCCAAAAATTGCTCGATGAGTTAGGTGAGCCGCTGTTTACGACAACACTCATTTTACCCCCAGATGAGGAGGCGCTTTCACAGCCGTATGAAATACGGGAGCGCATGGATGATCTAGTCGATTTGATTATCGATGCAGGCGTCATTGAATATCAGCCCACAACGATTATCGATTGTACAGAAGGGAATTGCGTGATTGTTCGTCAAGGTAAGGGGCTTGCACCCATGCTAAATTAATAAAATAAGGAAAAGAAGCCGATGATGAATGAATTAACGTGGATACAGCGAATTGTAGTCTGGATTTTACCTGTTGTTTTTGCTATTACGGTTCATGAAGTAGCACATGGATGGGCTGCAAAAAAATATGGCGATAACACGGCGTATATTTTAGGCCGCTTAACACTCAATCCTATGAAACACATTGACTGGTTTGGGACAGTGATTTTACCCGGATTACTATTGATGACGGGAACGGGATTTATTTTTGGTTGGGCAAAGCCTGTGCCTGTGGATGCGCGGTATTTTAAAAGACCACGCCACGACATGGCAATTGTTGCACTTGCAGGGCCAATATCGAATTTACTTATGGCGATTGCTTGGGCACTTATTGCACGTCTTGGCGTCACAATTGGTCATGATAATGAAGCGATAGCATTGCCGCTAATCTATACGGGCGTTGCGGGCATTTCCATTAATTTAGTCCTAATGATTCTCAACATGCTGCCCATTCCTCCGCTTGATGGTAGTCGCGTTTTATCAGGCATGCTGCCAAGTTATTGGGCATGGCAATTTAATAAATTAGAGCGTTTTGGTTTTGTTATTTTATTGATTTTGCTCTATACAAAAATATTAAATGTGCTACTTGAATATCCCTTATATATCGCACAAAAGTGGTTTTTCACGTTAGCTGGATTGTGATTTCCTCAATCAAGTCGCCCCTAATCAACTTATCTCTTTAACTTTTATGAATCCCATTCTTTTAGGCGTCAACATTGATCACATTGCTACATTGCGTCAAGCGCGTGGCACACGCTACCCCGATATTTTGCAGGCAGCCTTAATTGCTGAGCAAGCAGGGGCAGACGGTATTACCGCGCATTTGCGTGAAGATCGACGCCATATTCAAGACCGAGATATTGATTTACTCAAAAACCATATTCACACCCGCCTCAATTTAGAAATGGCGGTCACTGATGAAATGATTGCCATTGCACGTCGCGTAAAACCGTTTGCATGTTGCCTTGTTCCTGAAAAACGCGAAGAATTAACGACAGAAGGCGGCCTTAATGTGCATGAGAATTTGTTGCGTATAAAATCGGCATGTCATCAATTAGCCGATGCGGGAATTGACGTTTCGTTATTTATTGATGCGGATGAAATACAAATTGATGCCGCTGTGGCAGCGGGCGCCCCGGTTATTGAATTACATACAGGTCATTATGCTGATGCGGCTACTCGCACTGAGCAATTACAAGAGTTATCACGAATTCAGCACGCCGCACAATATGCTCAGGCGGCAGGCTTGCAAGTGAATGCAGGACATGGACTTCATTTTCATAACGTCCAAGATATTTGCGCCATTACCGAAATTGTGGAACTCAACATTGGGCATGCCATTATTGCGCAGTCTGTTTTTTCGGGTTTAGAAAAAACGGTTTTCGATTTAAAAAAACTCATGGAAAAAGCACGTTTGCACGCATCACAGTGAGGTAAAAAAACCATGTTTTTGCATGCGATAAAGCAGTTTGTCACGCGAAATACCGAGTAATTTCGCTGATTTGCTACGATTGCCTTGTGTTCTGTCTAATGCCTGAAGAATTAAATTTGCTTCAAGTGTTTCTAAATTCACTCCGGAACTAGGGAGTGTAAAATCTTGTGATTCCACCTCAGGGATATTACTGCGAAATTCGCTGGGTAAATTTTCAGGCTCAATCGTTTTTTCTGCGTATAAAATACTTAAGCGCTCGCACAAATTACGCAATTCACGGATGTTTCCTGGCCAATGATATTGTTTTAGCACTTTAAGACTGGCTTTGCTTAATTTGGGGGATTTAATATCATGATCTTTTTCAAATAATTTAAAAAAGTGTGTGGAGAGCAATTCAATGTCATGATTGCGAGTTGCTAGTGAAGGTAATTCTAATGGCACCACATTGAGGCGATAATATAAATCGGCACGAAATTCACCATTTTTAATTTGCGTTGTTAAATTCGAGTTTGTTGCGGCAATAATACGCACATTGACTTTATGGATATGGATATCACCAATCGCTAAATATTCACCCGAGTCTAAAAAACGAAGCAGTTTCGCTTGAATAGCAAGGGGGAGTGAATTGATTTCGTCTAAAAAAAGTGTTCCGCCATCTGCGGCTTTAAATAAACCTTGCGTATTATGGGTTGCGCCAGTAAAAGAACCTTTTTTATGACCAAATAATTCTGACTCGATTAGGCTTTCTGGTAATGCCGCGCAATTGAGTTTTAAAAAAACTTTTTCCGCACGTTTACTTGCATTTTTAATCGCATGAGCAAAGACTTCTTTACCTGTTCCTGTCTCACCTTTGAGTAAAACGGTGACATCAGTTGCCGCGACAATTTCTGCGCTACGAATTAGCGCTTCTAATTCAGGGGATTGTCCAATAATCGTTGAAAAATGACTCATATCGAAAAATCGCCTTACTATTGGTGCATCGAATGTAAATTAGTGATAGCCATGGGATTAAGTGAAGGGAATGCTGCAAAAAAGGCAAGTGTAATCATAACAATGCCCACGACTCGCTTGAATTGACGCATCGCCGCAAGTTGGGTGAGTACGCTGATCATTACGCCAACACCCATTACAGCAGGTAATGTGCCTAATCCAAATGCTATCATTGTAAGTGCGCCTTGAAGAATGCTGCCTGTTGCTGCAGTGAGTGCGAGCGCAGCATACACAAGGCCACAAGGCAACCATCCCCAAACCATCCCAAATAAATACGCATGTTTACAATTTTTGACGGGAATTAATTTTCGGCCAAATGGCTCAATGCGTTTCCAGAAATGCAGGCCTAGTTTTTCAACATACGCAAAACGCGGAAACCAACCAGCAATGTATAGACCAGCGCCTGTCATAATGAGTGCTGAAATAATTTGCAAAAGTCGGTGTCCGTGTGCTTGTCCTAGTGGGAGTGAGAAGAGAACTTCAATCAAACCAACCGTTGCACCTGCAATCGCGTAACTACTGATGCGTCCCGCGTTATAGCTTAATATAAAAGGAAATAGACGCTTTTTATCTTGGCGAATTTCAGGACTTAAACTAAATGTCAGTGAACCGATAATCGATCCACACATTCCAATGCAGTGTAAGCTGCTAAATAGGCCCATCAGCAGCGCAACGAAAAACGACGAAGTAAAATTAGGGTCAAATAACATAAATGGAGTTTAGTGCGCTAAAAATTGCTGAGCAATTTGGGATTGAATAGTTTGCGCCATTGCTCTGGGATCTTTTGCATCACGAATGGGGCGACCCACGACAATATAATCAGCCCCATTTTGGAATGCGCTCTCAACGCTGACGACGCGTTTTTGATCGTCTTCCTCGCGGTTATCTACAGGGCGAACACCTGGCGTGATAACGAGTAGTTTATGATCTAATGCTTCACGCAACATTTGCACCTCAAGCCCTGAAGAAACAATGCCGTCACAGCCAATGGCTAGTGCTCTTTTAGCACGAGATAAAACGAGGTCGCGTACATCACAATCAAATCCTAGGTCGTTTAGATCCCCACGATCTAAACTGGTGAGCGCTGTGACGGCAAGTACTTTTAAATCCCCTTTGTTCGCAGCAGCGGCTTCCATAATGGCATCATTGCCGTGAATAGTGGCTAAATCCACGCCTTTATGGCTAAGGGCAGCAATTGCACGACCCACGGTGGCAGGAACATCAAAAAATTTTAAATCTACAAAGACTTTTTTACCCTGTTGTTTGAGCCATTCAATAAAGCCAAAGTAGTCGCCGCACATGAAAATTTCCATGCCTACTTTATAAAAAACAACGCTGTCGCCAAGCGCAATAACAAGTGCTTGTGCCTCCTCAATGCTTGGCAAATCAAGTGCCATAATTAAACGTTCGTTAACGGGAATAGGTTTGCTTGAAATAAAAGAGTGTGTCATAACATTAACAAGATAGGATAAAAGTTAAAATGATGCGTATCTTACCTCATCAAGCCAAATCTTATCTAGTTAGATAAATGTTATTTATTTTTCGCTAGTTCGCGTAAAATTAGAATGCTACTTTGTTTCACTCTTGCAGGAATACTATGAAAAAACTATTTTTATTACCTTTAATGCTCTTTTCAGTCACTTTATTTGCCGAGCCAAGTACAAATGATGATTGGGAAAATTCAACAATTAGTGATGCGACGATTAAAAAAATTCAAGAATCAAAATACGTCTACAAAAAATGTGTAGCCGATGAAATGCAAAAAGCACCTTATCAAACACAAGAAAGTCGCAAAGCTACCGAAGCTATCGTTAAACAGTGTGAATCAGTTTTAGCGAAAATGCGTGATGTCTACATTACCGAAAAAGTACCTGAAATAATTGCCGATAGGCACTTGAAGCAAATGCGTTTGCAAACAACGCGTCTTGTTCTCCAAGATATGATGTTTAATGAAGCAGCACGTTCAACGACAAAATAATAATTAAAAACAATAAATAATGAGGTCTACACAAATGGATATAACAACTTATGCAATTGATTTAACAATCAAACCAACCACATTCGATTTATGGCATGTTTGTTTAGCGGGTACAGTCGCTGTTTTGGCGGGATTATTAATTGTTGTCATGTTTATGATGGTGGCGAGTTTATTGCGTCGAAATGAAGTGGCAGCACCAGCGGTTCAAATTGTTGAAAAAGTGGTACATGCTGAGCCAGTGGTTCAAATTGTTGAAAAAATAGTGGAAGTGCCTGTTGACCGAATTGTTGAAGTTGAAAAAATTGTTGAAAAAATCGTTCAAGCGCCTGCGCCAGCGCCAATTGTGTTAAAAGAAGCTAGTCCAGACGCTGCTTTGCAATTACTCTATTTGTTACAAAACGATGCCCGTTTTATTGACTTTATTAAAGAAGATATGACAGAGCATAGTGACGAAGACGTGGGGATGGTTGCACGTGTTATTCATGAAGGCTGCAACAAAGTGCTTGATGAACATTTCAGCTTTGCGTCTATTTGTAGAGAAAATGAAGGCGACAAAATTGTATTATCTGAAGGATATGACGCTGCTAAAGTGCGTGTGACGGGTAATATTGTAGGGAATCCTCCGTTTACAGGTACGGTTATTCATAAAGGCTGGCAAATTACGGATGTGCGTTTACCTAGTACAGTACAAGGCTACAATGTAAATATCATTGCGCCTGCTGAGGTTGAACTATGAGTTTTTTTGAGCAAATGAAAAAAAAGGCGGTGGAAACAGCGCCTAATAAAGAAGGTACAAGTTCCACGGAGCCAATTAAGCAAAAAGTGGCAGAGAGTTTGCCAGTAAAAAATGAGGGGAGTGTTTCCGATAGAGCGCCTGTGAAATCAGACACTGTTTCGGCGTCGTCAAAGTCTCCGATTGAATCAAAAACACATGACTTGTCAACAAGTGTTATTGACCATTCAGTGGGCAGAAAATATGTTGTAGGTATTGATTTAGGTACGACACATTGTGTTATGTCTTATGCTGATATTACCGAAGGTGGCGATGATTTTATGCAGCAAGTGATGGGGATATCGCAATTAACCTCACCAAGCGTCATTGAAGAAAAATTACAATTACCTTCATTTTTATATCAAGCACACAGTGCAGAATTGCCTGAAAACTCGATTGTTCTGCCGTGGAATGCAAAGCCAGAGTATATCGTGGGAGAAATTGCGCGAAATTTAGGGAGCAAAACGCCTATTCGTTTAGTTTCGAGTGCAAAAAGTTGGTTGTGTCATGCAGGGGTGGATTGTAAATCCCCTATTTTACCTCCTGATGCACCAGAAGATGTTGCGCGTGTATCGCCTTTCCAAGCGACGCAAGCCTATTTAGAACACATGAGTGCTGCATGGTTGCGTCTCCATCCTAATGCGCCATTAGGTGATCAGGATGTGGTGATTACGGTGCCAGCGTCATTTGATCCTGCTGCGCGTGAATTAACTGTTGAAGCGGCGCGTTCAGTTGGATTAGGACAAGCTATTTTGCTCGAGGAACCACAAGCAGCGCTTTATAGTTGGATTGATCAAACTCACGGAGAATGGCGCAAACAAGCCAAAACGGGTGATATTATTCTCGTTATTGACGTCGGTGGTGGGACAACGGATTTATCTTTGATTGCCGTTACTGAAAAAGACGGCGTGCTAGATTTGACGCGAATTGCGGTGGGAAATCATATTTTGCTTGGCGGTGATAATATGGATTTAGCACTTGCCTATACCGTGAAAGCTAAAATTGAAAAAGAGGGTAAACGGTTAGAACCATGGCAAGTACAAGCTTTAACGCATGGGTGCCGTGATGCAAAAGAGAAACTTTTTTCTAGTCATATGACAAGTGTGCCGATTGTGGTACCTAGTCGAGGATCATCGCTTATCGATGGCGTTTTACGTAGTGAATTAACAATCGATGAAGTGAGACGGGTGTTAATTGATGGCTTTTTGCCACAAGTTGCAGTGAGTGAGCGTCCTGTTGCCCAAACGCGAACGGGTCTTCGCGCAACAGGTTTGCCTTACGCGCAAGACGCGGGTATTACGCGTCATCTTGCTGCATTTTTAGCAAAACAGCAAAATGCAGCAGATGAGTTTGAATCAATCAATTTACCTGAAAATGCAACATTTTTGCATCCTACTGCGGTACTATTCAATGGCGGTGTATTTAAAGCGCAGGCATTGACTGAGCGATTGATGGATGTATTAAATAATTGGTTGCGTGTTGAAAATGCACCAGAAGCGCGTTTGCTTGCCGGTGTGGATTTAGATTTAGCGGTGGCGCGTGGTGCGGCGTATTATGGGTTTGTGCGTAAAGGAAAGGGTGTGCGCATTAAAGGTGGAACGGCCGCTTCTTATTACGTTGGTATTGAGAGTGCAATGCCTGCAGTCCCAGGGATGCCGCCTGAAATTCAAGCTTTGTGTATTGCGCCTTTTGGGATGGAAGAAGGCTCACAAGTTGAATTGCCTGATGAAGAATTTGGCTTAGTCATTGGTGAGCAGGTAAGGTTTAAATTTTTTGCATCGACAACGCGCAGAGAAGACATCGTTGGTACGCGCTTAGATTATTGGCAAGACGATGAATTATCTGAGCTCAATGAAATTGAAGTGGTACTCGATACTGAAGGTCGTCGTGCTGGTGAAATCATTCCCGTGCATTTAGGTTCTGCTGTGACGGAAGTAGGCACATTGGAATTGCAAGCGATGTCAAACGTGGATAGTAGCCGCTGGAAAATTGAATTTGACGTGCGAAATTAATTAAAAACCAGGTGAAAAATCATTGGATTTTTCACCTTTTCTGTTTAACTTTTACCCTTTAAAAATGACTGAATATATAATTCGAAATAATACCGATCAATATGATGAAGACTACGAATATGACGATGAAGGTAATATCGTTTATTACGCAGTGCGACCCAATAAGACGCAAATTAAAAAAGAAATAGCTGTATTTCTCGCTTTAGGCGAAGAAATTGCTTCACTGCCGTCTATGCAAATTACAGCATTAGCACTACCTGAAAAGCTGGAAAACTCGATCCGTGAAATTATCAAAATGCCTCATAAAGCGGCACGTAAACGTCAGTTAAAATTTATCGCACAGCAATTTTATAAAATGGACAATATAGATCCTATTTTAGAAAAAGTCGCTAAGTTTACAAATAAAAGCAGTCATGCTGTGCGTGAGCATCATATTGTGGAAAGTTGGCGTGAGCGACTACTTGGTGAACATCATGATGACGCGTTAACGGATTTATTGAATGAAAAACCGCTTGCAGATCGTCAACATTTGCGTCAACTGGTGCGTAACGCGCAAAAAGAAATTGTAGCGAATAAACCAGCCAAATCACCGAAATTACTTTATCGTTATTTAAAAACACTTTTTGAAGATGACGAATTGGATGATTTGGAGGAGCACACGTTACTGACTGACAATAACGAAGTGGATGACGATTTTGATGAAGATGAAGACGATTTCGAAGACGACGATGAATATGATGATTAATTATTTTTTGGGTTGATGAAACAGTGCGGTTTTAGATAATTTATCATGCCAGCATCGCTTATCGATATCTAAAAAAGACCAAAAAAAACCAAGACCCAAGGCGCACCAAGAGAGTATTGCAGTAATAAAACGCAGGAAAGCATGGAACCATGTAATACGTTCACCTTTAATGGTTAATACTTGCATGTTCCAAGCACGTAAACCTAATGTCTGGCCGCCATGTGTCCAAAACCAACCATAGAAAATAAAACTTATAGTGAGTAAATAAAACCAATAAAAACCCATTTGTGAGTCGCTAATTGCCTGCCCCGCGTTGAAAGGTAAAATTAACGCGGTGGCGACAAAAAGTACGCTGATGAGAAGTAATAAATCATAAATAATAGCCGCAAGACGCCGTATTAAATTCGGTGGCGACATCATAAATGAGTAAAATAGATCATTGGCAAATATTATAGTTTGAATAAAGCCAATTTTTGGCCAAAATACATCGTCATCGCAAGCAATGCGCCAAACATGAGCAATGATGCAATTATTGGCGGACGGTGAAATAATAAAACTAACAAGTCGCTAACAAAAAAACTGGTTAAAATGGGTTGGTCAATTAAGCTGGTAATAATATTTTTAAACATAACAAACTCCAATTTCTGAATACACATACTTGCGTATGTAAAGAAGTAGAAAACAGTGATTTAAGCGCAGTAAACATTTATTGTTTATGACTTGCTAAAATCAGTGTGATGATTTTACCCTATTCAAAAGGGCAATGTAAAAGAAAAGAAGTGTTGATTAACCGTGCATGAATTGCAATGATATAGTCAACATTGTGAATAAAACCAATTGAGTGTGAATGCCATTTTAACCTTCCTAAAAAATATTTTAAGTTTGGATAACACTGAGTCAGAAGTCTTTGATGTCATTGATATAAAGCATACTGGTGCAGTGGTTATTGCGCGTCCAGATCATTGCGTGTCACGTCAGCAAGTTAATGAAAATGCATTAAAAGTTTTATATCGTTTGCGCAAAGAAGGCTTTGATTCTTATCTCGTCGGTGGTTGTGTGCGCGACTTATTGCTTGGACGTGAACCTAAAGACTTTGATGTGGTGACTAATGCAGAACCTGAGCAAATTGCGCGTATTTTTTCTAATTGTCGTTTAATTGGAAAACGTTTTCGCTTAGCGCATGTTTGCTATGGTCGTGATGTCATTGAAGTGGCGACATTTCGAAAAGCCATTAGTGATGATAAAACCCAAACGCCACGTTTAAATAAAGACGGTCGATTGCTGCAAGATAATATTTACGGCACAATTGAAGAAGATGTATGGCGTCGTGATTTCACGATCAATGCGTTATATTACAATATTCGTGATTTCTCGATTATTGATTATGTTGGTGGTATGGAAGACCATAAGGCTGGCTTAATTCGATTAATTGGTGACGCTGGGGAGCGTTTTCGAGAAGATCCCGTTCGGATGCTTCGTGCGGTTCGTTTTGCCGTAAAATTAGCGTTTAGATTGCACCATGATTGCGAAGAAGCTATTGCACCTAACGCGCATTTACTTGCGGGTATTCCTCCTGCGAGGCTTTATGATGAAATATCAAAATTATTTTTGACAGGCTATGGTGTCCAAACTTTCGAATTATTAAGACAATATGGTCTGTTTTCAGTATTATTTCCAGCAACCGATAAAAGCTTAATGTATGAAGAAGCTGATTTTCCGAAAATGATGGTGATTAAAGCCTTAGAAAATTCAGATCAACGTATTGCCGATAATAAACCAGTTACATTATATTTTTTGATTGCCGCTTTACTATGGGAGCCTATGCTTCGTAGAGCGAAAGAAAAAATAGCGAAGGGGTTACCTGAATCTAATGCTTATTATGATGCGGCAAGTGAAACACTAACGCAACAAGTGAGAAGGATTGCTATCCCACGTCATTTGACTATGGCTATTCGTGAAGTATGGAATCTTCAACCTAAATTCAATGCACGCGTAGGCGCAAAACCCAGTCGATTAATCACGCATCCACGATTTCGAGCGGCGTATGATTTTTTAGTGTTGCGAGCGCAAACGGGTGATGTATCACTTGAGGTTGCCCAGTGGTGGGAAACGTATCAAGAAGAAAATGAAAATACGCAACGCAAAATGACGCAACCTCAGGCGAATGATAAAGCCGTTAATCCTAAACGAACAAGAACGTACCGTAAAAAAACGAAAAGCGCTGCTGTTACTATTTCATTAGATACTCATGACTAAAGTAGTTGCATATCTTGGACTGGGCTCCAATTTACAAACGCCTATTTTGCAGCTTCAATCTGCTCGCAATGCAATTCAGGAAATGGATGCGATTGAAGAAATTTCGTTTTCAAGTTTATATCGCAGTCCACCAATGGGACCGCAAGATCAACCAGATTACGTTAATGCTGTTATGGAAATTTATACAACGTTAGAAGCATTGGCGCTCTTATCTGCAATGCAGCAGATTGAAAATGAACAAGGTCGAGTGCGTTCACAACGGTGGGGAGCGCGCACACTGGATATTGATATATTGCTTTATGGTGATAAGCAAATCCATTTGGCCGAATTAATTGTGCCTCATATTGGTATAAAAGAGCGTGCTTTTGTACTTTATCCCTTATTTGAAATTGCACCGAATTTGGTAATTGATAATCAAAAATTAATAGACATGGTTAATGCTTGTCCTTTGAATGGTGTGGAGCGTATTGCCTAGTGAATACGAGTTATTCTTCGTCGTTAGCGAACAAACCGTTAACGCATTTAAATTTGCTTGAAATGAAGCAGCGCGGTGAAAAAATCACTTGTTTAACCGCGTACGATGCCAGTTTTTCTGCGTTAATTGATGAAACAGGAATTGAGGTGATTTTAGTAGGTGATTCACTCGGCATGGTCGTGCAGGGACACGCAACGACATTGCCGGTCACACTGGATGACATTATTTATCACACACGTTGCGTGATGCGTAGTTGTCAGCGTGCACTTGTTATTGCAGACTTGCCTTTTATGACATACAGCACGCCCGAATTAGCTGCGCAATCAGCCGCGCAATTAATCCAATTGGGTGGTGCACAATTAGTTAAATTTGAAGGTGCAAGAATTGATATTGTGGCGTTTTTAGTTAAACAAGGTATTGCCGTGTGTGGGCATTTAGGTTTATTACCACAATTTATTCATCAGATTGGTGGTTATAAAGTACAAGGCAAGGCTTGCGACAGTGCCGATAAATTAATCAATGATGCACTTGCTCTACAAAAGGCAGGTGTTAGTTTACTTATTTTAGAATGTGTACCAGCTGAGTTGGCGCGGAAAATTAGCGAACAGTTGCATATTCCAGTTATTGGCATAGGTGCTGGTGCAGATTGTGATGGGCAGGTTTTAGTGGTTTACGATATGCTTGGAATCAGTACTGGAAAACGACCTAGTTTTTCTAAGAATTTTCTCAGTGAGACGAATTCAATTGAAGGTGCGTTTAAGATTTATTATAACGCTGTAAAACAAGGCGACTTTCCAACTAGCGCACATAGTTTTTAGATGTGCGATTGATAGATTATTCAATGAAAAATTTTCAGACCATTTCAGAAGTTCGTCAGTGTGTCGACATTTGGCGTAGCAGGGGAGAGCGTATTGCCTTTGTTGCGACCATGGGGAATTTGCATGAAGGGCATTTGACCTTGGTTCGTGAAGCAAAGCGATGTGCAGATAAAGTGATTGTCAGTATTTTTGTCAATCCTACGCAATTCGGTGTGAATGAAGATTTCTCCAATTATCCGCGAACAGAAACACAAGATTGTTTAAAACTTGCCGATGAAGGCTGTGATGCCGTTTTTTTGCCCAGTGTGGAAACGCTTTATGATTCAGAGGCAAAGACGAGTATTCAGGTTGCTGAAATTTCTGATTATTTTTGCGGTGAATCTCGAAGAGGTCATTTTTCGGGTGTGGCGACGGTGGTGTGTAAATTATTGAATATTGTTACGCCCCATTGCGCTTTATTTGGATTAAAAGATTTTCAACAATTTTTGGTGATTCAAACTTTAGCGCGTGACTTGAATTTACCTGTTGAAATTTTAGGGATACCAACTGTTCGTGAAGTAGATGGTTTAGCGATGAGTTCGCGAAATGGTTATTTGACACCTCAAGAAAGAGATGTTGCACCACAGATTTATAAAATACTTCAAATGGCACGCAATCAGATAATCAATACATCGACTTCATTTACGCAAATTCAAGAACAGTCAATTGCAATCCTGACAGAATGCGGTTTTGTGGTGGATTATTTTAGTGTGGTACGTCGAGATGACTTAATGCTTGCAAGCAGAAATGATAACAATTTAATTATTTTAGTTGCTGCGCGGCTTGGAAAAACCCGTTTAATTGATAATTTATGGATAGACAAATAATGCTGAAGTGTCAAACCATTAGGACAGTATCGTGAATAAAGAACCACCTAGTTTTGTTGCTGCAGTTGACTTAGGGTCAAACAGTTTTCACATGATTGTTTGCAGTTTAGATAAGGGTAAATTGCAAACGGTTGATCGTTTGAAAGAAATGGTTCGATTGGCTTCGGGACTTGATCAAAAAAATTACCTTGATGAAACAACGCAATCTCGAGCATTAGCTTGTCTTGAGCGATTTGGGCAGCGTATTCGACATTTTCCACCGGAAAGTGTGCGTATTGTTGGAACCAGTACGCTGCGTACAGCAAAAAATGCCACGCAATTTTTAGAAAAAGCTGAAATTGCGCTAAATCATCCCATTCATATTATTTCAGGAATTGAAGAAGCGCGATTGATTTATCAAGGCGTCGCTAATAGTTTAAGTGGTCAACAGAAATACCGTCTTGTTATGGATATTGGTGGTGGCAGCACGGAATTCATTATTGGATTAGGTGATGATCCGCGTGACAAAGAAAGCTTGCCGATGGGATGTGTGTCGGTAAGTAATGCCTTTTTTGAAAATGGAAAATTATCCAAAGCCTTATTTGATCAAGCTGTATTACTTGCTCAATGTCGCTTAGAACCTTTTGAGCAGAAATTTCAAAGCAAAAATTGGGATGAAGCGATTGGGGCATCGGGAAGTCTACGTGCTATTGATAAAGTATTACTTGCCAACAATTGGAGTAATAATGGAATTACGTTGGCGGGTTTAGAGCAATTAGTGGCACATATTGGAACCTGTTCGCACATTGATAATTTGAATTTACCCGAACTTGATTCTGAGCGTTTACCCGTTTTTGTCGGTGGTGTTGCGATTGTTTATGCGGCATTTAAAAGTTTAAAAATTACGCAAATGACGGTTTCAGACGGTGCATTACGTGAAGGTTTAATTCATGATTTAGTTGGGCGTATTTATGATCATGATATTAGGTCCGCTACCGTGCGAAGCATTGCGCAGCGTTATCATGTTGATTTTTCACATGCTCTACGAATTAAATCAACATTAGATTATTTGTTTGAACAACTACCCGCAGATTATTTACACGCTGATTTTGAAGAAGCCCAACATTTTTTGCATTGGGCAGCTGATTTACATGAACTCGGTCACGACATCGCACATAATCAATATCATAAGCACAGTGCGTATGTTATCGAAAATGGTGACTTCGCTGGATTTTCTAGGCAAGATCAAGTGGTGCTTGCAAGTATTGTGAGAGCGCATCGCCGGAAATTTCCGGTTAAAATTTTTGCCGATTTACCAGCACCCTGGAATGAAGATGCACAAAAATTAGCGATTCTTCTCCGGCTTGCAGTACTTCTTCAACGAAGTAGACAAGATTATGACATACCCAGATTTAAATTATCGTTTAACAAATTAGGCATAAAATTGCGTTTTCCTGAAGGTTGGTTAGATGGATCACCACTTTCGCATGCAGATTTATTACACGAAGCTTTTCATTTAAAAGCCGTTGGTTTGCAACTCACTATCAAATAATACATGTGGCGAGTTAGCGTTTATCGTTTGCTGTACTTTTTGTCACTTTTTATGGCGAGTGTCTTTTTATTGTGTTTGTTAATTTTGGCGTGTGGTTTGAGTTTTCAAACAAATCAACCCACACCCACAAAATTGACACAAGAGCATATCACCCAAGCACGTAAAATTTTGTATGAAGGAACCAAAATAAAGCCAGCTGAACTTGCCAGAATTACGCTCACACAAACCGATTTAAATTTAGCTGGGAATTATTTGCTCAGTCAATATTTGCAAAGTACTATTCATGTTGAATTAGTGAATCATAAAGTGCGTTGCAAGGTTTCAGTTGTGTTGCCTACGAAGTCGTGGCCACTTTATTTTAATATGAGTTTTCGATTAGGAAACGAAATAGGCGAGCCACTACCCCGTATTCTCAAATTTAAAATCGGTGAGTTACTATTGCCAGCAAATGTTGCAGATAAAGTAATTCATACTTTGATTCGATATTCTTTCCTCAATGATTATTTTATTCTCGCCACAAAACCGATTGAACGTATTGAAATTGCGGATCAATATTTGACTATATTTTATGATTCGGCACTGCCTAATCATGAATTTAACGAGCAAAGTCGACTTGTTTATCAACAAAAAATAGTAGAGATTATATCGAAACATGATCCAAAATGGCGTTTATCATTGGCTGATTTATTAAAACCTGTTTTTGCATTAGTTCATGAAAGCGCAACGATTGAAACGGCGATTGAAGAAAATCGGAGCGCTATTTTAGCGATTAATGATTACGTTAATGCTGAAAGTCCACCACTTTATCCTGCATTCTTATACAAACGTTCTGATTTAGCTCAGCACTTTATGGGAGCAGCCACATTAACAGCGTCAACAAATAGCCAAGTCGCTAAAGCATTAGGTGAAGTCAAAGAGTTGCGCGATTCTAAAACGGGTGGCAGTGGATTTAGTTTTGTGGATTTGGCTGCTGATAAGGTGGGTAGTCGTTTTGGCGAAATTGCCGTGTCGTCGCCAGAAAATGCGTATCGTCTTGCGCAATTAGTGTCGCAAATCAAAGATTATCGTGATGTTATGCCCGATCCCCGTGATTTACCCGAGCACATGAGCGAAGATGTTTTTAAACAAACATTTGAATCGACAAAAAGTGATGCCTATTTGGCCTTATCCGCTCAAATTGATACGCGAATGGCTTTAATTCCACTTTATCAATTACCAAAAACTACGCATGATGAAAAACACCATGACAAATAATACCATTTCCCAACAGTCCCCATATCTCCCATTATAAAAACCGCTTTATTCATTTCGGTATTTATAAGTGTTTCTGTTGTTATGGTTATCGAACTGCTACGTACTTGATTAATTGCCCCTTTTTACGGCACAAGTTTATACGTTTGGTCATCCCTGATTTCTGTAACGATGGTTGCTTTAGCATTAGGGTATTAAATCGGGGGAAGATGGTCTGACTCCGCGAAACGGCCAACAAGCGTGGTTGCAGAATCGATTGTTCCCCATTAACACGCAAGATGGCCTTATTCTGACGGATAACTTCAATCCGCTCGAACATTTACAAATCGCAAAAGCTGAAAAATACCGTCATTTTCTATTGGATTTGTTTGGTGAAGCGCTTTTTATTCGTTAAAAATTTATTCGTGATGATGTGCTTCTTCAGGTGAAACGCTAACGGCTTGCACTGCAACGCCGTATTTATAAACCATTAAACCGCCTAAATCGGCGCCAAAAATTATGACACCTAACAAAACCAATGTGAAGGCGTTGTAAACTCCCCATCCTTCAACAGTTCTGCGTAATTTCCATGCTGATAGCGCTGCTGATAACGCAAGAATTGAGTTGCCTAGTTGTTTGTGGCGTTCCATTATGTCGTGTACATTATGCCCGTGAGGTACTGTATCAGCAGCCATAAATCCCGCCCATACCGTAAATCCGGCAAAAATAGTGCCTAGGTAAAGTAAGCTGCTTGCAAACTGGCGCCAAGTGGGTTTATGCATTGCCGTGCCCAGCATATCAATCACAACAAATAAACTTAAAAGCGCGATTGGGAAATGAACGAGTAGCGGATGAATATTCGCTAATTCTGATAGGCCTATGAATAAACTTGGACCGCTATTTGACCCATGCGTAGTTGCGCCTTCAAAAAACGCTAAAAAACTGGTCAATACTTCTAATAGTTCGTTATGACCATCAGCATTGCCATGAATATAAAAAGATAAGTGGTTCATATAAGCCTCAATCAAAACGCTGTGCGTCTGTGGGTAATTTATTAAAAATAGGATTTTTTATCAAGCCATATTGTTTAGGGTAGTAAACGCCTGCTAAATGCAAACCATCTGGGGGCGCAGTTACGCCACCTAAACGACGATTTTTAACTTCAAGCAATTCTTGTGTCCACGCAACGGGTTGTTTTCCTGTCCCAATTGCCATTAAGACACCGGCAATATTGCGTACCATGTGATGCAAAAAGGCATTAGCTGATAAATCAATAATGACTTGTTCACCAAAACGTTCTACATCAATGAAATACATACGTCGGCATGGACTTTTGGATTGACAGCCTTGCGCTCGAAAAGAGGTGAAATCGTGATGGCCGACTAAACTTTGCGCGGCTTCGTACATTTTTTGTGCATCTAATGGGAGTGCGCACCATGTTGATCTGCCACGCATTAAGGCAGACGGGGTCGTGCGATTGAGAATCGTATAGCGATAATACCGCGCAATAGCACGATAACGCGCATGAAAATCGCCAATAGCCTCTTGTGCCCAAATTACGCGAACATCGGGTGGTAGATGCGTATTCGTTCCACGATGCCAAGCTTGCAAATCACGTAGCGCTATAGTATCAAAATGGACAATTTGTTCAAGTGCATGAACGCCCGTATCGGTTCGACCGGCGCATTGCACTGTTATTTTATGTTGTGCAATTTTACTCAATGCTTCTTCAAGTGTTTGTTGAATATTGCGATGATGAGTTTGCCATTGCCAACCATAAAATCCACTACCATCATATTCAATGCCTAAAACGATACGCATCATAGTTGGTTAAGTAAGATAGTTTTTACGGGATTAAAGGATTTGCGATGAATATCTAAAATGCCAAATTGCTCAATTTCAAGGCAATGTTGCCTTGTGCCGTAGCCTTTATGTTTTTCGAACGAAAATTGCGGGTAGTGTTTTGCGTAACTATCCATTATTTCATCACGAGCCACTTTCGCTAAAATGGATGCAGCACTAATTTGTGCAACCGTTTTATCGCCTTGCACAATGGTTCTTGCGGGATAGGTAAGTTTAGGTAGTTGATTGCCGTCTATTAACACTTCGGTAGGTGAGATATGCAGACCTTCAACAGCTCGTTGCATCGCAAGCAGCGTTGCTTGCAGAATGTTTAGAGCATCAATTTCCTCAACGCTTGCCTTTGCAATAGACCAGCTAAGGGCGTGTATTTTGATTTGTTCGCTGAGTTGCTCGCGTTTTTTTGCGGTTAATTTTTTTGAATCATCCAATCCCGTGATGGGGGAATTAGGATCTAAAATCACTGCCGCAGCAAAAACAGCACCAGCCAAAGGTCCACGTCCAGCTTCATCGACACCCGCAATCAATGACATAACTTAACGCAGAATACCGCGCGTGACGTTACGGAGAAAATTGACCATATCGGATAATTCTTTGCTGTCACCCGCTAAATCTTCCATTTGGTCGATAGCATCTTCAAGGCGCAGATTCATTTTATAAATCATTTTGTACGCTTTGCGAATAAGACGAATATCTTCAGCGGAAATGCCATTACGTTCCATTCCAACGGAATTGATGCCATGAGGACGCGTTGGGCGCCCACCTACCATCACAAAAGGGGGAATGTCTTGCGTTATCGCACTGCCCATCGCAGAGAAACTGTATTGTCCAATTTGTGTAAACTGATGAACCAGTGTAAAGCCGCCCAAAATGGCATGACTATTTAAGCGTACATGACCAGCAAGTGACGCGCCATTTGCCATTATAACGTGGTTGCCAATGATGCAATCATGGGCAACGTGCGTGTAGGCCATGAACAAATTATCATTGCCGATTTTGGTTAGGCTATTGTCTTGCTGGGTACCGCGGTGCATAGAAGTATATTCGCGAATCATATTGCGATCGCCCACTTCAAGCCGTGTCACTTCATTCGCGTATTTTTTATCTTGAGGATCTTCACCAATCGAACAAAATTGATAAATATGATTATCTCGACCTAGTGAGGTATGACCCTTAATAACAACGTGTGGACCAATAGTTGTACCAGCACCAATTTTGACATTGGCGCCAATAATGGAGTACGCACCGACTTGCACATCATCAGCAAGTTCAGCGCGTGAATCGACAATGGCTGTAGAGTGTATCAAAACTTATTCTACCACTGCCGCGCAACGAATTTCTGCACTGGCGACGAATTCGCCATCCACCTCAGCGCGACACTCAAAAGCCCAAACATTGCGTTTACTTTTAACAAAACGCGCTTCGAGCATTAACTGATCACCCGGAACAACAGGGCGTTTAAACTTTGCTTTATCAATGCCTACGAGGTAGTAAATCATGCCTTTGAGTTCATCGCCGGCTGTTTCAGAGGCAAGTAGACCCGTCGTTTGCGCCATCGCTTCTAAAATCAACACACCCGGCATGACGGGTTTTTGTGGGAAATGCCCTTGAAAAAACGGTTCATTATATGTCACGTTTTTTACCCCGAGCAAACTAACGCCTGGTTCACAAGCCACGACTTTATCGACCAATAAAAAAGGATAACGATGCGGAAGAAAGGCTTGGATTTGGAGAATATCTAACTTAACAGACATGATTTTAATTTCACTTATTTTTTAGAGAACAAAGGAGAGTAGAGCGAATTTTTTAAGGCGCTCAGTCTGGCATAGTAGATAATTTTTGTTGTACTTGCGCGGTTACGTCAATTTGTTCGCTTGCGTAAATAACGCCATCAGTGAGAAGTAAGTCAAAACCTTGATCTTTTGCAATACCACGAATGGCTTCAACAATGTGACGTTGGAGTTTACCTAGTTCTTCATTGCGACGAACATTAAAATCTTCGCTGAATTCTTGTTGGGTGCGTTTGAAATCACGTTTTTTATTTAAAATATCTTTTTCTAAATTACCACGCGCCGCTTCACCCAGAACCGCTGCATCTTTACCTAGGCGATCTTCCATATTTTGAATTTCTTTTTGCTGCGAAACGAGTTGTTTATCACGTGGTGAAAACTCTTGTTCCAAACGTTTTTTGGCTTTTTCAGCTTGGGGTGCTTTTTCTAAAACAGCAGGTATATTAACAAAACCGACTTTTAAATCTGCAGCGTAAATATTTGCTGTAAACATCAAGCCTAAAAATAACGCAATTTTGGTTTTCATAAAGATAGGAATCTCCGAGAGCTTTGTTGGGAAGAAAAATATTGGTTGAATTATAATTGATAAGGACTACAAACTAAAAATTGTTTTAGAAGTTTTGCCCAAAGTTAAATTGGAAAATTTGTTTTTGGTCACCAGTTGTGGTTCCACCCTTTGACCCTTGAACGAGAGGAGTTGCATTTAATGGTTGTGCGATACTGACAGATAATGCGCCAAAAGGTGACATCCATTCACCAGATAACCCTGCTGAATACTTCATGTTATCCACATTGAGGCCGGTACTTATGGAACCTGCATCTAAGAATGTACCTAAACGTACAGATTTAGTTTCTGCCATAAAAGGCACAGGAAAAAACACTTCTGCGCTTCCAAGTACTTTACTTGATCCACCAATAGTATAATTTTGATATCCACAAACTACCGAATTATTAGCGCAACCTACTTCTCGTGTTTCACGGGGGCCGAGAGTATTGTTTTTAAATCCGCGCACAGACCCTGTTCCTCCAGCAAAATAATTTTCAAAGAAGGGCAGTTCTTTAGTTTTGCCATAACCATCACCGTATGCGGCTTCACCTTGAATTCTAAGTGTGAAGTCTTTAGCTAAAGGAAAGTACATTTGATGTTTATAACTCATTTTGTAGTATTCCAAGTCACTTCCAGGAACAGTGGCTAAGGCAGATAAGCGTTGCTGCCCACCTCTATTTGGGAAAATAGCTCTATTTAAGGTATCGTGAGTCCAACCAATTGAAGGGGAAAATGTAATGTATTTTCTTTGTTGACCATTAAAACTGGTGTTATCGTTTTTTGTGCAAGGATTGATTGATTCACACTCTATAAAGTTTCTAATTTGATCTGACGAGTAATCGGTTGTTTCAAGTGTTGTATGCTTAGCATCTAAATCAAAACGTAGTTGATCAAACTCATTGAGTGGTAAGCCAAAGTTGATACCGGCATTTAACACAGTGGTATTATAGTTAGAAATGTTGATTTGCCCAGCATTTCGCTTAGTATAGCCTAAGTTATAGCCTTGACTGACGCCATCCGTAGTGAAATACGGATTATAGAATCCAAATTGATAACTTGTTATATAACTACTGTTATTAAAGGCTAAATTCACGCGTTTTCCAGAACCAAAAATATTGTCTTGCGAAATATTGGCATTCAAGACGATCCCTTGAACCTGTGAATATCCAATCCCCGCCATTAAATTACCGGATGCCTTTTCTGTCACCGAGTAATTGACATCAATTTCGTCTGAGGTACCTGCAACTGGCGGCGTTTCGACATTAACTTCTTCAAAATAGCCAAGACGCTCTAAACGTGTTTTTGAGCGCTCAATTTTTGAACTTGATGCCCAGCTGCCTTCCACTTGGCGCATTTCACGACGTAGCACTTCATCACGTGTTTTGCTGTTGCCTTTCATGTTAATTCGGCGCACATAAACGCGTTTTGCAGGATCAACGAAAAAGGTCATATTGACTGTTTTATTGGTTTCGTTTATTTCCGGCACCATATTCACGTTGGCAAACGCATACCCATCATCGCCTAAACGATCTGACATGGCTTTAGAGGTTTCAGTCGCATTTTTGCGTGAAAATATTTCGCCAGGACCTAATTTCATGAGTTTAATGAGTTCTTCAGGCGGGACGACTAAATTGCCCGACAGTTTAACTTTATCAAGCGTGTAAACATCGCCTTCTTTAACATTAATAGTGACATAAATATCTTTTTTATCTGGCGTAATAGCGACTTGCGTGGATTCAATATTGAAATTGATATAACCGCGATCTAAATAATAAGAACGTAACTTTTCTAAATCAGCGGATAATTTTTGTTTAGAATATTGATCGTCTTTGGTGTAAAACGACAATAAATTGGATGTATTAAGTTCAAGTTGTTTGAGCAAAAGAGTTTCCTCAAACGCATTGTTGCCAATAATGTTAATTTCTTTAATTTTTGCAACGCGACCTTCAGAAATTTTAATTAACACGGCAACACGATTTCGCGTTAAATCGCTTACTTCGGTTTTAATGGTTAAACCATATTTGCCGTGGCTTAAATATTGACGGTTTAATTCTTGTTCAACTTTATCAAGTAATTGACGATCGAATACTTTGCCTTCGGATAAACCAATTTTCTTTAATGCTTTGGTTAAATCATCTTTACTTAAATCTTTATTTCCCTCAAACATAATTTTTGCAATAGAGGGGCGTTCAACGACGTTAAAAATCAGTGTCGAGCCTTCACGTTCAACAGAAATGTCTTTGAAAAAACCTGTTTTAAATAAAGATTTAACAGCGGGTGCGGTACGGTCTAGTGAAAATTTTTCACCAACGGCCACTGGTAAATAGTTGTATACAGTGCCTTCAGAAATACGCTGTAAGCCTTTGATTTTAATATCATGAACTACAAATTCTTGCGCAGCTTGCGCGGTTTGCACAGTAAATAAGCACAGTAAAATAGCACGAGAGAGTTTGTTTAATTTCATGAATACACTTAACGATTAAAACGAAAACAAGGCGATGAGAGTTTAATTAGCACCAATTGTATCATAAGGCACGAATGGCAAGTAATTTAGGATGTAATGTTTGCGAAAATTAACTATTTTTTTGTGGAGGGAGGAGTAATTGAAATGTCGTGCCTTGATTGAGTATTGAACTGACGATGATATGACCACCGGCTTTATGGATAATCCCGCTGGCAACCGATAAACCAAGTCCAGTGCCTTTGCCGACTTCTTTGGTGGTAAAAAAAGGATCAAAAATGCGAGAAATTTTTTCTGCTTTCAAGCCACTGCCATTATCAGTCACAGCGATTTCAACAAAGTCGCCTTGAATAACTTTTTCACAAGCACTGCATCGCTGAGCTGAAACAATATTACTTAAATTCAGTGAAAGCGAAATCTCGCCTTGTGGTTTTTCAATCGCATCTCGTGCATTGACGAATAAATTTACGATAATTTGATAAAGTTCAGTTTCATCTAAATTGATAAAAATATCAGGTGACAACGTTGTTTTAATGGCGATGTTTTTGGGGATTACGCCTCGCATCATGCCATAAATTTTCTCTAAAACGGGTTTTAAATCTAATACAGTTGCGGAGGTTTCCACTTCTTGTCGACAGTACGTTAGCATTTGATCGATTAATGTCGCCGCACGTTTCGATGCATTTTCTATTTGCATGGCGTTATAAATGAATTCTTCTTTTAGCGCATTTTCGTCTGGAAGGTCATCTGCGGCTAATTTACTGAGATCATTAAAGCCAATGACGCTCGATAAAATATTATTGAAATCGTGGGCAATTCCTGCAGTTAAACGCCCTAGACTTTCGAGCTTTTGCAAGTGATGCAACTGCTTGTAGGTATTGTTTTGCTCTATTTCTTTGTGTTTGCGCTCGCTAATATCTCGCATAAGTACAAAGTAGTGTTGGCTGGGATGGTTGTAGGTTGCAATAATTTCAATAGGTTGAATTTTACCATCTTTATGCTTGAAATCAGTTTCAAACGATTTCAGAATCTTTTTAGCGCCTTTTGATGTTTTTTGAATTTTCATCCAAATATTTTTTGTTTTATCTGACGAGAGAACTTCCAGGTCAATTAACGTCATTTTGCGCAATTCTTTTTCGCTATAGCCAGTCATTGTATAAAAAGAATCACCAATATCCAGAAAATGCCCATCTAAATTCAACTTACAAAAACCATTCGTCGTCGCAAGAAAGGAATCGAATTCTTTATTTCTAAGTTGGAGTTCGCGCTCAATTCGCTTCTTGTCTGTAATATCAAACCCTACCGCCACGTAGCGCATTGTTTTTCCATCATTATTGCTAAATATAGGAATAATGGTGTTATTTACCCAATAGAATTCACCATTTTTTTTGCGATTACATATGTCGCCATGCCAATTTTCCTCACGTTTGAGTGTTTCCCACATTTGGCTGAAAAATTCTGAAGGATGCATTTCTGAGCGGATAATGCTGTGCGGTTTACCTAAAAGTTCTTTTAAATCAAAACCAGAAATATCACAAAATTTATCGTTAATGAATGTAATTTTACCGTTTATATCTGTTTCGCTGATGATTGCTGTTTCATTAATTGCGTCCAGTAAATCATCAATTGAGAGTGATGCTGTCATAACAGAGTCCTAAACGTGAAAAATTGAAGAAGATATTCTAGTTGAAGTATAAACGAATTATAGTAAAAACCAATCTTGGCAGTTACTGATGAAATTCATGTTTATTTTGATGTAAATTTTGATTAAGCATTAGCGGCAGACTTGCGTTAAAATAAAAGCTTTTTATTGGTTATTTATATTGAATTTTTATGTCTAAAATTATTCGTATTGAACGTAAAAGCGGTATCGCACTTCAGCAACACCTTGATGATTTGGCGCGGCTTCGCATCAACGTATTTCGTGATTTCCCTTATTTATATGATGGCGATCTTGATTACGAGAAAAAGTATTTGCAAACCTATATTGAATGTGAACAAAGTGTGATTGTACTGGCCTTTGATGGTGAGGAAGTTGTTGGTGCGTCAACAGCAATCCCGATGCAATACGAAACGATAGAAATTCAACAGCCTTTTATTGACAATGGCTATGATTTAAGCAACGTTTTCTATTGCAGCGAATCTGTATTGAACAAAAATTATCGCGGCTTTGGGCTTGGTGTCCGTTTTTTTGAAGAACGCGAAGCACATGCAGCGCAACTTGGCGGATTTGAACATATTACATTTTGCTGTGTTGATCGACCTTTAGATCACCCAAGACGACCAGCGGATTATGTGCCGCTCGATGCGTTTTGGAATAAGCGAGGTTATGTTAAACATCCTGAGTTGCATACCAGTTACGTTTGGAAAGATTTAGATGACCAAGATGAAACCGCTAAGCCAATGACTTTCTGGTTGAAAAAATGAATGTAAAAATCGCAACAGCACAATATGACATCAGTTTTTTGGAAACTTGGGCTAATTATCAGCAAAAAACGGAGCGCTGGGTAACAGAAGCAGCAGATCAGGGCGCAAAAATCTTGCTTTTTCCTGAATATAACACCATGGAGTTAGCATCGTTGTTTCCTCAAATCGTGTATTCGTCACTCAGTGAACAGTTAGTTGCGCTGCAGACGCTACATGAGGCTTTTTTGAATTTATTTCAGGGGCTCGCACAAGAATATCAATGCTACATTCAAGCAGGAACATTTCCCGTTTGTATCGCTGAAAAGATGTATCGTAATCGTGCCTATTTATTTATGCCAAATGGGGAATGTGATTTTCAAGATAAAATCATGATGACGCGTTTTGAAAATGAGCAATGGTTTATTAGTGCAGGTAATGAGCTGAAGTGTTTTGATACAGCGTATGGCCGTATTGCGATCAATGTTTGCTATGACAGTGAATTTCCATTGCTTGCGCGCAAACAAGTGGAAGCAGGGGCAAATTTGATTTTAGTGCCTAGTTGCACCGACACTGTCGCGGGATTTCATCGCGTGAAAATTGGTTGCCAAGCACGTGCGCTCGAAAATCAATGTTACGTTGTGCAGGCATGTTTAGTGGGTAATGCGCCTTGGTCAGAGGCCGTTGATGTCAATGTAGGCGCCGCTGGCGTGTACACACCGGTGGATTATGATTTTCCGTCTAATGGCATTTTAGATAGCGGCGAATTTAATGTTCCTCAATGGGTTTTTAGTACCATTGATTTACAAAATTGCGAGAAAGTACGTGCGCAAGGTCAAGTATTTAATTACCGTGACTGGTCACGGCAATTACATTTTGCCGATTAATCAAACAGTGTATGCCAAATTTGCGTGACTTGTTCGCGCAATTGCACGAAGTTTTCTGCAGCGACAAGTGCTTTGTCGCCTTGCAGAACCCGTTTGTGTCCTGCATCACGATAAGCACAATAGGCACTTTTTAAAATATCGCTCGATTCCTTTGAAATAAAGCCTTGTGCATGTAAACAATCGATTAAACGAATATTATCCGTGTATTTGGTCATTTTTTCGGGTGCTTGATGTCCCATTGATAGTACGCCAAATTGCACGATAAATTCAATATCCACAATGCCGCCCGCACTTTGCTTTAAATCAAAGGTATCGGCTGATTTTGTAGCGAGTGATTCACGCATTTTTTTGCGCATGTCGTGAACATCTGTTTTCAATGCACTAAGCTCGCGCGGCAAACTTAAGACGCGTTGGCGAATGATGGAAAATTTTTCGTGGATATTTTTGTCCCCTGCAATATAGCGACTACGCACAAGGGCTTGCAACTCCCATGTCCACGCTTGCTGCGTTAAATAGGGTTCATACGAACTCAACAGTGTGACAAGTCCACCAGAATCCCCATTGGGGCGCAAACGCATATCGACTTCGTATAATTCACCTGCCAGTAATTTTGTATCTAAAATATGGCGAATTTTTTGCCCTAAACGAACATAGAATTGCGAGCTAGGAATCGGTTTTTCACCATTAGTGAGTGAATTGATGTCGGCGCAATCATACAGAAAGACCATGTCTAAATCTGAGCCATAACCCAGTTCAATGCCGCCAAATTTACCAAAACCTAGAATAGCAAAGCCGGTGTTTTCATTATTGCATTCAGGTGGGTATCCGTGCTTTTCAACGAGTGTTTTCCATGCGTGCTTTAAAACAGTTTCAACGATGGTTTCAGCAAGAAACGTTAAATAATCGCTTACCACCATTAACGGTATGACGCCCATAATGTCTGCAGCGGCAATGCGCAGCACATTGACTTGTTTGAACTGACGCAGCGCAATCATCAATGCTTCAAGATCATCACAGTCAATGCGCTGCAATGTGAAATCGAGCTGCTGAAGTAAATCTGCTTTGCACAATGGTTCATAAAGTGAATGTGCGTCGATCAGTTCATCAAACAAAATAGGGTAAAGCGCTAAATACTCGCCAATCCAAGGACTTGATGAAGAAAGTGTTAAGAGCTGCGCTAACGCAACTGGGTTTTCTGCGAGTAGCGCTAAATACACATTTCTCCCTGCTACGGCTGTAAATAAACCCAGTAAACGATGCAGGGTTTCATCTGGATTTGAAACATTTTGCAATGTGGCGATAACTTGCGGCATTAAACGATTGATAACACCGATACCCTTATTACTCAATCGACGGATAGTGGGTGTATTTTTGAATCCAATCAATGCCTGCAGACTTTCTGCTGGATGCTTAAAATGATATTGTACTAAATTTGCAAGCAACTGACTTTCATCACCCGCACCGAGCCAAATTTCTTGGCTTAACTGCGTAATTTCATCTTGCTTTGATACGGAGAAAACATCATCAAATACAGATTGAACTTGATGACGGACCGTATTTAAATCGAATAAAAAACTTTCCCAGTTTTGATAATTTAGCGCATACGCCATGACGTCACGCACATCGTCACTCGTCGGTAAGTCATGAGTTTGTTTGTCTTGGTATTGTTGGATACGATTTTCAACGCGACGAAGAAAACAATAGGAAGCACGAAGTTGTTGTGCGTCTTGCGCGGCGATAAGATTCAATTCTTCAAGTAGCTGTAAAATATCCAAGATACCGCGAGTTTGCAGACTTTTTTCACTGCCACCGCGTATGAGTTGGAAGGCTTGACCAATAAATTCAATTTCACGAATCCCACCGTGCCCTAGTTTGACGTTATCAATACGATCTTTACGTTGCAATTCTTGGGTGATTTGACGTTTCAATGAGCGCAGTTCTTCAAATGCACCGTAATCTAAATAACGGCGATAAACAAACGCATTGAGTATTGCCATAAGCGTTTTGCCTTGTTCAAAATCACCTGCTACTTGCCTTGCCTTAATCATCGCATACCGTTCCCATTCACGTGCATGGGTTTGATAGTATTGCTCCATGCCATCCAACGTCATAATCACGGCGCCGCTGTCCCCATAAGGTCGCAGGCGAATATCGGTGCGAAAAACAAAGCCATCAATGGTAATGTCATCCAAGGTGCGCACTAAACTTTGGCACAATCGAGTAAAAAATTCACTGTAACTGGTTTCTTTTCTATCTGGCAGTGTGCCGTCGTGTGGGTAGGCAAAGATTAAATCAATATCCGATGAATAATTAAGCTCAAATGCGCCTAATTTTCCCATGCCTAAAACAACAATTTGCTGAGGTGTTCCGTCTTCAAGAAGAGGTGTGCCGCGACGCTCACAGGCTTTTTTGTATAGAAAATCGAGTGCATATTGTATACACGCATCGGCAAGATAAGATAATTCGCGCAATGTTTGGGTTAATTCTTCCCAATCAGCAATATCTCGCCATGCGATACGAATCATTTCACGGCGTCTGAAGTGACGTAGTTGCGTCATTAACGCTTCGTCAGTATCGGGCGTGAAGTGTGCTAATTTTTCACTATAAGTGGATGGTCTGTATGTCGTAAATAAGTCACCCGAATGAATAAGACCTAACAAGATATCAGGCGTGCGCTCACAATGCTGCGACACAAATTCACTTGCGGCAAATACTTTGACCATTGACGCACTGAAGTTGTCGGGCAGTGCTATCCCATGTAAATGCGTTAACCATGGCGTCAGTAA
>CAINHP010000015.1 GCA_903848905.1 uncultured Pseudomonadota bacterium
ATATTCCTGTCACGTCAGTATCTGCAGCGGAGGCGCCTGTTTATATGGGCGGTCCTGTTCAGCAAGAGCGCGGCTTTGTGCTACATAAAACAGGCGGTCAATGGGCGATTACACTGCCTATTTCGGACACTATGTCGCTGACAACGTCGCGCGATATTATCGAAGCGATTGCCAAAGGCGAGGGGCCTGAGCGTTATTTTGTCGCGCTAGGCTACGCTGGATGGGGGAAAGGACAACTTGAACAGGAGTTTTTGGATAATTCGTGGCTTAACACGCCTTTTGGCGAACCTATTTTGTTTGATACACCAATTGATTTACGTTGGCGCATGGCGGCGAGTCAAATTGGCATTGATATCAATAAATTAACGCATGGCGCGGGTCATGCATAAAGATCCTTTGATGCGCCAAACGCAAGATACGTTTTTAGGTTTTGATTTTGGCACAAAAAAAATTGGCGTTGCTGTCGGGCAATTAACCACAGCTACCGCTAATTCACTTCAAACTTTACGCTCACCCAATGAGGCACCGAATTGGCAAGCTATTCAAGGATTGGTGAAAGAATGGCAACCAGTGGGCTTTGTCGTGGGAATTTCGCGTCAACATGACGGCACAGATAATCCTGTGACGCCCCGTATGTTGAAATTTTGCCGTCAATTAAACGGACGGTTTAATTTACCTGTTCATCAACAAGATGAAATGCTGTCCACGTTTGAAGCTAAGCAGTTATTGTTTGATGATGTGCACGTTAATGCAACCAAATTGTGGGCGGTGCAAGATGAACTCGCCGCGCAATTGATTCTGCAAACTTGGCTCAATGGACAAGAAAGAACAGTTTAACGATGTGATGAGTAAAGCGCATCAGCATGAAGAAGATGATAATCTCTTTCGTCAAGCTGTCGGCCGCGTACAAGCTATCAAGCAAGATAAAATCACCCCTCAATCGCAATTGCCCAGGCCAAAACCTTATCCAAAACCGCTTGAAGTAAATTTCGATGCGCATTTAAGCTCGCGCAATCCAGAAGAATTAACAACAGTGGGTATTTATGATTCACTCAATTTTCTGTCTGCGGGATTGCAAAATAATGTGCTAAAAAAATTGCGTCGTGGCTATTTTGGCGTCGATGCGGAAATTGATTTACACGGATTAACAGGCTATGACGCGAAACGTCAATTACTTTATTTTCTACACAATAGTGTGCAAGACGGCTGTCGTTGTGTGCATATCGTGCATGGCAAAGGGTATCGTTCGCAAGATAATTTGCCTGTCATTAAGAATGAATTAAATCAGTGGCTTCGGCAACATAAAGACGTGCAAGCATTTTGCTCAGCAAGTCCTAAAGATGGTGGAACGGGCGCGGTATTTGTGTTGCTGCGTTTGTCAGATAAGTATGGCGCTGAAGATAGCGATGAGTTTTAATCACCTTGAAGGGTAATCACAATTTCTCTACCACTTGCGTGATTGCGGTGTTCACACAAATAAATGCCTTGCCACATACCTAAATTGAGTTGTCCTTTTGTGACGGGTATCGTGACGCTTGAGCCGAGCATGCTGCTTTTAATATGAGCTGGCATATCATCACTGCCTTCAAGTGTGTGCGCGTAATACGGTTCATTTTCGGGGACGGCGCGATTGAAAAAACTCTCAAAGTCCATGCGCACGGTAGGATCAGCATTTTCATTAATGGTTAGTGAAGCTGATGTATGCTTAATAAAAACGTGCAGCATTCCAATCGAATATTGGGCTAATTCAGGTAATTGACGCACGATTTCATCGGTCACTATATGAAAACCACGTGGCCTTGGCTTTAGACTAATTTCTTTTTGTACCCACATATTTTCTTTATTTTAGGGTTTGAGTCCACCACCAAATTTTGAGCTTAATTTGGTAATCGTATTAATAATAAACGTCATTTTTTTTGCATCATTAGGATCATGCGGTGGTGCAATTTCAATTTGAGATTGTGAATTTAATTTTTGTTCGCGCAGCAAACGTAAACGGGTTTCTTTGAGCGCGCGTTGGCGTTCCAATTCGTTTTTGATGCGTTCGATGGATTTATCTTCTTTTGCTGCTTTTTCTTGTTCTTTTTTGCGTTTTTCGTGTGCTTCTTGTTTTAAACGCTCTTGTTTTTCGTGTTCTTTATTACGGAGACGTTCGCGTTCAGCTTGTTCTTGTAAATAGATTTTTTCTTCTCTAATTTGCTCTTGGGAAAAACGATAGTTTTCAAGTAATAGCCAATTATCAAAATCTGTTTGCAGCTGCTCAAAAAATGCAATGATGGTTTTCTTATTTTCTATAAGCTCAAGGCGACTGGGTATTTCACGTTCACTTTCACCTTCAATGTCAGATAGGGAGTGAGTTTGGTTCAATCGGTTATAGTCGTCATCTGTGACGGAGTTAAGTAGATTGAGTTCGTCATGCTCACGCTTGAGATGGGTGCAAAGTTCATCGGTAATACGCTGGAAGACTTCATTCCAATCACAAAAGAAAACAGCCTCATTCCAATTTGCCCAGCGATCAATACGCGACAAATAACGGCAGACAATATCGTGTTCTTGAAAGACACGTTTGTGCAGTTCTAGGATAAATTGAGCGCGTAGGGTACTGGAATTGAAAATATTATTTTTTCGGGTAAATACGCGATATCTATCTTCACTTGAGGCTTCTTTGAGAAAAAATAACCCTTGAAGTAAATCAAGTTGCAAATTACGTGTTTCCTCTAGGCGTCGCTCTTCGGATAATTCCATGAACGCGAGAATATTACGATTTAAGTTTTCACGTTTGTCGTTGATGAAAAATTCTTGTTTTTCAATTTGTTTGAGCAGTAGCGTGTCTTCTGAAATCAAAAACGGATCAGGTCCATACATCATGCGCCATGCTTCTTGTTTTTCAGTTAATTGACGTTTGAGATGTCGATAGTGCTTTTCAAGTTTGCTGAATTCTTGTTTGTAAAATTCATAATCAGCAGTGAAATAGTAACGTGCTAAATTGCGTTCTGCGATATAAAAACCGTGTTCAGCGGCAGCAATTTCATTGAGTTGGTCAAAATGCAATTGACAATACTCTGCTCCGTCTCTAAATCGACTGGCCGATTTATCGCAAAAGTTAATTGAGCAATATGACATATGTTTTTTCCATCTATTTTAAAATTGATAAGCATTAAGCATGAATAGCATAACAATTCACACGTCAATGCGCCAACGTCGCGCTTATTTTATTTGCGCTAAAAATTTATCTAATTGATTTGCAAAGGCTTGAATATCTCGCGCTGATAATGGCGCAGGTCCTCCTGTTTGAACCCCATTTGAGCGTAGCGTATCCATAAAGTCACGCATATTGAGTCGCTCTTTAATATTTTCATGGCTATACATTTCACCTCGCGGATTGAGTGCATGTGCGCCTTTTGTAATAACGTCATTGGCAAGCGGAATATCGCCTGTAATCACCAAATCCCCCTCGCTGAGTTTCTCAACGATTTTAGAATCCGCGACATCAAACCCCGCGCTCACTTGCAGCATTTTAATAAAACGCGATGGCGGAAGTTGTATTTGCTGATTGGCAACCATTGTCAGTGCAATTTGTTTACGCTCCGCCGCTTTAAATAAAATGTCTTTAATGGCTTTAGGGCAGGCATCACCATCAACCCAAATGTGCATACGTATCCTTACTATTCTTTATGTTCTTTTTCGAACGTGTTTAAATCCATATCGACACCACAACCACGCAGACCACAATACCCATCTGGATTTTTGGCTAAATACTGTTGATGGTAATCTTCCGCGTAATAAAATGTTGGCGCGGGCATTATTTCAGTGGTTATCGACAAAAAATGTCTTTTTGATAATTGTTCTTGATAATAATTTTTTACAGCTATCGCAAGTCCTTGTTGTTGCTGGTTTAAGGTATAAATGCCTGAGCGATATTGTGTGCCTACATCATTGCCTTGTCGCATCCCTTGCGTGGGGTCGTGCGATTCAAAAAAGACTTTGAGCAATTGTTGGAGTGAAATTATGTTCGGATCAAAAGCAATGTGTACCGCCTCAGTATGATGCGTTAAACCCGTACAGACCTCTTTATAGGTTGGATTTTCAGTGTTGCCGGCAATGTATCCAACGGCGGTACTGTAAACGCCCTTTTGTTGCCAAAATCGTCTTTCAGCGCCCCAAAAGCAACCCAATGCCACAATAATGCGCTCCAAATGCGCAGGAAAGGGGGGCGAAATCACGTGTTGATTTACAAAATGTCGATTGTCCATTTGATTACTCTCAATATTTTAAACCAATAAAAACAAAATCTGTCTATCGTATGCTTTCAAGCGCATAATCGCTACGACGCTTGCTGGGTGGTTTTTAGCGTATTCAAAAAATTATAACGCAATATGCCATCTAACTAACATGAGGCCTTCTTAATGAAAAAAGCTAATTTAGCTGCGATTATCTGTTTACTTGCTTCAACCACTAGCGTTGTTTATGCCGATATTACCTTAGAATCCACTCAAGAAGTAGAAGGTAAATGGAAATTACAATACAGCAAAAACTCATTAACCGATAAAGAATCGATCCCAAGAGAAGATACTTGGATTTTCAAAGACAATAAATTAATTATTTTACATATCCCTCGTGAAGGAATTTACTACGATCAACCCCCTGTGCCTTACGAAATCGAAGAAGGTAAACTAAAAGTGACGCAAGTGGGTAGTTCACGCTTCGATGCTTACACTTTAGTTGATAAAACAGCCACTAATATGACTTTAAAAGGTAAATTCGGTAATTATTATTATTTCGAGAAAAAATAATTTCTGTTTGTGTCCTCCTTACTGTCAAAAATAGCGATAAAAAAAGCCTCATTTCTGAGGCAGTCAGGTAGGAGGTACCTTTATATTGTGTAAGCATATATCGCGCCAAGTTTTATTTTTCAGCATTAAGGAAACCGCCATTATGAGCGGTTTTTCTTTGACTGATGGTTTGGTTTGTGCGTAGTATGCGTATTTTTTCGACATCCATTTAAAAAAATAGGGAGCTTCACCCGTGGCATTAAAAAAATCCGAGCTGTATTCTTCACTTTGGCAAAGCTGCGATGAACTGCGCGGGGGAATGGATGCGTCACAATATAAAGACTATGTGCTGGCGATGCTTTTCATTAAATATGTCAGCGATAAATATGCCGGCGTGCCATTTGCGCCTATCAAAATACCCGAAGGCGCGAGTTTTAACGATATGGTCGCGCTCAAAGGTTCGCCCGATATTGGCGATAAAATTAATAAGCAGATTATCGCGCCACTCAAAGATGCGAATAAATTGGCAGAAATGGCTGATTTCGATAATGCCGACAAACTCGGTGACGGCAAAGAAAAAGTCGATCGCTTAACCAATTTGATTGCCATTTTTGAAAATCCCGCGCTAGATTTCTCTAAAAATCGCGCTGAAGGCGATGATATTTTAGGCGATGCTTACGAGTATTTAATACGCCATTTTGCAAATGAAAGTGGAAAAAACAAAGGCTATTTTTATATACCCGCTGAAATTGGTTTAGTCATTTCACATCTATTAAAAATCAAAGATGCTCAAACAACAAACGCAACAACCATTTTTGACCCTATTTGTGGTTGCGGTTCCTTACTTTTAAAAGTAGCTAATCAAGCAAAAACAAATATAACAATCTACGGTCAAGAAAAAGACACAACAAATGCAACATTAGCAAGAATGAATATGATTATGCACAATAATCCAACAGCGATTATTGAACAGGGACACGCATTATCAGAACCAAAATTTGCACATGGAAATGAACTTTTAGAATTTGATTACGTTGTCGCGGGCGTGCCTTTTAGTGATAAACGCTGGAATAATGGCGTTGATGTGGATAATGACCCGTTTGGACGCTTTGAGCCTTTTGGCGCACCGCCAGCAGAGCAAGGCGATTATGCGTATTTATTGCATATTATTCGCTCACTTAAAAGTACGGGGCGCGGGGCGTGTATTTTGCCGCATGGCGTATTATTTCGCGGCAATGCCGAGGCGGATATTCGCCGCAAATTAATCCGTAAAGGCTATATTCAAGGCATTATTGGTTTGCCGGCTAACTTGTTTTATGGAACAGGCATTCCCGCGTGCATTATCGTGATTGATAAACACGACGCGCTCATTCGCAAAGGCATTTTTATGATTGACGCCAGCGCGGGCTTTTTAAAAGATGGCAATAAAAATCGTCTACGCGCGATGGATATTCACAA
>CAINHP010000016.1 GCA_903848905.1 uncultured Pseudomonadota bacterium
CTATCACCTCCTTTGACCAATATTTAAATTCGTAGGGTGCTGAATAGTTGACTTAATTACTCAGGTACCATAAAGTAAATATAGGGCTAATTTAGTCCTGTATTTATGTCTATAAAAACTTGGTGAATAGTGACAGTCGTCATTCCTGTATGACTTATCTGTATTCACTGTAATTTCAACATTGAGAGAATGCGATGCTAACAGCGAGTGAGTTAAGAAGCTACATCATGGATGGCTTGTCAAGCGATTATGTTAAAGTGCAAGGTGATGACGGTCAGCATTTTGAGGCGGTGATCGTTAGCTCCAAATTCACCGGTAAAAACAAGGTGCAGCAACATCAATTAGTGTATCAGGCACTGGGTGAACGTATGCGTACAGAAATTCACGCACTGTCGATACACACCTTCACACCTGAGGAATGGATTAAGAGCCACAATTAAACTACTTTTGAGAATGATTATGATGACTGTTCTGAAAAGAATTAAGCATTAAGTGACGACCAACCCAGTTGTGATTTAAATGAAAGGTAAGCCCCGGTTCCCTCAATGCGGGTTCTCCGGTTCTGCGAACCAGAGTTACTCCGTTTGGATAGGCAGATTTTCAATGCCTGATTGCATTCATGGTGTGACCGATAAGATGTGCCCGAGAATCAAATGAGACTAGGCATTACACATAAAGTGGCAGGCGGCTTTATTCAACCACAAAAGCTCGACTATATATAAAAAATTATGCAAAATTTGATACCCATTGAATTGGCCGCATGGCTTGCGGATGAAGTACGTGAGAAACCCCTATTACTCGACGTGCGTGAGCCGTGGGAGTTTCAGGCCGGTCATATTAACGGATCTTTAACGATGCCAATGAATACTATTCCCAGCAGACTGTCCGAACTGGATGCGCAGCAGCCGATTATTTGCATTTGCCACCATGGCGTGCGCAGTATGCAGGTTGCGTTATTTTTAGAACAGAATGGTTTTACAGCTATTGGAAACCTGACCGGTGGCGTTCATTCATGGGCATTGCAAGTTGACAGCACGATACCGATCTATTGAATTGTAGAGCAGCGTATTAACGATTTCACATGGTCAACTTTGTCACCGTTTCCACCGATTAGCTGGTCATTTTTACAAGTTGTTTGACACGCATGAAGTGAATCATTGCATAAGTGTGCAGCAGAGACGCATTGGAAAGCTATGAGCAAAAAAACGATAGAATTGGACGAAATAGAAACAATCACCTTAGCGTATTACAATCAAAATGCGTCAGCATTTTGGAGTGGTACAAAAGACCATGATGTGGCTCAAAACTATGAAGCGTTTTTATCGCCGTTTCCACAAGATAAGAAACTGGATATTTTAGACCTAGGATGTGGGCCTGGAAGAGATGTGCACTATTTTAAATCATTGGGACATAGACCCGTTGGACTCGATGGCAGTGCTGTTTTTTGTACTATGGCTCGAATCTACACCGGCTGTCAGATTCTTTGTCAAAAATTTCTAAGCCTGCAATTATCCAAACAGGCATACGATGGTATTTTTGCTAATGCTTCGCTGTTTCATGTTCCTAGCCAAGAACTACCTCGCGTCCTTGAAGAATTGTATGTTGCATTAAGGCCTGGGGGTATTTTGTTTTTATCCAATCCTCGCGGTAATCAAGAAGGCTGGTCAGGCCAACGATATGGTCATTATATGCAATTAGATTCCAGTCATTTGTTTATGGAGACCGCAGGATTTAAAGTAATCAATCATTATTACCGGCCAGCAGATAAACCCATTCATGAGCAACCTTGGTTAGCAATCGTTGCAATGAAGCCATTTGAAACTCTATAAGCCATCGTTAGAAATGGTGTTGCCAGGCTACACTTAGTAAGAATTTACTTTAACAGATGCGATTCAAACTTCCGGCATTGGAAATAACATAAAAACATGATGAATGAGAAATATGAGTCCGTTTTAAGCTATCACAATCGAACAAAACATAGATTAAATCAGTATGCAAAGGGCCCAGAATCAATCGACTGGGAAGATCAACCCAATCAATTTAGGCGTTTTTCTGGTTGCGAGATTGTCAGACTACCCCAGCCAGGAACCGAACTCGAACTCTTATTTTCCGATTTGGATAATGCCGAAATACCAGCAAAACCGCTAAATAGCGTTAATGCGGGTTTATTGCTGGAATTAGCCTTCGGCTTGTCAGCATGGAAACAATTCGGCTCAAACCGCTGGGCATTGCGCTGCAATCCTTCAAGCGGAAACTTGCATCCGACAGAAGTCTATTTGGTGAGTATTGGCAATGATTTTATTCAATCAGGCGTTTACCACTATCTCAGCCATGATCATAGTCTTGAGCGGCGCTGTCTGTTTTCGGGCGATTTTCAAGATGCTGACTTACTCATAGGCTTGTCTTCAATCCATTGGCGAGAAGCGTGGAAATACGGTGAAAGAGCATACCGATATTGTCAGCATGATATTGGTCACGCCTTGGGCACTTTAAGCTATGCTGCAGCAGCACTGGGCTGGTCAGTGGAGTTGTGTGCGGAATGGCCCGATAAGGATATCAATCAATTATTAGGTCTTGATCGTGATGATTTTATACCTCTGGAGTATGAGTCACCTGATATTGTTTGTAGAATTCATACGCAGCCAAACAACAAGCCATTAGTTGCCAACGCTCTTTTGGAAGCCGCACAATTTGGGGAGTGGTTCGGTAAAGCCGATAGTCTAGGAGCTAAACATAGATATAATTGGCCGATAATCAATGAGATTTCAAATGCTGCAAGCAAACCGAAAACTATAGAGCCGCTGCATCAAAAAACCACTCAGCAATACGCTATAAAATCATCGTGTATTAAGTCAGTAACGCAAATCATTCGTCAACGCCGAAGTGCGCAACAATTTAATCCCAAAGCATCACTTTTGCCGAAAACAGATTTTTATAGAATGTTAGCCGCCGTATTGCCGACTACCGCCGCTTTTGAATTGTGGCGTTGGCCACCCAAAATCCACCTGTTTATTTTTGTCCATAATGTTGATGGCTTGACTCCAGGTATCTACGTATTAGTAAGATATTCTGACGCACTTGAAAAATTGCAAGCGGCGACCCTATCAGATTTTGACTGGCAGAAAGTTTCAGAGATA
>CAINHP010000017.1 GCA_903848905.1 uncultured Pseudomonadota bacterium
ACTAATTTAAAGCTTAATGTGTACGCTCAAACTCTTGCATAAAACGAATTAACGCTTCGATTCCACTATCAGGCATGGCGTTGTAGATACTTGCCCGCATTCCGCCCACTGAGCGATGCCCTTTTAGCTCATTTAAACCACTGGACTGAGCGGCACTTAAAAAAGCGCTATCGAGCGTTTCATCTGCCAGAATAAACGGAACGTTCATACGTGAACGGCAACTTTTCTCAACAGGGTTGCGGAATAAACTCGACGCATCAATTGCTGCATACAGTTTTGCGGCTTTGGCGATATTGTGTTGCTCAATTGCTTCAACGCCGCCTTGCGCTTGTACCCATTGCAATACCAGTCCCATCAAATACCAACTATACGTATTTGGCGTGTTGAGCATGGATTGATTTTTCACTTGCTCGCTGTAATTAAACACACTGGGAACCGTTTTGGCGCATTTCCCAAGCAAATCATCACGCACAATCACGAGCGTCACGCCCGCAGGCCCCATATTTTTTTGACTGCCCGCGTAAATCAAGCCAAAGTCATTGACATCAATATGACGAGAAAGAATATTTGACGACATATCGCAAACTAGCGGCAGTCCTTTGGCGTCGGGTACATAATTAAATTCCACGCCATGAATCGTTTCATTTGAGGTGTAATGTAAATAAGCCGCATTTTCGTCATTTTGCCATGTCGATGCGTCAGGAATGTCAGTAAAATTTGTATCTTCTGAACTGGCAGTTATCACCGTTTCGCAATAGCTTTGTGCATCTTGAATGGCTTTTTGCGACCACGCGCCTGTTTTGATATAACACGCTTTATGTTTGTCGCCTAAAATATTTTGCGGAATAAACGAAAATTGCGCAGATGCTCCGCCTTGCAAAAATAACACGCGATAGTTTTCAGGAATCCGCATTAAATCGCGTAAATCCTGCTCTAGCGCCGCTGCAATAGTTGAAAAATGCTTGCCTCGATGACTCATTTCCATCAAGGACATGCCACTGCCTTGAAAATCAAGTAACTCGCTTTGCGCCTGCTTCAAAACCGCTTCGGGCAACATAGAAGGCCCTGCACTAAAATTATAAACACGTGTCATACTCAAAATGCTCCCCTTCAATTTAGTTAAATAATGTGTGCATTATAATACGCGCCACGTAATTCAGTTAAAATAACGCTTTAATAAAACTGCTTTCGCACTCACTGATTTTTTTGATTTATTTTTTATGCCAAATTCACTCTTTGATTTACCCTTTCCAACACGCACACAACCGGTGGTCAACTGGTCACAGTTAACCGGATGCGCTCAGGCGCTAGCCCTTGCCAATGCCATTGCGTTGCATCCCCGTTTATTTGTGATTGTGACACCCGACGCACATAGCGCGTTGCGCTTAGAGCATGAATTGGCTTTTTTCTTAAATCATTCACAACCCATTTTGCATTTCCCCGATTGGGAAACGCTACCTTATGACGTCTTTTCACCGCTACCGGAAATTGTATCCGAGCGTCTGCAAACGTTAACGACCCTCCCCACGCTTGAACACGGTGTGTTGATTGTGTCGGTAAATACCTTAATGCACCGTTTAACGCCACTGGATTATTTAGCAGCGCAAAAATTAGTCTTAACGTGCGGTGATCAACTGATCGATATTGCCGGTCAACTGGGTCAACGCGGGTATGAATCCGTTAAACAAGTTTTCACACACGGTGAATTTGCGTTGCATGGGCATATTCTCGATATTTTCCCCATGGGAAGTCGTGTGCCACTTCGCCTTGAAATTCAAAATAATCAGCTTGTTGCTTTGCGTGCATTTGATATTGAGAGTCAACGCGCTTTTTCGGTTGAAGAAACCATTGATTGTGTCACGATTTTGCCTGTCCGTGAATTTCCTTTTGACCAGGCCGCCATTAAGCAATTCAAACAAACATTTCAAACGCTCTTTCCTGACATCAATAGCAGTTTTTATAAAAATGTTTCGCAAGGCATTGCGGCAAATGGTATTGAATACTATTTACCCTTATTTACGAGTCAGACCGCTACGCTATTTGATTATCTCCCCAAATCGGCTTTATTTATTACGTCACCACTTGTTCATTTAGCAGCTGATGAATTTCATCACGTGGTGCAAACCCGTTTTGAGCTGCGCGAACACGATCAAGAACGCCCCGCGTTAGCACCGGATAAATTGTTTTTATCGCCACAAAATTTAGTGGCAGAATATAAAAAACATCATCAAGTTTTAATTGCAAACAGCTCAGACACTTCGGCGGCCACTTTTTGCGCGGCACTGCCAGAAATCAGTTTTAACGCGCATTTAAAACATCCAGCCGCCGCGTTAACACAATTTGTCGCGCATTTTACCGGTAAAATTTTATTTATCGCTGAAACCGCTGGGCATCGTGAAGCGTTATTGCAAACACTCAAACGAGAATCTATTTATCCAAAACAAGTGGCCGATTGGCAAAGCTTTTTAAATAGTGAACATCAATATTGTATCAGCGTGGCGTCACTGGATATTGGCTTACTGCTCAATACGCCCGCGCTTGCCATTATTACGGAAAATCAATTATCAGGTGAAAAAGCGCAGCAACGCAGACGACGCAAAACATCCGCAAGACAACTCGAAACACTCGTTGCGAATTTAAA
>CAINHP010000018.1 GCA_903848905.1 uncultured Pseudomonadota bacterium
GCTTTCGCACTGGCAATTTGTGTGCCCGTCAAAAATAGGAGCGAACCAAAGGTGATATTTTTTAAGAATTTGCGTCTTGAAGACAAATCAATTTCATTAGGCATTTTCAGTTTTTTAAATGTCGAATTTGGCATAAGTATTGTTAAAAAGTTTCGCTAGTGGCCACATTGTCGGGGGGCAATCTTAAATTACCCTTAAACCGTAACCGATTAATAATATTGCTAAAATGTGTTTTCCAAACAAATTAAGACACTTATTTTTGAGAATTTACTTGAGGTTTAAGCATTAACGTATTTACTTCTTTATAGTTATCTAAACTATAAGCAGTAATCTGATTGCTAGATAAAGTGTATAAACTGTCATCTACACGCAAAATTCTATCTATAAAATAATTAGTCGCTTCTGACTGCCAATAACTCTCAGTTTTAGGTGTCATAGCATCAGGAATTTGTGATAGCTTTGCTTTAAGTGTAAAACCCTTTTCAGGTGTAACTTCATAAATATAAGCACCTTGATAGCTAGGTTGGCCATAATTCCACGGCTTTTGTGGATCGAAAGGTTCTGTTAAATGCGACTCTTGAACAGGAAAGCCGAACAAATGCTTTTCTGCATCCCAATAAAGTGCTTTATGATCCCAAAGTATGGGTGAATCCGTTCCACGATCACCAATAGTGACTGAATCTATCTGCTTAGGATTCTTCATATCTGCCACATCAAACAAAGCTACTTTCATACCTTGATAAAATGCAGAACCCCCTGTCCACCAAGGTGTATCAGTACTAGGGTTATCCTCGTTTGTTTTTTCAGGCCGGTAAATAGCCGCATCTTTTCCAAATCCAATGAGATGCTTTTCATCAATGGGATGCAAATAATTACTGTATCCCGGAATTTTTAACTCACCCATTACGACTGGTTTTTCAGGCGTAGATAAATCAATAGCAAATAATGGATCCGTTAATTTAAAGGTCACAATATAACAACGATTCCCCATGAATCTTGTCGCATAAATATCTTCACCTTTACCTAACTCATCAATTTTACCTACCGTTTTCATATCCTTGTTCAAAACAAACATCGAACTGTAAGATTCATTCGTTCCACTAGACCAATTGTGCGTTGTGGTCGCAATTCGAAAATAATCGCCTTGTTCATCCATAGAAAACTGATTTAAAGCCGTGCCTTTTACTTCACCAGCTGCGGCAAAATTTATTTGTCCTGCATCAATTCCTATTTTAAAAATCTGAGTGGTCGTTATATTTTGTGGAACGACATCCCCATTTCCCCCAAAATTATATTTAGACGCCGACAAATATAAATTTTCATGTGACGCATAAACCAAATCACCCGCCCCTAAATAGGCTTTAGTCACTACTTTTTTTTGAGGCTGCTCTAAATCAATACTCGCCACCACGACATAATCCGGTTCCACAAAATCAGGGAAATACACAACATCTTTAATCGCCAATGTTTTAGTTGTCGTTTTCCCTGCCTTAATATCAGTGACACTCGGCAAGATATCTTTTGATTTCATGAACCAAGGATTCGTGGAAACCATAGTAGGAGCCATAAAATAGCGTGGGTAGGAGCGCGTGATAAAATACAGGTAATTTCCGATACGACGCGAATCTAAATAGTCACCATCAACCACGACATCACGAATCTGCTTAGGATGGGATTGATCACTCACATCATAAATTAATGCACGCGTTTGCGTATTTCGCATATATCCCCACCAACCACCATAAGCTATTTTTGCGGTTGGTGATGTGGCTGTATTTTCAATTCCTACTGGAGGAGATAATTCTTGCCACGTATTGCCCACGATAACCAATTTACCATTTTGAAGATAAAGTCCCGTTGGGACGAAATTATCTTGAGGCAATTTAATGACAGCACTCTGACTAAGTTGCGCTGCGGGAAATGCTTTAGCGATTATGACTTGATTATTGACAAGTTGATAAATATAGCCGATGTCATCTACTTTTACTCGATCCCTTTCATCAACGCCAGTCACTTGGACATTCGTATCAGTATGACTAACTGAAATGGATTTTGCTACGGCACCATCAGCCATTGCAACGACACTTCTGTTCAAGTAAGCAACTCTCATTCTTCCAAAACGATTGGTATTATGTTTCTTAAGCAAATTTGCTAAAGCAAATGTCGATGCAATTTTTTGCGGTTGTATTTTTTTAGCTATTTGTTCTGCAAAATTAGGCTCTGAAATACAAAGAATAGACAAGCTACCCAATAAAAACACAGCTCGCTGACCAGTAAAATAAAACATTTCACACTTCCAAAAATTGAATTTAACGCAAGGTGGCAGTCTATTCTTCATAATTCTAATAATCAAACGTTTAGATGCAAAACTGTGAACTTGTTCACAAATTCATCCACTATTCATTTGTAAATTTGATCAGGTGCTTTTAATACACTTTCGATTATGCGCCACTCACCATCTACTAGTCGACGATAAAAACAACTTTGTCGTCCCGTATGACAAGCAATCCCACCTTCTTGTTCTATACTTAAAAGTATGACGTCTTCATCGCAATCGAGTTGAATATGCACAATTTTTTGTTTATGTCCTGACTCCTCACCTTTACGCCACAATTTCCCCCGTGAACGCGACCAATAAACAGCGTAACCTTCATCGACCGTTAATTGCAACGATTCACGATTCATCCAAGCGAACATTACTACTTTACCCGTCTCTGAATCTTGCGCTATGGCAGGAATTAAACCGTCTGCAGTCCAGCGAATTTCATCAAGCCAACTCATAAACGCACCTCAATACCACTTGCTTGCATCCGTGCTTTCGCTTGACCAATGGTATATTCGCCAAAATGAAAAATACTCGCTGCGAGCACTGCATCCGCTTTTCCTTCCAAAATACCTTCAACCAAATGATCTAAATTACCCACACCACCTGATGCAATAACGGGAACAGAAACCGCTTCACTTACAGCACGTGTCAAAGGTAAATTAAAACCCGATTTTGTACCGTCTTTATCCATACTCGTTAATAAAATTTCACCTGCGCCAAACTCCACCATTTTTCGCGCCCATTCCACCGCGTCAAGTCCTGTGCCTTTGCGACCACCATGCGTAAAAATTTCCCAACGAAGCGGCTCATTTTCCGCGCTTACTTTTTTAGCATCAATAGCAACAACAATACATTGCGAACCAAATTTATCGGCAGCTTCTTTCACAAAATGTGGATTAAAAACCGCAGCGCTATTAATGCCTACTTTATCTGCACCCGCGTTGAGCATTCGACGAATATCTTCAAGTGTTCGAATACCACCACCAACGGTTAGCGGAATAAACACTTCACTGGCAACCTGTTCAACCACATGCACCATAGTATTACGATTGTCGTGCGTAGCCGTAATATCTAAAAACGTAATTTCGTCTGCCCCTTCACTATCATAACGACGGGCAATTTCGACGGGATCACCCGCGTCGCGTATATCCACAAATTGAACACCTTTCACCACGCGACCATTATCAACATCTAAACACGGAATAATACGTTTTGCTAAACTCATTGCTATTTCCTAAAACGCTAACGCAATTTTCTGTGCTTGCCCGAAATCGAGCGTCCCTTCATAAATGGCTCGCCCAGTAATGGCCCCCATGACACCATCGTCTTTTACTTTGCCCAAAGCATAAATATCATCTAAATTAGTAATACCGCCTGATGCAATCACCGGAATGGAAATCGCCCTCGCTAATCGTGCAGTCGCTTCTACATTTACGCCTTGCATCATGCCATCACGAGAAATGTCGGTATAAATAATCGCGGCAACGCCATTTTGTTCAAATTCTAATGCTAAATCAACAACATCATATTGTGAAACAGTCGCCCAACCATCTGTTGCCACTTTACCGTCTTTTGCATCTAAACCCACTATGACATGACCAGCAAACTTTACTGCCATTTCGCGGACAAATTCAGGTTCTTGAACCGCTTTTGTGCCGATAATAACGTATTGCACACCCGCATTTAAATACGCCTCAATGGTTGCCTCATCACGAATACCGCCACCAATTTGAACAGGAACAGAAGGATAAGCCTTAGCAATAGCATTAATCACGTCAGCATTACGTGGTTTACCTGCAAATGCACCATCTAAATCCACTAAATGAATTCGTTGTGCACCTTCATTTACCCAACGTCCTGCCACTTCAACAGGATTATCCGAAAACACGGTATCGTCCTCCATGCGCCCTTGACGCAAACGCACACATTTCCCTTCTTTTAAATCGATTGCTGGAATAAGTAACATAAAATCAAAACCTATTTTTAAAACGTAAAAAAACAAACGCCTTGACTGTTAATAACGAATCAAGGCGTTCAGAAAAAGTAAAAAATACGCAATTATTCCATTCGATAATTGGGTGCTTCCTTCGTAATAGTGACGTCATGCACATGACTTTCGCGCATACCAGCACTGGTTACTCGAACAAACTGTGCTTTTTCATGCAAAATCTCAATTGTTGCACAGCCCGTATAACCCATACTCGCACGAATTCCGCCCAGTAGTTGATGCACAACCGCAAGCATTGTTCCTTTATAGGGAACGCGACCTTCAATACCTTCAGGTACTAATTTTTCGACAGAATCCGCATCTTCTTGGAAATAACGATCACTTGAACCTTGTTGTTGTGACATAGCCCCAAGTGACCCCATACCGCGATACGATTTATAGGAGCGACCTTGAAATAATTCGACTTCCCCTGGCGCTTCTTCCGTTCCGGCAAACAAACCACCGAGCATCACTGCGTGTGCACCGGCCGCTAAAGCCTTAGCCACATCACCGGAATATCGAACACCACCATCAGCAATAATTGACACACCTGTATTTTTAAGTGCAGCTGCTACATTGCTAACGGCTGTCATTTGTGGCACGCCAACACCAGCAACAATACGCGTCGTACAAATTGAACCGGGACCAATACCTACTTTCACACCATCAGCACCCGCCTCAACTAACGCTAAAGCGGCTTCAGCGGTTGCAATATTGCCACCAATCACTTGTACATTTGGATAATGTTGTTTAACCCAACGCACGCGATCTATAACACCTTGTGAATGCCCATGCGCCGTATCAACCACAATGACATCAACACCCGCATTGACTAATGCAGCAACACGCTCTTCAGTGCCATCACCTGTCCCGACAGCCGCACCAACACGCAAACGCTCCTGCTCATCTTTACAGGCATTGGGGTAATCTTTCGCTTTTTGAATATCTTTAACTGTAATCAATCCACGCAAATGAAAATCATCGTTTACAACCAATACTTTCTCGATACGATGTTTATGCAATAAGGCGAGAACATCTTTGCGATTCGTATTTTCACTAACCGTAATTAAACGCTCTTTGGGTGTCATAACACTCGAAACAGGCTCGTCAAAACGTGTTTCAAAACGCAAATCACGACTGGTAACAATCCCAACTAATTCATCACCATCAACAACAGGCACGCCTGAAATCTTTTTGGCCTGTGTTAATTTTAATACGTCACGAATACTCACATCAGGTGTCACGGTAATAGGGTCTTTAATGACGCCTGTTTCATATTTCTTAACACGATGAACTTCTAAGGCTTGCTGCTCAATGGTCATGTTTTTGTGAATAATACCAACACCACCTTCTTGCGCAATGGCAATAGCTAAACGCGCTTCTGTGACTGTATCCATTGCCGCAGCCACCAGTGGAATATTAAGCGCGATACCGCGGGTTAATTTCGTTTGCATAGAAACTTCACGCGGTAAAACAGTAGAATGAGCGGGAACGAGTAAAACGTCATCAAATGTCAACGCTTCTTGAATAATCTGCATAATATCAACCTAACAGTTAAGAAAATATCGCTCCATTATAGGGCGAAATACTTGTATTTTAAAAAAACAATCCATCAATAGGCGAAGAAGCTGATGCAAAACGTTTTCGAGGCATTCGACCCGCCAAAAATGCTTCACGCCCTGCCTCAATTCCTTTGCGCATGGCTGATGCCATTAAAATTGGATGTTTTGCTTCTGCAATTGCGGTATTCATCAAAACGCCAGCACACCCTAATTCCATCGCCATAGCAGCATCTGAAGCCGTTCCAACACCTGCATCCACTAAAATAGGTACATTTGCATTTTCAACGATAGTTAAAATATTATAGGGGTTACGAATGCCGAGTCCAGAACCAATGGGCGCCGCAAGAGGCATCACTGCAACACATCCCATGTCTTCTAAGCGTTTAGCCGCAATAGGATCATCATTGGTATAAACCATCACTTGAAACCCTTCACGCACTAAAATTTCAGCGGCAATATATGTTTCAACCACATTTGGAAATAATGTTTTTTGATCTGCAAGAACTTCTAATTTCACTAAATTATGCCCACCGAGTAATTCACGTGCAAGGCGACAAGTTCTCACCGCTTCTTCAGCGGTATAACAGCCTGCCGTATTAGGGAGAATAGTATATTTATCGGGTGAAATGACATCGAGTAAATTAGCTTCATTGGCGTTTTGACCAATATTTGTGCGACGAATGGCTACAGTCACAATTTCCGCCCCACTAGCTTCAATGGCTAAACGGGTTCCCTCTAAATCTTTATATTTCCCTGTGCCAACAAGCAGACGAGATTGATAAGATTTACCCGCTATAACAAAAGAGTCATCCTGTCCACCACCGATAGCATGCACAATTTCTAACTTATCATTTGCCTGTAAAGAATGTGTTTCAAACGATTGGAACGGCAAAATTTCTTGATTCAATTCAATCGCTATTTTTTTGCCTTGTAATTCTAATTTTGTCACAACATCGAAAACCGTGCTGTTTTCTGCAATTTCGCGTTCGCTGCCATTCACATAAATGATCATATTTTTACACTCCGTCTTTTTTGTACTGCATTCGCTAAATTTTTAAGCAATGGCAGCGTATCCTCCCATGATAAACAAGCATCTGTAATACTTTGACCATACACCAAAGTCTGCCCTTCAATAACCGATTGTTGCCCTGCTTTGAGATGACTTTCAATCATAACACCCATTATACGTTTATCACCACTCGCAATTTGCAACGCAACATCTTCACCCACTATCAATTGGCGTTGACATTGTTTCAAACTATTTGAATGACTGAAATCAATCATAATATTTGGGCGGAGTTGCGCTTTTTCCATTCCATGCGCTACTAGATTCACATTCACTGCATCATAATTGGGCTGTTTATTTCCACCACGCAAAATGATATGAACATCTTCATTACCCGTTGTCGAAAAAATAGCGGAATGTCCCGATTTTGTCAGAGACAAAAAGTGATGCGGACTCATCGCCGCTCCAATCGCGTCAATGGCAATTTTAATCGTTCCATCGGTTGCATTTTTAAAACCAACAGGGCATGACAACCCCGAGGCTAATTCACGATGCACTTGACTTTCAGTCGTTCGCGCACCAATTGCGCCCCAAGCAATTAAATCAGAAATATATTGCGGCGTTATTAAATCCAAATACTCTGTCGCGGCTGGAATACCATTATTATTCAAATCTAATAATAATTGCCTTGCGATACGCAGCCCTTTATTAATGTTAAAACTTGAATCTAAATCAGGATCATTAATTAATCCTTTCCAGCCAACCGTTGTTCGCGGCTTTTCAAAATAAACACGCATGACAATGAGAAGTTCATCACTAAATTGAGCTATCGCCTGTTTGAGCAACATAGCGTATTCGTGTGCAGCTTTTGTATCATGAATTGAACAAGGACCCACTACAACCACTAGGCGATCATCTCCACCTGTTAATATATTGTGAATCGCTTGCCTTGTATTAAATATAGTTTGAGCAGCTTGATTGGTGATTGGCATTTCAGTATGTACTTCAACAGGAGCAATGACCTGTGTCATACCAGAAATGCGTAAATCATCCGTATTATAATTACTGTGCAAAACGGGTTTCTCCTATTTTCATTTATTCTACCGTCACAGATTTAGCCAAATTACGCGGCTGATCTACATCAGTACCCTTTAAAACAGCAACATGGTATGACAATAATTGCAACGGCAAGGTATAAAGCATCGGAGAGATATGGTTATCTACTTTTGGTACTTTAATAATTTGAACATTATCATCGGGTGTTGGCGATAGTGTTTCATCCATAAAAACAATTAATTGCCCACCACGCGCAGACACTTCTTGCATATTAGACTTCAATTTTTCAAGTAAACTGTTATTTGGCGCAACTGTAATAACCGGCATTTCAGCATCAATTAATGCTAATGGACCATGTTTTAATTCGCCCGCGGGATAAGCTTCTGCATGAATATAAGAAATCTCTTTCAATTTCAATGCACCTTCCATTGCAATAGGATAATGTGAGCCGCGTCCTAAAAATAAAGCATGGTGTTTTTCTGTAAAGCGCTCAGCTAAAATTTCTATTTCTTTATCCAGCTGCAAAACACTTTCCATTTTACGCGGCAATTTAAACAACTCATCCGTGATATGTTGCTCTAAAACTTGATTTAGCTCAAATCGTCTTCCAATAGCAAGTACAAGTAACATAAGCGACACTAGTTGCGTCGTAAACGCTTTTGTTGACGCCACGCCAATTTCTGGACCTGCACGCGTTAGTAAAACCAAATCAGATTCACGCACTAGCGAACTTTCAGGCACATTACAAATGGCCAATGTGTATTTTGCACCTAAACGCTTTGCCTCTTTTAGCGCAGCTAATGTATCGGCAGTTTCACCCGACTGGGAGATAGTCACAACCAACGTATCCGCTGCCAATACAGGATGGCGATAGCGAAATTCACTTGCAACCTCAATACTACAAGGCACACGAGCTAATTCCTCAAACCAATATCTTGCAACTAATCCTGCATGATAGCTTGTGCCACAGGCTAAAATTTGAATAGATTTTATTTGATCAAAAATGCGAGCCGCATCAAACCCAAATGCACTATCTTGCAAACGCTGGGCAATAAAACGCCCTTCTAACGTTTGCGTAATCGCAAAAGGCTGCTCATAAATTTCTTTGAGCATGAAATGCCGATATTCCCCTTTTTCAACAGCATCGGCTTTTAATTGACTTTCTTTTGTATCTCGACTAACAACATTATTCTTGTCATCATAAATAATTAACGAATCAATTTTAATTTCAGCAACGTCGCCTTCTTCAAGGAATATAAAGCGTTGCGTCACAGGTAAAAGTGCAGTGACATCTGATGCAACAAAATATTCACCAATTCCCACGCCAATCACTAATGGACTCCCTTTGCGTGCAATGATCAGTGTATCTGGCTCATCAGCACACATAATGGCTAATGCATACGCACCCTCCAATTTAGGCAATGTTTCCTTTACTGCTTGCAATAAATTATCACTTGTTTGGCGGGCGTGAAAAACCTCATGAACAATGACTTCAGTATCGGTTTCAGAAGTAAACGCATAATTATTTTTAAGTTGAGTGGCTTTGAGTTGTTCATAATTTTCAATAATCCCGTTATGAACAACAGCCACATTATTGCAACTAATATGTGGATGAGCGTTTGCGGTACTCGGTTTACCGTGCGTTGCCCAGCGCGTATGTGCAATTCCAATATGGCCAGACATTGGATCAGCTTTGAGTGAATCATCGAGTCCTTTCACTTTACCTAAAACTCGTTGACGCATAATCGTATGTTCGTAAATAACGGCAAGGCCAGCTGAATCATAACCTCGATATTCTAGACGTTTCAAACCTTCCAATAAAATAGGGATGACATTTCGTTGCGCGATACCTGCGACAATTCCACACATTATAATTTCTCCTTTTTAATTGGACGCTGCCAATTAGGCACCGAAACTTGTTTCGCACGACTGAGCGTTAATTGCCCAGCAGGCGTGTCTTTTGTAATAGTTGAACCCGCTCCAATTGTCGCATTTTCTCCAACAGAAACAGGCGCAACTAATTGTGTATTGGATCCAATAAATGCACCATCTTCAATAATGGTTTGCGATTTATTGGCACCATCGTAGTTACAAGTAATTGTGCCTGCACCGATGTTAACTTTTCGACCAACAAGCGCATCGCCAATATAACTTAAATGATTAACTTTGCTGCCTTGTCCAATATGTGATTTTTTAATTTCCACAAAATTACCGATATGTGTATCACTGGCTAAAACGCTTTCAGGGCGAAGTCGCGCAAAAGGCCCAATACGACTATTTTGACCTATCACTGCATTTTCTATCACACAATTTGGTAAGATTTCTACATTATCGCCAATTATCGCATTTTTGATATTTGTATTAGCACCAATCTTAACATTGTTTCCAATTTTATTGTCGCCTTCAAAAACGACATTAATATCAATTTCAACATCTTGTCCTAATTCAACAATATGTCCTCGCAAATCAAAACGTGCTGGATCACGCAACGTAGCACCACGCTTCATAATTAGGTCAGCTTGTTGTAATTGGTAAACACGCTCTAATTGTGCTAATTGTAATTTATCATTTACACCCAAAACTTCATTTTCGCTTTCAGGCGAGCACGTTTTGATAGTAAATCCGTCAGCGACCGCCAAAGCAATAATATCGGTTAAATAATATTCACCTTGTGCGTTATTGTTATTTAATTGTGTCAACCAATTTTTTAATGCATATCCTTGCACCGCTAAAATTCCGGTATTCGCCTCTTTAATTAATTTTTCTGTTTCATTCGAATCCTTCTCTTCAACAATACGCAACACCTGATTATGTTCATTACGAACAATGCGACCATACCCTGTTGAATTTTTTAAATTCACCGTAAGTAGCGACAAGGTTTTCTCGTTTACATTTGAAAGCAATTTTTGCAATGTATTTTCTTGAAGTAGCGGTACGTCACCGTATAGGATCAAGACTGTTGTCTCTGAATCAATTTCATCTGCCACTTGCTGCACAGCATGCCCTGTACCCAATTGCTGTAGTTGCTCAACCCAATGAATTAATGAATTTGAGAATGTACTTTTCACCAAATAAGCGCCATGCCCAATAACGACATGTATGGTATTGTTTTCAAATTTTGCACTTAAATCATATACGTGACGCAATAATGATTTGCCGCCAATAGAATGTAAAACTTTTGGGTATTGAGAACACATCCGCGTTCCTTTACCTGCAGCGAGAATAATTGTAGTAAGAGTCATTTTCTTTTGTATGTAAAGTAAACGAAAAAACCCGATAGCGTAGAACGTTATCGGGCTTTTATCTAAGACAAGGGCGATAACTGAATAGTTACCCGCCGCGTTTTCTAAATCTTTCGAGTGTGCGCAACTGCATTACCGCTTGAAATAAATCATTTTCAGCGGTTGCATAATCAACTCTGCTTGTTTTATCCGATAAAATTTCTTCTGCTCTCATTTTAGCTTCAATGGCAGCAGCCTCATCAATATCTTTAGCACGAATAGCTGTATTTGCTAAAATCGATACAACATGTGGCTGTACTTCGAGTAATCCACCAGAAATAAAAAACGAATAACTTTCTGTGCTGCTGATTCTAACACGCACTTCACCCGGATTGAGCTTAGTAATTAACGGCGCGTGGCGCGGTGAAATACCGACCTCACCTTCTTCAGCTGGTGCAAATACCATTTCAGCCAAACCAGAAAAGATCTCTTTCTCCGCACTCACGATGTCTACATGCACTAACATGGTCATCTTTTGTTACCTAAAATTTATAAAGTTAGTAGACAACATAGGTACATAGCGCGATTAACGCGAAATTCAATTTCGCGTCTCTCACCTTACGCCTTCATTCCTTTTGCTTTTTCCAACGCTTCGTCAATGGTACCTACCATGTAAAACGCTTGTTCTGGAATGCTATCATATTCACCAGCAAGAATGCCTTTAAATCCTGCAATAGTATCTTTTAAAGATACATATTTACCAGGTGATCCAGTGAAGACTTCTGCAACAAAGAACGGTTGTGATAAGAATCGCTGAATTTTACGCGCTCTTGCAACAAGTAATTTATCTTCTTCAGATAATTCATCCATACCTAAAATCGCAATAATATCACGCAATTCCTTATAGCGTTGTAATGTACCTTGCACACTACGAGCCACGTCGTAATGCTCTTGACCAATAACAAGTGGATCTAACTGACGACTGGTTGAATCAAGAGGATCGATAGCAGGATAAATACCCAATTCTGCAATTTGACGTGATAATACAACAGTCGCATCTAAATGCGCAAAGGTAGTTGCAGGAGACGGATCGGTTAAATCGTCAGCAGGAACATAAACAGCTTGAATTGAAGTAATTGAACCTGTTTTCGTTGATGTAATACGCTCTTGCAACACACCCATCTCTTCAGCTAGTGTAGGTTGATACCCAACCGCAGAAGGCATACGACCAAGTAACGCTGACACTTCCGTACCCGCTAAGGTATAACGATAAATATTATCAACAAAGAACAATACGTCACGCCCTTCATCACGGAAATATTCCGCCATCGTCAAACCTGTTAACGCTACACGCAAACGGTTACCGGGTGGCTCATTCATTTGACCGTACACTAACGATACTTTGTCAATCACGTTTGAATCGGTCATTTCATGATAAAAGTCGTTACCTTCACGAGTTCTTTCACCAACACCCGCAAATACAGAGTATCCACTGTGCTCGATAGCAATGTTACGAATCAATTCCATCATGTTAACGGTTTTGCCTACACCCGCACCACCGAATAGACCGACTTTACCACCTTTTGTAAATGGACAAACCAAATCAATAACTTTAATACCTGTTTCAAGCAATTCATTTGCAGCTGCTTGTTCAGCGTAACTCGGTGCATCACGATGAATAGCCCAACGTGTTTTTTCACCAATTGGACCTTTTTCATCAATAGGATCACCCAACACATTCATAATGCGTCCTAGTGTTTCCTGACCAACTGGAACAGAAATAGGAGCCTTCGTGTTTGTTACCTCTAAACCGCGACTCAAACCATCTGTGGTTCCCATTGCAATTGCACGGGCAACACCATCACCTAATTGCTGTTGTACTTCTAATACTAAATTTTTACCTTCTACAATCAAGGCATCATATACTTTTGGCAACTCATCACGTGGAAACTCCACGTCAACAACAGCGCCGATAATTTGAACAATTTTACCGCTCATAAAAATTCGTCCTCAAAACAACCCTACAACTAGGGAAAATTATTTTTTTGAAAATCTCGAAACACCCCCATAACTCTATGGGGGAACACTACGCTACTTACTTAATCACGAACTTAAACAGCGGCTGCACCAGCGACAATTTCTGAAATTTCCTGAGTAATAGCGGCCTGTCTAGCTTTGTTATAAATCAATTGCAATTCTTTAATTAAGTTACCCGCATTATCCGAAGCACTCTTCATTGCAACCATTCGAGCAGCTTGCTCACAAGCATTATTTTCAACTAATCCTTGATAAACAATTGACTCTACATATCGCGTCAACAAATGATCCAATACCTCTTTAGCATCAGGTTCATAAATATAATCCCAGTGCCGATTACTCAATTGTTCATCTAAATCACTTGGTACTATAGGCAAAAGCTGATCAATTGTAGGATGCTGCGTCATGGTATTCACAAAACCATTACTCACTAGGTGCAGTTCGTCAATGTCACCCTGAACATAAGCATCCAACATCAATTTTATAACACCTATAATATCATTTAGATGCGGAGTATCACCCAGTTTTGCAACATGACCTATTACTTTGATTTTTTTAAGCCCGCCAAAAAAACCATAAGCTTTTGAACCCACAGTGCATACATCAACCTCAATACCCGCAGTATCCCAATGTTTTAGTTGCGTTAACACTTTTCTAAATAAATTAGAATTTAGACCGCCACACAGTCCACGATCTGAGCTAATTGCAATAACGCCAACTCGCTTAACATCACGTTTAACGAGAAATGAATGCTTATATTCAGGATTAGCATGAGCAAGATGTTTAATAATCTTTGCTATCTTCTTAGAATATGGACGTGTTGCCAACATTCTATCCTTCGTTTTACGCATTTTGCTTGCAGCAACCATTTCCATGGCGCGAGTAATCTTCTGTGTATTCTTAATACTGGCAATCTTTGTGCGTATCTCTTTACCAACAGCCATAAGAAGACCTTTTTACCAACTGTGAGTTTTTACAAACGTTTCAATGCCTGATCGAATGCTTGAGCTAATTTCATTATTGAAATCACCCGTTGCATTAATTGAGTCCATTAATTCCGTATGTTCCGATTTAAAATATGAAAGCAACGCAGCTTCAAAATCCAAAACTTTATTCACTTCAATATTATCAAGGAAGCCTTCATTAGCAGCAAAGAGTGAAACACCCATTTGCGCAACAGACATCGGAGAATATTGCTTTTGCTTCATTAATTCAGTTACGCGTTGACCACGTTCAATTTGCTTACGTGTACTTTCATCTAAATCAGAGGCAAATTGCGCAAAAGCGGCTAATTCACGATATTGAGCTAAATCTAAACGCGTACCACCACCTAATTTTTTGATGATCTTTGTTTGTGCTGCACCACCTACTCGAGATACTGACAAACCAGCATTAACAGCAGGTCGAATACCAGAGTTAAACAAATTACTTTCTAAGAAGATTTGACCATCCGTAATTGAAATCACGTTAGTTGGAACGAAAGCTGATACGTCGCCGCCTTGTGTTTCAATAATTGGCAACGCAGTAAGCGATCCAGTTTTACCGATCACTCGCCCACCAGTCAACTTTTCAACTTCTTTTGCATTGATACGTGACGCGCGTTCAAGTAACCGTGAATGCAAATAGAAAACGTCACCAGGATAAGCTTCACGTCCCGGCGGTCTTCTGAGCAATAATGATACCTGACGATAAGCCCATGCTTGCTTGGTTAAATCATCGTAAATAATTAACGCATCTTCACCTTGATCACGGAAAAACTCACCCATGGTGCAACCAGTGTAAGGTGCGATAAATTGAAGTGCCGCTGATTCTGATGCTGATGCAACTACAATAATTGTATGTGCAAGCGCATCATGTTCTTCCAATTTACGAACAACATTGGCAACCGACGACCGTTTTTGACCAATCGCAACGTAGATACATTTAATGCCAGTCCCTTTTTGATTGATAATTGCATCAACGGCAATAGCAGTCTTACCTGTTTGTCTATCACCAATGATTAATTCACGTTGACCACGACCTACAGGAATCATAGAGTCAATTGATTTCAAACCTAATTGCACAGGTTGATCGACAGATTGACGAGCAATTACACCCGGTGCGATTTTTTCGATAGGGGACGTTTCAACACAATTGATTGGCCCTTTGCCATCAATCGGATTACCTAGCGCATCAACAACGCGACCTAAAAGAGCCTCACCTACTGGCACTTCCAGAATTTTCCCGGTACATCTAACTGTATCGCCTTCAGAAATATGTTGATAAGCACCTAGAATAACCGCACCGACAGAGTCTCTTTCTAAATTAAGTGCCATACCAAAAGTATGATCAGGAAACTCTAACATTTCCCCTTGCATAGCTTGAGAAAGACCGTGAATTCTCACAATCCCGTCAGTTACGCTGACAACGGTGCCTTCTGTGTGGACTTGTGTGCTTAAGTCGAAGTTTTCGATCTTCTTTTTAATCAGATCACTGATTTCAGATGGATTTAATTGCATGTGGTTTTCTCGCTCTAAATTTAGAGTCTTTGTGCTAATTGTTGAAGTTGCCCTCTAATCGAACCGTCAATTACTTGATCTCCTGCTCGAACTAGAACGCCACCTATTAATGACGAGTCAACAACGACTTTCATGTTGACTTTTTTGCCAAAGTTTTTTTCAAGCACTTCATTAAAATGCTGTTTAGATTCTTTGGTAAAAGCATAAGCAGTCGTCACATCAATATCGATAAAGCCTTCATCTTCTGCTTTATACGTTTCAAATAATTCCACAATAAAGGGAATTAGGTTCAACCTATTATTTTCAATAAGTAGCTTTAATAAATTGCCACCTTCTTGATCAAGCTGATCAGCACAGATATCTAGTAATAATGTAAGCAACCTAGCTCTTCCAACTTTGGGATCATCAATCATCCCAAATATTGCATTATCATTTAATACTGCCGCCAAAAAAGATAAATTCTTTGACCATTTCTTAGATGAATTTGTTTCTTTTGCACGCTTAAATACGGCAACAGCGTAAGGTCTTGCCAATGTTGCTATTTCGTTCATGACGTTTAGCCTAATTGGTTAGAAACTTTATTAAGAATATCTTGGTGTTTAGCTTTATCGATTTCTGCACCTAAAATTTGTTGCGCAGCCGCCAAAGCCAATGATGTTACTTCTTGACGTAATCCGTCTTTTGCTTGCTGAATTTCTTGATCAATTTGTGCTTTTGCAGACAAAATTAAACGCGCACCTTCATGTTTCGCATTTTCTTTTGATTCTTCCACAATCTCATTAGCACGCTTTTGAGCAAGCGATACAATTTCAGCCGAACGATCTTTAGCTTCTTTCAGAACAATAATAGCCTTTTTCTCAGCCAATACAATTTGCTCTTGCCCTTTTTCTGCAGCCGCTAAACCGTCAGCAATCTTCTTTTTTCTTTCTTCTAAAGAGTCAAATAACGGTGGCCAAATGTACTTCATGGTAAACCATACCAGAAGTGCAAAGGTAATCATTTGCCCAATCAGAGTAGCATTGATACTCACGATGCGTTCCTATTGTTGCGATTAAAAAAAAACAGCATTTAACCTGCTGCATCCTTTACTGCTGATAAGAATGGATTTGCAAAAGTGAAGAACAAAGCCAAACCAACGCCAATCATTGTTACCGCGTCTAACAAACCCGCTACAACGAACATTTTTACTTGTAACATAGGCACCATTTCAGGTTGACGCGCCGCGCCTTCCAAAAATTTACCACCAAGCAAACCGAAACCAATAGCAGTTCCTAACGCGCCTAAACCTAAAACCAAACCTACTGCGATAGCAGTCATACCCTGCACATCAGCAATCAATTTTGCGAGTTCCATAATACCTCCAACGTATTGTTATAAAAAATGTAAAAAAATAAAAAGTAAACTTAATTAAAATAATATGTTTGAATTATTTTAATGATCTTCATGTGCCATACTGAGATAAACAATGGTCAGTACCATAAAAATGAACGCTTGAAGTGTAATAATCAAAATATGAAAAATTGCCCATGGAAAACTTAATAAGGGTTGAATATACCAAGGCAACAGAGCAATCAATATAAAAATCAATTCCCCCGCATATAAGTTACCAAATAAACGAAGTGCTAATGAGATAGGCTTCGCAATCTCTTCAACCAACTTCAACAGCAAGTTAAATGGCGTCAACCAAGGACCAAAAGGCTGAAACATCAATTCTTTTGCAAAACCGATTGGACCTTTAACTTTAATACTGTAGAAAATAATTAAACAAAATACCGAGATTGACATTGCAAATGTTGCATTCAAATCTGTACTTGGCACAACCCGCAAGTATTCAACCCCCATCAAACCTGCAATTCCAGGCAAGATATCAACTGGGAATAAATCCATCAAGTTAAACAAAAACACCCAACAAAAGATCGTTAATGCTAAAGGCGCAATTAATTGACTCTTACCATGGAATGTATCTTTGACTTGACCATCCACGAACTCAATCAAAAGCTCTGCAAAATTCTGCACTAACCCTGGCACGCCTGATGTTGCTTTGTCTGCTGCTCGTTTAAAAAACCATACAAAAATCGCACCTAATACCACCGAGAAAAATAATGTATCAAGATTTAAACGCCAAAACCCCTCACCCACACTCAATGATGTTAAATGGTGAATAATATAACCGGTTGCCCCTTGGGCGGCGTGTGCTTCTGTACTCATTGTTCCTCACTTAATTTTTAACTTAATAACTTAACGCATGAGTAGTGCGAACCAAAAAACCGATAACGCACTCACATAACATGTTAACAGTGGTAATAATTTTATATCTGGCATTTTGTACACGAGAAAGAACAGTATAACTGTCATGAAAAGCTTAATTGACTCACTCGCGTAGAAAGAATTTATGAATTTTTTTGCCTCTAACTTGAATGATCTCATCAAACGTATCCCTAAATAGGCATTTGGAATAATCGCAACCAACCCACCTAAAAATGCAAACTTTCCGCTTACCTCATCTAACGTTAATGTGAAAATCACACTAATAACCAACGTTATTAAAATTTGATATGCAATAATTTTAATAATTGATGATGCGTTTGCAATCATAAATTCAATTTAAAAGGCTAAATATATTCTGGTGATTATATAGAGCGAATCATGTTAAATCAAGGCAGTTTCAAGATTGATTGATTTTTTAGTTAAACTATTTTACTTAAAATACCATTGAGTTCTTCTTGCGTAGTGTAGAAAAAAACCAATTTTCCACTTCCATTTTTTTTACTTTCCACTTTTAGCCTACCGTCAAACTTAAGATCTAATTCAGCCTGAAATTGTGTAGTTTGTGTATCAATGCGCGTTGCGTCATCCATCTGATTCGGATTCAATATACCTTTTACTAATTGCTCTGTTAATCGCACCGACAATCCTTGATTAACTATTTTGCGTGCCACCAAAATTTGCTGTTCTCCAATCAAAGACAGCAATGCTCGCGCATGTCCCATATCCAATTGATTGTTCAACAACATTTTCTTTACTTCTGGCTGTAATTCCAGCAAACGCAACAAATTTGTAATCGTGGCTCTTGATTTCCCAACAGCATCTGCAACTTGTTGATGTGTCATGGTGAATTCTGTTAATAAACGATGCAGCGCCTCTGCTTCTTCTAACGCATTTAAATCTTCTCGCTGGATATTCTCAATCAACGCAATGGCAATAGCGGTGCGATCATCCATTTCTTTAATAATGACAGGCACATGATGCAAACCGGCAATCTGGGCAGCTCGCCATCTGCGCTCACCAGCTATAATTTCATAGCGCCCATGTGAAATACCACGGACAATAATAGGCTGAACAATCCCTTGCATCGCAATTGAATTCGCTAGTTCCTGCAGCTTTTCTTGATTTATATCTCTACGCGGCTGATATTTTCCTCGCTGCAACACGTCTATGGGCAGTGAATGACTTCCCATTTCATCTTTTGATGTAATGGGCATTTCACCCAAGAGCGCATCCAACCCTCGCCCTAAGCCTCGTTTTTTTACATTCATGATAATGTTGAGTTATGTGTATTAAAAAAATCGAGTTGTTGAACTAATTGTTCAAATGTATCGAGCAATTGCTTTAGTTGTTGCGCTTCTAAAAGCAGTTGTTCCTTCTGCTGTACAAGTAAATTTTTTTGTTCAAGTTTTAACGATACGTTTTTTTCACTAGGCACTTCACTAAGTAAAGCTTCAAGTCCGCGACCTAAACGTGGTGCTTTAGTTGCCATTTTCACCTGCCGCATTTGCTAATATTTCTTTTGCTAACGCCATGTAGGCGATAGCCCCCCTGGAGCTTTTATCATAATTAAGCACGGGCAAACCATGACTTGGGGCTTCTGCAACACGGATATTACGTGGAATACAAACTTTAAACACATCCGTTCCAAAATAACGAATCAACTGTTCAGACACATCTTTTGTTAAACGATTTCTATCGTCAAACATCGTCCGTAAAATACCCTCTAAATGCAATGTTTTATTGACCGTACTTTGAATATTTTTCAAAGTATTCATTAACGCTGAAATCCCCTCTAGCGCGTAATATTCGCATTGCATTGGAATAAGCAAACTATTTGCCGCCACCATCGCATTAAGCGTCAACATATTGAGAGATGGTGGGCAGTCAATAAGTATATAATCATAGTTCGATCTAATTTTTTCTAAGGCATGTGCAAGTCTTAACTCTTTACGTTCAGCCTGCATCAATTCAACTTCCGCAGCAGTTAAATCCGCATTTCCCGCAATCACATCAAATTTTAACGAAGGCAAATGAATAACTGTTTGTGAAGCCTCAACCACTTCCATTAACAAATCATAACCAGAATGCGTAATATCATGCTTATCTATCCCGCACCCCATTGCTGCATTACCTTGCGGATCCAAATCTACAAGTAATACTCGCTTTTTTAATGAAGCCAGTGACGCTGCCAGATTAACACTAGTGGTTGTCTTTCCCACGCCACCTTTTTGATTTGTAATGGCAATAATTTTTCCCACGTTTTTTCCTCAACTGTTAAGAAATTTGTATTTTAACTAAACAACGTTCAGCTTCAATGTGCGGTACGTTAAGCGATATTAATGTCGTTTTTGCCTTGATATCTTGCAACTCCTCTTGAGGAATCTGACCTTTCATGCAAAGTAACACGCCATTTTTGTCTAAAACATGTTGCGTTAAATCAATAATTTCAGGCAAACTCGCAAATGCACGGGTCAGCACCATATCAAATCTATTTTCTATTATAAATTCTTCTATGCGACTATGCGTCACTTTGACATTGGGTAATTTCAATTCCAATATAGCCTGTTGAACGAAGCGCGTTTTTTTTGCGTTACTATCTATCAATTGAAACTCGATATCTGGCCGACAAATTGCGAGCGGTATTCCTGGTAAACCTGCCCCAGTGCCAACATCCATAATATGCGACCCTTGCAGGTAAGGCAAAATTGCTAGACTATCAAGTAAATGTAAATTCACCATGTCTTTGCGATGGCGAATTGCAGTCAAATTATAGGTTTTATTCCATTTCTCTATTAAATAAATAAATGCCAACAATTTAGATACCATCTCATCGCTAACCGAAATATTTAGGACGCTCAAACCTTCACATAATAATTTTTCGTCTTGATTCATGCTGCTTTCTTTTTCAAATACACCAACAATAATGAAATAGCCGCAGGCGTAATTCCTTGCATTCGCGAAGCTTGCCCTAACGTTTCTGGGCGTTGTTTTTGTAATTTCTCAGACACTTCATTTGATAATCCTAACACCGCTTTATAATCTAACGTAGTCGGTAATTTCAAATGATCATAACGCAGAGATTTATCTATATCTGCCTGTTGCCGAGTGATATAGCCTTGATATTTCGATTGAATTTCAACTTGCTCTGCCACATCATCCGCAAACTCGTGACCATCATCTAAAAACGATAATAAATTTTTAATATCAACTTCTGGTCGACGAAGCAACTCTGTCAGATTCGCTTCTTTATTTAATGATTTACCCCAAAACTGCTCTACTTTTTGCGCATTTTCAGTATCAGTATGAATCCATTTTTGTTTTAGGTTTTGCTGCAATTTATCAATGTTTTCGCGCTTAATTTCAAAAGCCCGCCAACGTTTATCATCCACTAAATTTAATTCACGTCCTTTTTGCGTTAAACGTAAATCCGCATTATCCTCACGTAAAAGCAAACGATATTCTGCACGACTGGTAAACATTCGATAAGGCTCTTGGGTTCCACGTGTAATTAAATCATCAATCATCACACCAATATACGCTTCATCTCGACGCGGGCACCACCCTTCAAGACCTTGCGTCAATCGAGCTGCATTTAAACCCGCAATTAAACCTTGCGCAGCAGCTTCTTCATAACCAGTTGTACCATTAATTTGACCCGCGAAAAATAAACCGTCCAAATGTTTTGACTCAAGTGTCATTTTTAAATCACGAGGATCAAAAAAATCGTATTCAATCGCATAACCTGGACGCATAATTTGCGCATTTTCAAATCCTAGCATCGAACGCACAAATTCATATTGCACATCAAAGGGTAAACTTGTTGAGATACCATTTGGATAAATTTCGTGTGTTGTTAACCCTTCTGGCTCAATAAAAATTTGATGCGAATCGCGATCTGCAAAGCGAACGATTTTATCTTCAATAGAAGGGCAATAGCGTGGTCCTATACCTTCAATTACGCCAGAGTATAAAGGCGATCTATCAAGACCATTTCGAATAATATCATGGGTTTTTTCATTAGTGCGCGTGATATAACAGGGTATTTGCTTTGGATGCTGCTCAGCATTGCCTAAAAAAGAAAAAACAGGCACGGGCGTGTCGCCATGCTGTTCTTCTAATACGGAAAAATTAATCGTTCGCGCGTCAATACGCGGCGGTGTTCCTGTTTTGAGTCGATCAATGCGCAAAGGTAATTCATGTAATCGCGCCGCTAATGCAACAGAAGCAGAGTCACCCGCTCTCCCACCACTGTAATTTTCAAGGCCAATATGAATTTTGCCCGCCAAAAAAGTTCCCGCTGTCAAAACGACTGATCGCGCCATAAAATCAAGGCCCATCAAGGTTTTCACGCCAATCACTTGTGATCCCTGAATGATTAAATCAGCAACAGTTTGCTGAAACAACATTAAGTTCGGCTGATTTTCCAATGCGTGGCGAATGGCTTGCTTATAAAGCTGACGATCGGCTTGCGCACGGGTTGCTCGAACCGCTGGCCCCTTACTTGCGTTGAGAATACGAAATTGAATACCACCCAAATCAATGGCTTGCGCCATAATACCGCCAAGCGCATCAATTTCTTTAACCAAATGCCCTTTGCCAATTCCACCAATTGCAGGGTTGCAACTCATTTGCCCGAGCGTGTCAATATTTTGAGTCAAAAGCAATGTTTGCGCCCCAGTCCGAGCCGCTGCAAGCGCAGCTTCAGTCCCCGCGTGACCACCACCCACCACAATAACGTCAAATTCTTTTTTAAATTTCATTTTGTATTAAAGCCACAAGTTCAGGTAAGGAATTGAGGGTATAGGTTGCATTCAAATCAGCCATCGTATATTGCCCAGCGTAACCATAAGACACCGCAACCGTTTTAAAATCTGCCTGATTTCCTGCACTAATATCGTTAATTGAATCACCTATCATCCACGTTCTGCTTGGATCTACACCTATTTTTTTCGCAGTTTCAAGTAACGGTATTGGACTGGGTTTCATTTCAGAAAACGTATCACCTGATGCAATAAAATCAAAATAAGGGGCAAGTCCCGCTGTTTCCATCAAAGGATTAGTGAAACGAGCTGTTTTATTTGTGACGCAAGCAAGCTTCAATCCTATTCCTTTTAATTCTTGCAACGTATTTAGTACACCGTCATATAAACGACTATGTACCCAATCATTCGCAGCGTAATACGTTTTAAATAGCGCAAACGCTGCGTCAAAATCTACCGGATCTGATTCAACGTACCAACCTCCAACGAGTGAGCGCTTCACTAGCACATCAGCACCATTACCAATCCACTGTTGAATACTTGCCTGTGAATGCAGAGGTTTATTTAATTTTGACAGTGCAAAATTGACCGCCTCGACCAAATCAGGGGCAGAATCAATCAACGTACCATCTAAATCAAAAATAATCAGCTCCGGTTTCATCGTAATTAAACTGCCTTTGCAAGCTCTGCACGCATTTCATCAATGACTTTTTTATAGTCAGGTTGACTGAAAATGGCTGATCCCGCTACAAATGTATCTGCACCTGCAGCTTTAATTTCACGGATATTATCCACTTTAACACCGCCATCAATTTCAAGGCGAATATTACGTCCACTTTCATCAATACGTTTTCTCACTTCACGCAACTTCGTCAATGCTGAAGGAATAAATGATTGTCCGCCAAATCCTGGATTGACAGACATTAATAAAATTATATCGATTTTATCCATCACATAATCTAAATAATGCAATGGTGTACTTGGATTAAAAACTAAACCTGTTTGGCAACCGTGATCTTTAATCAATTGCAACGTGCGATCAACATGAACAGAGGCTTCGGGGTGAAACGTAATAATACTTGCACCCGCTTTTGCGAAATCAGGAATAATTCTATCCACAGGCTCGATCATCAAATGCACGTCAATTGGTGCTGTCACGCCATGTTTACGTAGTGCTTCACACACCAACGGCCCAATTGTAAGATTTGGCACAAAGTGGTTATCCATCACGTCAAAATGCACAACATCAGCACCCGCTTTTAATACGTTATCCACTTCTTCGCCTAATTTTGCAAAGTTTGCAGATAAAATCGAAGGTGCAATCCAATTATCATTCATAGGTAAATCCTCTTTATACTTAAAATTAAAAAATAGTTAATTAAAGGCATTAGTGCCTTTATGGGCTATAAAAAGCCAAAAATTGATTGTCGATAAATGCTTATTCTGTTTTGATGTCGTCATGTAGTAGAAGATAAATCGCGTCAATCAATCCCTCACTATCATTACTCGCTTTAATGACTACACCATCGTTATTTTGTGATTTTTGCTCATTGCGACTCGCTAATTCAGCTTGAATTAGCGTATCATCCCCTTGAGATGAAAGCGTCAGCAAATAGATCGTTTTTGATTCTTCTTCGTTTAAGAAATTAATGACATTGGTTAAAACACCCTGTGAATGGTAATTAACGTAGTAATTGTATTTACCTTTTTCATAATCGGTAATTTTAATATCACTCTGTTTCAGCGCCATTCCTAGTGTACGCCATGCCTGCGTTATGGGCTGTTTAATCAGTACGCGCTTATTCTCAACGTCACCCAATAGCGTGACAGTCGAATTGAGTCCTGGACGTTTTTTCTTAGGTTCGATACTGTCATCAATAATTACATTGCTATTTTGTGTTTTTTGTTGCAAAGCTAATGTGGGCGGTCGCTCAAGCATTGCTGTATCACGATAACGACTACTCCCACTCGAACACGACAGGACAAGAAAGCTTAACGCGAGAATCACTGCTCCATTTTGTTTCTTAATCATATTTTATTCACAATAAAACAGGCGATGCGTCAAAACTGGAAAACCTGCGCGCACTTTAACCAATCTTTCATGATCAATTTCTGCAGATACAAACCCACTGCCCGTTTTATAACAATCCAGTACCACACCCCATGGATCAATAATCATGCTATGACCGTAAGTTCGGCGACCATTTTTATGGAAGCCTCCTTGATTAGGTGCGATGATGTAACATAAATTCTCCACAGCACGAGCGCGTAATAATAATTCCCAATGTGCGGCGCCTGTTTCAGCAGTAAACGCAGAAGGCACAATAATCACTTCGGCACCTTGCTCACTCATTTTGCGGAAAAATTCAGGAAAACGTAAATCATAACAAACTGCAATACCCACTCGCCCAAAAGGTGTATCAATGACTAATGCTTGATTACCTGCTTCAATTGAATCCGATTCACGATAAATTTCATTAGTATTAGGAACATGTACGTCAAACAAATGGACTTTGTCATAACGCGCCACACGTTGTCCTAAATGATTGTAAATTAAACACGCAGCACGAACTTTGTGCTCATCAGCACCTGCGATTGGAATCGTGCCACCAACAATCCATACACCGTATTTTTTTGCAGTTGTTTCTAAAAAATTTTGAATAATGCCTAGACCATCCGCTTCCTTCGCGTGAACCTTATCGAGTTCATTATTACCCATTAACGCAAAATTTTCAGGCAATGCGACTAATTTTGCCCCTGATTTTACCGCTTCAGCAATCAGTTTTTCTGCTTCTAATAAATTTGCGCTAATATTTGGACTTGACGCCATTTGAATGGCAGCACATTTACTCATGATAAGCCTCTTTAGAATTAAATTGTTGGTGTAGCCATGGAAACTGCGTCAACTGCCCCCATGTTTTTTGCATTAAGCCTTCGTTTTCATGTAGTGCAATCACTTGCGTATTTCCCCATGACCCTGTAATTTGATATTGTGATCCAAAGAAAAAACCTTCTTGATCTTTACCAGTTAGAGTTTGCCCGACTAAATTCATAATTTTTCCTATAATTGTACCAGCAATAGGAACCGCGTCAGCACTTTTAGGTGTCACATTCACTAAATAGTTCACATTTTCAGCCACAAAATCCGTATCACCTTTTAAGAGAATTTTCGCTGGAATAGCATCCACTATAAGATTTTGCGTACTTGCTTTACCTTGCAGAAAGTCAAAATGTCCACTAATCGTATTAAACATTAACCCTTCTTGATACAGATCACTAAAATCTAAACTTAATCTTTTTAACCACTGTTCAAGCGCCAACATACCCAGTATTCGCCCAAAACCCGGTTCAATACTTAAAATCCGTCCATTTTTTAAATTTAGTTCCGCTTGTCCGTGCATTTTTTCTAAACTAAATTGCTGCGGTGACCCTTGCCAATCTAAATTAATATCGATATCACCTGTCGTTTCAGAAATATCTTTAGTAATGCCTAAATGTGAAAATAATTGCCCCGCTTTGAGTAAAGTCAATTTACCCCGCAAATCTGTTTGCAAAATTGGTGCGTTAAACCAATCACCCGTCAACTTCAAATTATGCGTTGGTGCTTGTAAAGAAATTGTTTTAAAGCCGATACTACTCGCTCGAACCTCTGTTTCAATCATTAGCTTTCCTAATTCACAATCCTGCCAATAAGTCCGCTGACTCTCCAAAAATAACGTAGGCAAATTCATAAAATTTGTTGTAAGCGATACAGACTCAGGTGAACCAGTCGTTTCTGTTGATTGTAATTGTTTAAAGAAAGCTAAATCAAATATATCAAGCTTCAACCTTAAAACACCTGTTTGCGTCATTTTCTCAGGCATGGCCCACTGCAACTGCCCTTTGGCAAACGTACTATCTAAAACACCGCGCCACGATGTTGAATCATGTTTTAAAACTAAATCAAATTTCCCCAATGAAGCCTTCTTCCAAAATGCATTGTCACTTTGCATAGCGAATGTATGAATAGTGGCCACCGTATTTTCTACTTTTTCTGTCGAATTAGGTATTTGTAATACCGCAAGTTTAAGCCAATCTTGAAGCATCAAGTGATCGCGCACAATTTTAACAGTAATTCCTTCATTTTGGGGCAATTCAACCTTCCCCTCACCAAGCAGTACTTCGCCACGTTGAAATCGCTTATTCTTAGTATCAACCATTAAAGCCGCTTTCAATTGCGCGTTATAATTCACCATCAATGGCAACATTAAATCATCACCTAATGTAAACGTCATGCTTAACGGCGTTTTTTGTGATTTATCTTTAGATAGTTCATCAGGCAGATTTAAAACGATGCCTTCTAATTGAGATTCAAGCAGTAATGTCACCGGCTTTTGCTCTTTAGGTAAATTCAATGTTAATTGATAATCACCCACCCCTTCAATCCATGGTTTTTGTTGAGATGTCGTCACTAACGAAGATAATTTTAATTGTGCAAACAAATCCTCAATCGCTACATTACCTAAAACAGTAATGACGGTTTGTTTATTATAATTTTCTAATGTTATTTTAATCGGTTTTTTAAATGCTACCCCATTAATAACATCACTAAAAACGCCATCTTCAGTAAACTTCAACACACCATTAAGAGAGTTGATAGGTAAATCTATTGACTTCACCTTTAATTTAGCTTGATGGAATTGTGCCGAGCCTTTCACTTTTGACAAAAAACCATCTTCTAACGGTATTTGCAAATCCAAACCTACTTGCGTACTACCTTGGGGCGTCACGGCATTTAAAATGCTATCAAAAGAGGCATGCAATGGTGTATTTCTCATGAAATCAAGTATATCCATCACTGCACCATCAAGTTCTCCAATAATCGATACATAATGACTCGTGGACATCGAAGGGATAATCACTTCGGCAGACTTAATAGTGGCGTTTTGTGCCATTCCCTCTAAATTGACTTGTAAACTATCTTGGAAAAAACGTACGTTAGCATTTAGATTCGTTAATGAAGGCCAGTTGGGTGCATAAAAAAGCTGCGTATCTTTTGCATCAAAAAGAACTTCGAAAACACCTTGATTTTTATCAAATGGAAACTCTGCAGGATTGCCATAAAGTAAAAATTGTCCATTCTTCAACTGCCCTTTTTCAAATGCACGATCAAGCCACGCAACCGTATATTTTCCCATCACACTAACTGGTAAATAGCGAAACGCTTGTGTTGCATCGTCCGCTGAAAAACGTGTTTGTAAATCTATAAAACTGGAGCCATTTTTGGACAAAGTGTATTTCACCCGACTTTCACTTTGGATATCTTTATTATTTAACACAATTTGGTCACTGGAAATAATCCATGCATCCGGCACTTGCTGCCAGTTGAACACTGTATTTAACTGTAAGGTTGGAAAAGCGTCTCGAAATAATGAAGGAATAAACGCTTCTACCTTATTTGCATTTAACGCTATATTCCCAATTTGTTCATTGCCGTGTACAACACCACCAATATGCTCAATGTGTAATTTAGAGGCAACATCATAAAAACTCAAATCATCAAATTCGCTGTGAATGGCGAATTTTTGCAGAGCTGGTTGAGCAAATAAACGGATATTTTTCACAGTACCGCTTAATTTAGCTTGCTCAAAAGAAGAAATAGCTTTATCTGGTGCAAAAAAATGCGCGAACGAACTAAGAGGAGCAAGCTCTAATTGCGCCAAATCAAGCGCAATGCTGTTTTGTTTCGTATCATTTTCATTAATTGCAACGGAAATAGCGCCATTAGCACTGGTTTCTGGAAGCGTTAATTGCACAGTAGGGAGTGTCACACGCCACATTTGATTTTCATGTTGTAGCTGAAAAGCACTGCTTAACCTATTTATGTTCAAATTTGCATGTTGTGGACGTGTCAATACCATTTGAGATGCACTAACTCGACCGTGAACATTACTAATTTGACCTTGTTTCCATGTTGCAAAAACCTGAAGATTTGCCTGACCTTTTGAGATATTGAGCGAAAGTGGCAGAGGTAGTGCAGAAAAATCAACCAAATTTATTTTTTTGGACTCAATGAAAATGGAACCGTCTAATTGGTTAGGATCAAATACGCTACCTGTAAACCTCATCGACACACGCAATGGCGCCGACTGTTGCGACAATTGAGCAAGAACGTTAACGCGATGTTCATCACCATCGTTCATGATAGCTATATTGACAGGTGAAATCTGGCGCGGTTCTGCATGTGTTTTTTCGTCACGCCAAATGACCGAACTTTGCAGAATTTGATATTTTCTCCCTTGAAGTAACCAAAGCGGCTCACCTTCGCTCGCTTTTAAGCCTTCAATGCCAATAGTGTCATCTGTATGTCGAATAATGGTAATTTTCGCACCGACTAGCATGACGGATGTGGCTGCCAGCAAATCTCGCTGTTTAATCAATTCCCAGGCATCTATACCTAAACGAATTTCTTTAAGTTGAATTTTTTCAGCGGCAATATTAAGTTGTAGAAGTCTTATTTCGGGCGTTAATCCGCGCAATTTAGCACGTAATTGCCCAATTTTGACCGGCGCATCAATAGCTTGACTCAATTGCGTTTCTAAATCGATTTTATAATTTTCTATACTCGCAAATAAAAAATGCACACCAATAAGTCCACCCGCTAAAGTAAGCAGTGTCCAGAACATCACATGTCGAGCAAATCGCGTTAAATGGTGTTTCATGCGTTAATTTAAGTAAAAATCGTTAATATTATCAGGCGTATTTCACGCATTAATCACGATTTACTGGTCCGTCCTACATTTTTGAGTAGATGAAAATGAATATAATACATAATAAATAAGCCACAAAATGATGCGCTATTCTGTGGCGATAATCAACGCGCCTAAAACAATACAAAACAATAAGTAACTTGTTTTATCAACTCCCCCACGATTTATCAAGGCGTTGAGCCGATACGGGAATAGCTGTTTTTAGTTGTTGCGCAAAAAGTGACACCGCAAATTCTTCAAGCATCCATCGAAAAGATTCTTGCTCAGGCGTCACAATTTCTTTTTTACTGCGCTCAGCGACGAATTTCCAATAACGAATTTGAAATTTCGCCAATTCATTGGCTTTTTGTAGCGTATTATCACGTTTATCTAAACGGTATTGCATCGCCTTTAAATAACGCGGTAAATGTTTAAATTGCGAAAAAGAAATAGTACGAATAAATCCAGCATAAATTAAAAAATTCAGCTGTTCACTAATACTCTTTGTTAAGGGATCATTTGAATTCATTTTCTGTAAATCTGCATTTAAATCACCATAAAGTTTCATAATTTCAAGCGCAATGGTACTTATTTCATTCGCACGCGTCACTAATTGACTTCGGTTTTCATTTAAACTCTGCTCAAATGCACTTTGTGTACGAATGATTTTACCTTCCACAAAGATGCTATTTAGCAATAATGTTAAGATATCGTTTTTATAATCAGCCATCTGATCAGATTTTAATATCGAATGGGCTGGTAGACGATTATAAACTAATTCTAGCCCTGCATTTTTGGGCATATTTTTAATCGCATAGGTGCATTCTTTGCGCTGATATAATTGAAATAAACGAATTAACCCTGCAATATGCTGCAACTGGGCTTTGCGCTGTGTATCAAAAATTTTCACTCCTACACTATCACTCTCATCAACCAGGGAAGGATAGCCAATAAATGCCTGCCCTTTTTGCATAAAACTGTATTGCTCAGGCAAATCATCAAATGCCCATTGAATATAACCCGTGTAATTGAGCTCATCCGCCGCAATTTGATTAAAACTCTCACCTGCTTGCGTTACGTGCTTTGCCTGTAATTTTTTTAAATCTCGGCCATAATCAAGCAACTGCCCTTCTTCATCAATGATACGAAAATTCATTTTTAAATGTTCAACCAAACCATCAAAGCTCCACGCATTAAGCGGAATCGCTTCACCAGTTAATTTGCGCAATCGATTTCCAAGCCATTCTTCTACGGCGCCTTTAAAATCAGGTTCAATTTCAAGGCAACGCTTAACAGTTTCGGGTACAGGCACAAAATGCTTGCGAATATTTTTAGGCAAGGCTTTCACAAGCGCAATACATTTTTCCTCAAGCATCCCCGGCACCAGCCAATCAAAAGGCGTTTGCGTCATCTGATTGAGTTGATGTACTGGAATAATCGCACTCACACCATCTTCATCATGCCCTGGCTCAAAACGGTATTGCAACGCGATGGTGAGTTTTCCGACTTTTTTGTGATCGGGAAAATCCCATTCATTCACAAAATCCTCACCCTTTTCGCGCGTTAAATCTTCTTTTGTTAAAAATAAAAATGCTTTATTGTCACGTTCGATCTTTTTACGCCATGTATCAAGTGTGACACCACTAATGATCTCAGCAGGTAATTTATGATCATAAAAGGCATACAGCCATTGCTCATCTTCGACTAAATCCACGCGACGACCTTTGTGTTGAATCATGCCCACTTCTTCAAGCAACTTCTGATTCGCCACATAAAAGGGCGCATTACTGTGGTAATCGTGATCAACTAATGCACTTCGAATAAAAATCTCTCGCGCCGATTTCGCGTCAACGTGGTCATAAGGTAATTTTCGACCCGTTTGCAAAGTCAAACCATGCAACAATGTGCGTGAATAGACCATGGCGCGCGCACTTTTCTTTTCCCAATGGGGATCATAATAATTATGTTTAACTAAATGCGCTGCGCAATCTTCAATCCACTCAGGCTCAACTCGCGCTACAGTTCGTGCGTAGACCTTGCTGGTTTCAACTTGCTCCGCAGCAACTATCCATTTAGGGCGTAATTTATGCAGTCCCGACCCAGGGAAAATAAAAAACTTAAGGCTACGGCCGCCCAGATATTCATATTGTTCATGGCGAAAGCCAATATTGGATAATAAACCGGTTAATAATGCTCGATGAATTTGATCATAACTCGCGTCATTTTCATTTGGGTGCATTTTCAAGTCACCTTTTATAACTTGCAAAATTTGCGTGTGATTATCGTGCCATTCGCGCATACGCATATACGATAAAAAATTATCCGTGCAATATTTACGCAACTTATTATTTGATAATTTTCTCTTCTGCTCTTCAAACACATTCCACAAATTAAGCAACGATAAAAAATCCGATTCTGGATGTTTAAAAACCGCCTGTTTCGCTTCGGCTTGCTGCATTTTATCCGCTGGTTTTTCACGTGGATCTTGAATACTCAGCGCGGCAACAATGACGCTTACTTCTTTTAGGCAAACTTGCTCTTGCGCCGCGATGAGCATTCGCGCTAATTTGGGATCAGTTGGAAATTTAGCGAGTTGTTTACCGATTTCTGTTAATTTTCCAGCTTTATCGAGCGCATTGACTTCAAGTAACGACGATTTACCATCACGAATCATTTTATCGTCAGGTGGTTCGATAAAAGGAAAATCGGCAATATCACCCAAATTTAAGGCGGTCATCTGTAAAATAACGGCGGATAAATTTGTCCGCATGATTTCAGGTTCAGTAAATGGCGGACGTGCTTCGTAATCTTCGCGTGAATACAGTCGAATACAAATCCCTTCGGCAACTCGCCCACAACGCCCAGCGCGTTGATTTGCACTGGACTGGGAAATTCGCTCAATAGGTAATCGTTGAATTTTACTGCGTGGACTATAGCGACTAATTCGTGCATGCCCCGTATCAATCACACCACGAATATTAGGCACCGTTAATGACGTTTCCGCGACGTTTGTTGATAATACAATGCGAATTTTGCCGCCTTTCGGTTTAAAAACACGCTCTTGCTCGCTCACACTGAGTTTTGAATACAGTGGTAAAATTTCATATTGATTAGGATGATGTTTTTTAAGTGATTCGGTGGTTTCGCGAATTTCATTCTCACCACTCAAAAAAATCAAAATATCGCCTCTCAAATCACGAGAAAGCTCATCCACGGCGTCTAAAATAGCATGTTGCAAATCATCCGTCGTTTCGTCTTCCTCATCCTCTTTCGCTTCGATAGGACGATATCGCATTTCAACAGGATACGTTCGACCTGAAACTTCAATAATGGGTGCATGGTTAAAATGTGCTGAAAAACGCTTCGTATCAATGGTTGCTGATGTCACAATCAACTTTAAATCGGGGCGTTTAGGCAATAACCATTTCATGTACCCCAGTAGAAAATCGATATTTAAACTACGTTCGTGCGCTTCATCAATAATAATGGTGTCATACTGACTTAGAAACGGATCATTTTGTGATTCTGCCAGCAAAATACCGTCTGTCATTAATTTAATTAATGAATCCGCATGCGTTTTATCATTAAAACGAATTTTATAACCGACGGATTTCCCAATTGACTCACCAAGTTCTTCAGCAATACGATCTGCGACAGTACGTGCCGCAATTCGACGAGGCTGTGTGTGGCCAATAAATCCTGCGGCGCCACGCCCTATTTCTAAACAAATTTTAGGTAACTGCGTTGTTTTTCCTGAACCCGTTTCACCACACATAATCACGACTTGATTGTTTTTTATCAACTGAGCAATATCATCCTTTTTACCTGTAACAGGTAAATCAGGAAAATTTAATGCAGGGAAACTTGCACGACGTTTTTCATATTGCACAGATGATGTGTCGATGCGACGACGCAGCGTATCAAAAGCAGAAAGTTCAGCTTTTTTATTACGACGCAATGCATCAAGTTGCCGCTTTAAACCATGACGGTCTTTTGCTAAACAGAATGAAAGTTGTTTTGAGAGCTGAGTAATTAAATCAGAGGTTAACATCAAAAATGCCGCACAAATAAAACCAATTATACGTTATCCTTCCTGTAATTTGTGCTGTCTCACGATTTAAACATCACTTTCAATCAGGGGCCTTATCGAGAATTTCAACACTAACTGACATATTTAACGCTAATACGGCAGGGCCAAATTGATTAAAAATAGCGACATCCGTGGCATCACGCCCATACGCTACGCGAACACGCCCGCCTTTGGGTTGCTTTTGCGTAGGATCAAATGTGTACCACTGACCACCGACATACGCTTCAAACCATGCATGAAAATCCATCGGTTCAAGTCCGTGCAGATATCCCACCACCATCCGCGCCGGAATACAAAGTCCACGACAAAGTGCAATACCTAGGTGTGCAAGTTCTCGACAAACTCCTTCGCGTTGCTGATTCACTTCAACTGCAGATAGTTGAAAATGCGTCGAGTTTGAATTAAAGCGAATGTTTTTCTGTATCCACAATACAATTTCACTGACCTGATCGTAACCCGGTTTTGCGTCACCCACAATTTCTCGCGCCAAATCAACAAAACGATCAGATTCGCAGTAGCGTGTAGGCAGTAAATACGTTAATACATTGTCGGGCAAATACTCAATATTTTCAAACGGTGCGCCAGCACATACGTCAATATCCTCTGCCGTTAGAATATCCGATGAAGTATGAATTGAAAAATCACCTGAAGGTGCAATTAAACGCTGACAAAGATTCCCGTAGTTATCGGTAAACTCAACCACTGGCACACTAGGTTTGACTGTATAAGATTCACGAGAAACCCACTGCTCAACGCCACTACGCGGACGAAGCATGAGTATAAAAGGCGTTTCAATACTGAGTTCAAAAGTCATAATACAGCCGGTTCTAAGCCACATTGCATTTTTCCTTTTGTTTGCGGAGTGATTACTATCACATGGGATTTAATAAAATCCCGTTTTTATTTTTCCATAAGTGTTATTAGAAGATTTGCAAGTGTTTCAAAATCTTCAGCTCCACGACTTTTTGGGGCATAATCACGCACCGGTTTCGCACTTCCAAAGGCTTCTGCTAATTTAATATCACTACGAATACCCCCCAAAACGCGCAAGGTACCAAATTGACGTGTCATTTGTGAATTGATATCTCGATGTTGACGCACATTACCCGCCACCATCATGGGTAAAAAACCCAAAATTTTAAGCGTCGGATTTTGCTCTGATATGATTTTAAATAAAACACGTACTAATTGACGTACCCCCTCAAATGAAAGAGGATGAGGAACATACGGAACGAGCACCCAAGTCCCCGCACATAGGGCATTTAAAAGAAGATTATCTAATGAAGGTGGTGTATCAACAATCACTAAGTCAAATTTTTCAGACACCGCGTCTTGGCTCAGCGCCCTTAAAAGTAATTGTTGATCATGACCACATCTGTCATGCTGAAAAGTCGTATTCGCGGGTAATAATGAAACATTTTCAACAGACGTTTGACGCACACAATCCAAAATAGACCAATTTGATTCGGTAAACATATCGTGAACAGTCAACTCACCTACATTCACTTTCACCCCCAAACCAACCGCGCAATGCCCTTGCGAATCTAAATCGATAAGCAACACTCGCTGACCAGTAGCGGCAAACTCAGAAGCAAGATTCACCGATACAGTGGTTTTCCCTGCACCACCTTTTCGATTACTAATGACCAAAACGCGAACACGCTCTCTCATAAATTCAATGTTTCTTGAATCACATCTTGTAGTTGCTGGTGTGTAAAGGGTTTTTGCAAAATACCTTTCACGCCTAACATTTCAGCTGAATCTAAATTAAAACCGGCTGTAATTGCCCGTCTACCGCCTGAAATAGCAATAATGGGTAATTCAGGATTCGCATTAAGTAATTCCATAATCACCTCAATTCCATCTTTATTTGGCATTATGATATCGGTAATAATTAAATCTGGTTTAAATTGATAAAAGCTTCGCACACCCTCTTCACCATCTTGTGCCATGAAAACTTGATGACCATCACGTGTTAGCATCTTTTTTAATAAATCACGCAATTGCTCTTCATCGTCAATTACTAATATTTTCGCCATAAATAAAGCCTTTCAGAAAAAATAAAAATTACCACATTCTCACATAATGCCACAAATTAGAAAAGCTCAAATTTAGGTGGGGAATATTCAGCACTGAGCATTGGTGACTGGATCTATGCGAGCGCTGTTATCTTTAGCAACACTTTAAGCGTTCGATGTGTTTTCAGCGAGAGTCATAGTAATTGCCTTTTAAAAGTTTTAAATTTATGAGAGATCGGTTTTTTAGTTGGAGATGACTAAACTTCTCCCGTCGGCCACATTAAAATAGATTTCAATATTTTTATTACAGTTTTTAAGGCTACCTATCCATTCATTTTGCTTTCGCTGGCAAATCACGGTAAACGTATTGCTTAGAATTTGCTATAATCTAACCATTATTTATGGTGTATCTTTTAAAGATTATATAAAAATAATTTTCGCACCAAAAATACCACTCATTCATTTTTGCAACACTTAAAAAAATAGAGAGCCATGTCAAACTTCGCCAAAGAAATTATTCCCGTTAATCTCGAAGATGAGATGAAGCAGTCCTACCTTGATTACGCGATGAGTGTCATTGTGGGGCGTGCGCTACCTGATGTGCGTGATGGCTTAAAACCCGTACATCGACGCGTGCTTTATGCTATGAGTGAATTAGGAAATGATTGGAATAAATCCTACAAGAAATCCGCACGTGTTGTCGGGGATGTCATCGGTAAATACCATCCTCATGGTGATACTGCTGTTTACGACACAATGGTTCGGATGGCCCAGCCATTTTCAATGCGGCACATGCTAATTGATGGACAGGGTAATTTCGGTAGTGTTGACGGTGATTCTCCTGCTGCGATGCGATACACTGAAGTACGTATGGCTAAAATCGCCCACGAAATGCTCGCCGATATAGACAAAGAGACCGTCGATTTCACCCCAAACTATGATGAATCCGAGTCTGAACCGGCTGTTCTACCAACGCGTATCCCAACGTTACTAATTAATGGATCATCGGGCATTGCTGTTGGAATGGCAACGAATATTCCCCCACACAATCTCAGCGAAGTAATTAGTGCTTGTTTAGCCTTAATTGACGACCCTGATCTCACCATTGCCGACTTGATGACGCATATTCACGGCCCTGACTTCCCGACAGCTGGTTTTATAAACGGGGCTGCAGGTATTGGCCATGCTTATGAAACAGGACGCGGAAAAATTTATTTACGTGCACGTTGCCACTTTGAACCTATCGGGGATAGCTCGCGCGAAGCAATCGTGACGACTGAACTTCCTTATCAAGTCAACAAAGCGCGCTTACTTGAAAAAATCGCAGAACTAGTTAAAGAAGGTAAATTAGAAGGAATTTCAGGTCTACGCGATGAATCTGACAAAGATGGCATGCGCATGGTTGTCGAACTCAAACGTGGTGAAGTAGCTGAAGTAGTTTTAAATAATCTTTATAAACAAACACAATTTCAAACTGTTTTTGGCATGAATATGGTCGCACTACTTAATGGGCGTCCTTACTGCTTAAACTTAAAAGAAATTCTGGATGCGTTTATCAATCACCGCCGTGAAATTGTGACTCGTAGAACCGTCTATTTGCTTCGTAAAGCCCGTGAACGAGCGCATATTCTTGAAGGTTTAGCTATAGCCTTAGCTAACATAGATGAAATGATTGCAATGATCAAGGCCGCAAAAACGCCTGCTGAAGCAAAGGAAGGCTTATTGGCAACGCAATGGGAAGCCGGTCTTGTTTTATCACTTATTGAACGCACCAATGCGGTTGATTCACGCCCCGATAATTTAGCACTCGAATTTGGTTTAGCGGGGAATTTTTATCGCTTATCCGAAGCGCAAGCACAAGCCATTTTAGAATTGCGCCTACATCGCTTAACTGGCTTAGAACAAGAAAAAATCGTCAATGAATACACACAATTGCTTGAGCAAATTGCCTTTTATTTGCATATCCTAGCGGACGATTTACGCTTAATGGAAGTGATACGTGAAGAGTTAGTTGCCATAAAAGAACAATACAGTGAACCACGCCGTACTGAAATCATGATAAATCAATCGGATTTAACCAATGAAGATTTGATTACAGAAGAAGATATGGTAGTCACTGTTTCTTATGAAGGTTATGTCAAAGCACAACCTTTAAGTGACTATCAAGCCCAGCATCGCGGTGGACGTGGCAAATCAGCCACAGCGACAAAAGAAGCTGACTTTATCGAGCAGCTTATTGTTGCCAATACGCACGACACTATTCTTTGTTTTTCATCAAAAGGCAAAGTTTACGCACTCAAAGTATATCAACTCCCGATTGCAAGTCGCGCATCGCGTGGTAAACCTTTTGTTAATTTACTGCCTTTAGAAGCGAACGAAAAAATTAATGCGTTTCTAGCCACGCGTGATTATGATGAAAACAAATTCGTCTTTATGGCAACTTCTGCTGGCACTGTTAAGAAAACACCGTTAAGTGAATTTGCTTATCAGCGAACAAGCGGCAAAATTGCCATTGATTTACGCGAAGACGACACGTTAATTGGCGTGGCCATCACCGATGGCCAGCAAAACATCATGCTTTTTAGCAGCAATGGTAAAGCTATTCGCTTTAATGAAGCCGATGTTCGCTCAATGGGGCGAGGTGCTGCCGGTGTACGTGGATTTAGATTAACAGAAGATCAAAAAGTGATTTCACTGATTGTTGCTTCAGAAGGCGATGTGCTAACTATTACGGAAAATGGATTTGGTAAACGGACTATTGTTGACAAATTTCGTCATCAAGGACGTGGCGGTTCGGGTGTTATTGCGATGCAAACCTCAGAGCGAAACGGCGAAGTCATTGGTGCATTGCTCGTGAGCGATAATGATGAACTCATGATCATTACCGATGGTGGCACACTTGTTAGGACGCGAGTAGCCGAAATTTCAGTTGTTGGTCGCAGTGCTCAAGGGGTTCGTGTAATTCGTTTAGATGAAGGTGAAAAAGTGGTCGGCGTGGATCGTATCGCTGGATTGCCCGATGATGAATTGAACGCTACCGACGATTTTATTAGTGATGATGACAGCGAAAACCCTATTATTCACGACATAAATGACGATGAAATTCTCGACAATTCACAAGATGATTAAACACAATGGAAAACTTTACCCCTTATTCCGCGCTGATTGGCGGCTGTCTAATAGGCTTATCAGCCGCGTTATTGTTATTTTTTAATGGCAGAGTTGCTGGCATATCTGGCATAATTGTTGACAGTTTTAGTGCGGAAATAGAAAATCGTTACTGGCGAGCATTTTTCTTAATAGGATTAATGTTCAGTGCGGCCATTGTGAATACTTTTTTCCCCGTTGTACCTGTAACCTATTCTCGTAATATTTTACTGGTCATTGTGTCGGGTATTTTAGTTGGATATGGCACACGCCTTGGTAATGGATGTACAAGTGGACATGCCGTTTGTGGTTTAGCGCGATTTTCATTGCGCTCAGCGGTGGCAACAATTACATTCATGTCAACAGCCATATTAACATCGTATATCATGCGACATATTTTAGAGTACTAAAATGACCAAAAATATAGTAGCTTTAATTTGTGGAATATTATTTGGTCTAGGATTAACCATTTCTCAGATGAGTAATCCTGATAAAGTCCTTGCTTTTTTGGATATTGCAGGAAACTGGGACTTGAGCTTAATGCTTGTGATGTTTAGCGCCCTAACCACACTAAGTGTGGCGCAATATTTTATTTTAAAACGCCAAAAACCTGTATGTGATAGTCAATTTTATTTACCTAAAAAAGGTAATATCATTGAAGTTAGACTTATTTTAGGTGCAGTATTTTTTGGTGTAGGTTGGGGACTTGTCGGGTATTGTCCAGGTTCAGCGCTCGCAGCACTGAGTGATGGCAAACGTGAACCCTTTATTTTTACCATTGCCTTAGGGATAGGCATGATGTTATTTAGTCGGTTCCATAATAAAAAATAATGTAATTTAAATTACCGCGTACTTGGAGACGTCATACTATGAAAAAACATTTCATGAACATTTTCTTTATTCTTGCCATCAGTAGTGCGAGTTACTTTGTTTTTGAACGAATGAACTCTGAACCACCTGTTGATAATTCACTGGCATATTCAGACTTTATTTCGCGTGTTAAAAATAAACAAGTTGACCGTGTTGAAATAATGGGGCAAATGATCAAGTTACGTACATCAGATGGCGAAACTTACGAAACATTTAACCCAGGTGATGGCCATCTCATTGACGATTTACTGGCTGCTGATGTACAAATTCGCACAAGAGTGCCCACTCAACAATCGATGTTTATGCAAATCTTCATCGCTTGGTTCCCCATGTTCTTATTTATTTTAGTATGGATCATTTATATGCGTCGTTCACAAGGAATGGGCGCAAATGGATTTGGTAAAAGCAAAGCGAAAATGCTAGAAGAAGATAAATTAACCGTTAAATTTGCAGATGTTGCAGGTTGCGAGGAAGCAAAAGAAGAAGTATCGGAATTAGTTGATTTTCTAGCTGATCCACAAAAATTCCAAAAATTGGGCGGTCAAATTCCACGCGGTATTTTAATGGTTGGTCCTCCAGGAACGGGTAAAACGTTAATTGCAAAAGCGATCGCTGGTGAAGCAGGCGTTAAATTCTTTAGTATTTCAGGTTCTGACTTTGTTGAAATGTTTGTAGGTGTTGGTGCATCTCGCGTTCGTGATATGTTCGCACAAGCAAAAGAGCATTCACCTTGCATTATTTTCATAGATGAAATTGACGCCGTCGGTCGTCAACGTGGTGGTGTTGGCATGGGAGGAGGCAACGATGAACGTGAGCAAACTTTAAACCAATTACTCGTCGAAATGGACGGTTTTAACGGAAATGAAGGCGTCATTATTATTGCGGCAACAAATCGCGCTGATGTACTTGATAAAGCGCTACTTCGTCCAGGTCGATTTGATCGTCAAGTAAATGTTGGTTTACCTGATGTACGTGGTCGCGAACAAATCCTCAATGTTCACATTAAAAAAGTACCTGCCGCTTTAGATGTCAAGTTATACGACTTGGCACGAGGTACACCAGGCTTTTCTGGAGCGGATTTGGCTAATATTGTCAATGAAGCAGCTTTACTCGCTGCACGATCTAATAAAAAAGAAGTTACCATGAGTGACCTCGAAAAAGCCAAAGACAAAATTCTAATGGGCGCTGAAAAACGCACCATGGTGATGAGCGAAGAAGATAAATTACTCACTGCATACCACGAAGCGGGACATTGTATTGTCGGTCAACTATCACCCGAACATGATTCTGTTTATAAAGTCAGCATTATGCCACGTGGTCGCGCCTTAGGTATTACGATGTTCCTACCTGAACAAGACCAATACAGCGCAAGTAAACGCAAGCTTGAAAGTCAAATTGCAAGTTTATTTGGTGGACGCATTGCCGAATTGATGATTTACGGTGGGGATCGTGTTACAACCGGTGCATCTAACGATATCGAAAGAGCGACTGAATTAGCACGTAACATGGTAACTCGATGGGGATTTTCTGAAAAATTAGGTCCTCTAGTTTACGGTGAAGAAAGTGGTCAACCTTTTATGGGATATGCGGCTAAAGGTGGTAAAAACTCTGAATCTGTAACCCAACAAATAGATGAAGAAATTCGTGGGGTGATTGATTCGAATTACCAACGTGCTGAGAAAATTTTGCAAGATAACATCAGTATTTTGCATAATATGGCAAAAGCATTAATGAAATGGGAAACCATTGATAAGACACAAATCGATGCGCTAATGATGGGCAATGAGCCATTGCCACACCCAGAATTCCCGCAATAAATTCTTAAAATACCGCGAATACTATTTTGGTATTCGCGGTATTTATTTCGCAAAATCCTCTATGAAAATAACACTCTACCATAATCCTCAATGTAGTAAATCACATAAAACATTAAAAATTTTGCAAGAAAAAGGTGTTGAAGTGATTATTATTGAATATCTAAAAAACCCGCTTACACTTTCTGAGTTAGAATCTATTTCACAAAAACTCAATATGCATCCGCGTCAATTTATGCGTACAAATGAAGATGCCTATAAAACAGGAAATTTAGCGGATGCGACTTTATCCAATAAGGATCTTTTTCAAGCCATTATCAATCATCCAAGGTTACTTGAACGCCCTATTGCTATTTCGCAAAACAGTGCAGCAATTGGTCGTCCACCTGAAAACGTTTTAGCGTTATTGTAATGGTTAAATTTGAAGCAAAATTCTATTATTGGCTAGCACTCAGTGCATTTTTAGGATTATTTACCTTACTTATGCTTTGGAATACTGTTCTGGCACCTTCGACACGTTTTCCCATTGCCCTACTCCTTTTAATTACCGTTACACCGCTATTAATTCCCCTCAGAGGCATGCTTAAGGAGAAGAGAAAGAGTTGCGGATGGATGGCCTATATTAGTCTATTTTATATCATTCATGGTATAACTGAATGCTATGCAAACGATGCAGAACGCTATTATGCGTCTTTAGAAGTTTTTTTTAGTATACTACTGTTTTTAGGGTCTGCATTTTATGTGCGCACTGTCAGCAAAACAATCCAAATACCTCATGTCTGAACAATATCCTCTTCATTTTGAATTTCTAGCAAATCAGACGTTTAATGATTTTTTTTCTGGAGAAAATCAACCAATCATCGAAAATCTACAACATTGCGTTTTAGGAAATGGAGAGAAAAATATTTTTCTATGGGGAAAGTCTGGGCAAGGAAAAAGCCATCTACTCCAAGCGTGCTGTCATTTTGCACAACAACATCAAAAACCTTCTTTTTATTTTGATTTATCACGTAATTCCAGACATCAACCAGCCATTCTAAAAGGTATTGATGAATATGATGTAGTGTGCCTTGATAATGTAGACACTGTTGTTGGAAATGAAAGCTGGGAACTTGCTATATATGAACTGATGAAATATCAATATCAGAAAGGACACCAATTAATTATTTCATCAAGTTATTTGCCAAATCACTTGGAAGTTATCACGAGTGACCTGAAAGAATACTTAAACTGGGGTTTAATTCTACAATTGAAAACCCTAGTAGATACAAATAACATTGACGCACTCATTTTCAAAGCAGATTCAATGGGATTTGAAATTTCACCGCAAGCAGGTCGATTTTTAGTGATTCAACATCAAGCTGAATTACATGATCTGTGGCTTTTACTTGAAAAAATAGACCGCGCGTCATTAGCTGCCAAGCGAAAATTAACGGTTCATTTTCTTAAACAATTATTCAACACCACCAAACTCTATTGATGTGCAATGGTCAATTAAATTCTTAAAAGAACATCTTTTTAGTTCGGACTCTATGCATTTTGAGTGAATTATTCAAAAAATAAGCATATAAAAAACCCACTCAAAGCTTTAAACCTAGAATGGGTTTTATTTATTAAACGAAAATTAAGCTTCTAGAGCAGCTAAACGGTTCGCTAACAATTCTTCCAAAACAACAAGCGCTTTTGCAAAACCATCAATGCCTTCTGCAAGTTTTTCTGAAGCCATACGATTTTCAGCATGCATATGCTCAAACGTTCCATGATCAACACTAATTTTCTCAATTGACGATGCAGCAGCATTCTCTACTGTCAATTTACGTGGCAATTCACCCTGTGTTTTTTGTAATTCATCAAGTAATGAAGGGGCAATTGTCAGTAAATCACTACCTGCTAATTCTGTAATTTCGCCAACGTTACGGAAACTTGCGCCCATAACTTCAGTGTGGTAACCGAATTTTTTATAATAATTATAAATTTCAGTAACAGATACAACACCCGGATCTTCAGCAGGCGTATATGAATCACGACCTGTATCTTTTTTGTACCAATCTAAAATACGACCCACAAAAGGTGAAATTAACGTAATACCATTTTCAGCACACGCAATCGCTTGATGCAAACCAAACAGTAATGTTAAGTTACAGTGAATACCTTCTTTTTCTAAAACTGCTGCAGCTTGGATACCTTCCCATGTTGCTGCAATTTTAATCAATACACGCTTACGATCAATGCCTGCAGCTTCATACTGCGCGATTAACTCACGTCCTTTGGTAACCGTCGCATCGGTATCAAAAGATAAACGTGCGTCTACTTCTGTTGAAACACGACCAGGAATGATTTCTAAAATTTTCAAACCAAACGAGACGGCTAAACGATCAAACGCTAATGTGACAACATCCGCTGCAGATGCACTTGCACCTAAAGTCCCACGCGCCCCTTTCAATGTATCATCAACAATACCTTGATATTGTGGCATTTGAGCAGCTGCTGTGATTAAAGACGGGTTTGTTGTTGCATCACGCGGCGTAAAAGCTTCAATAGCTTGAATATCACCAGTATCTGCCACAACCACTGTGACTTCTTTCAATTGCTCAAGTAAAGACTTACTCATTGTAGATTACCTATGTTATAAATTAAATAATGAATATAAATTAGCGTTGACCTTGCAAATATTTCTCAACACCTGTCACAGCAACACTTTCAACCACAGCGTTTACGACCGCAATTGCTTCAGCTTTAGCTTGAGAAGCCGTTACAAGAGCTTGTCTAGCTAAATATTTACTGACACTGCTTGTAGTTGTTTCAGGGCGACTTTGCAAATAACTTTCAACGCTAGTTGTTTTTTGTTTTGGCGGTGTATGTCTATCTGCTACATTTTTTTTAAGCATATACTTCGCGACACCACTCATAGGCGTGTTAATCTGACTTGCCAAATAACGTTCAACACCAGATTTTACAACAGGTGCACTATCTTTATTGTTATTTAAATATTTCGCAACACCCGTTAACACGACAACAGGCTTATTTCGCTCGTTAATAGCTTGTCGTGCTAAATACTTAGCCACACCACTAGGTTGATTGAGCTCTTGACTTTTCAAGTATTTATCAACTTTACTGAGCGAAGGTGTTGTTGTTTGGATTTCTAAATAACGACTTACACCAGTCCCATCATGAGCTAAAATAGCATTTCGCGTAGGGGATGACGTGTAAGCATTTTCAGAATGTGTACCAAAAAGACTTGAAAAAAAGCCCATAACTACCCCCGATCTGTATCGTTTTGAGCAGATGATTTGTGTGCGACATTTTGTCTAGCAATATATCGAGCCACATTGGTTGGAATCGTGTTGCGTTCTAAATATTTACTTACTCCTGATACTTTAGGAATTCTTGCATTTAAGTAACGTGTCACACCCGTTTCACCTGAAGCATAAACGCTATGGTGAGATACAGTTGAAGACGTTTTAGAACTTTTAGCAAAAGCAAAGCCACCCACTGCTGCCGCCGCTAACAACCCTAAAAACAACAAATTAGAATTACCTTCTTTTTCTACTGTGGCAACAGATACATTTTCGCTCACAGTTGATGCTGATTGAATTGAAGGTGCTGATTTGGTATGTTTATAGCTTGCATCACTATAAAGCACTTTAGGCTCGAAATTTGTTGCAGGGTATCTTGCATCGAAAGCTTCTTCAACTACTGGTGCAGGAGTTGCCGCGGGTGCGGATTTTGTTGTTGCTGTGGGAGCAGCCGGTGCAGAAGATTTCACAGAAGCGTCTTGATATAGAACTTTAGGTTCAAAATCTGCTGCTGGGTATTGATTACCAGCAATTGCGACAAATGAATTGGCCATCAGCAACGTGGTGACAGCAATTTGTAGTAAATTATTTTTTTTCACATTGACACCTATCGATTAAAAGCAATCGTCACCCATTTATCATAGAGAAAACAGATGACGAGTACTAAATAAATTTAGAAATTAAAGTACCGCTTTAACGTGTTTGACTACATTTTCAACGGTGAAACCAAAATGCTCAAATAATACGCCACCAGGTGCAGACTCACCAAACGTATCGATACCAACTACTTCACCTTCTAAACCAACATATTTACGCCAAAAATCAGATACACCTGCTTCAATAGCGACGCGTTTCACGCCAGGTATCAAAACACTGTCTTTATAAGCTTTATCTTGACGATCAAAAACATTAGTTGAAGGCATTGAAACAACTCGTGCATGAATCCCTTCTGCTTCAAGTGCAGCTTGCGATTTGATCGCTAAAGCAACTTCAGAACCTGTCGCAATTAATACTACATCTGCTTTGCTTGATGCTTCAGCAATAATATAAGCTCCTTTACGCATTGCTGCAATTTGAGCTTCATCGTGTGCAATCGCAGTAATAGCTTGTCGACTTAACACTAAACTTGTTGGGCCATTATGACGTTCAATAGCACTTACCCAAGCAACAGCTGTCTCAGTTGAATCAGCTGGACGCCAAACATCCATATTTGGAATGTAACGTAATCCAGATGTATTTTCGATAGGTTGATGTGTTGGACCGTCTTCGCCTTGACCAATAGAATCATGGGTTAACACGGCAATAGTACGCTGTTTCATCAATGCAGCCATGCGTAATGCACTTTTTGCATAGTCTGAGAACATATGGAATGTGCCACCAAATGGAATAAATCCACCGTGCAAGGCCATACCATTCATAATGGCATACATACCAAATTCACGAACACCATAAGAAATATAGTTACCAGGTTTTTTACCGCTAACGTGTGTAAAACTTGGACAACTAGTCAAATTTGAACCCGTTAAATCTGCAGAACCACCTAAAAATTCAGGTAATGTTGCCGCTAAACCGGCAATGACTTTTTGTGATGATTGACGAGATGCTAAATTTTCAGCTTTTTCGTTAAATGCGTGGATTAAATCGCTCGTTACAGTTGCCCAGTTAGATGGCAACTCTCCTGCTACTCGACGTTTAAACTCCGCTGCTAATTCTGGATGTGCTACTGCATAAGCATCAAATTTTGCATTCCATGCCGCTTCTACTGAATTGCCTTTTGCTTTTGCATCCCAACCTGCGTAAACATTTTCTGGAATAACAAAAGGAGCATGCGTCCAGCCTAACGCTTCACGCGTTAACGCAACTTCTGCATCACCTAATGCCGAGCCGTGACAATCGTGACTGCCACTTTTATTGGGTGAACCAAAACCAATAATGGTTTTGCAGCAAATCATGGATGGCTTATCTGTTACCGCTTTTGCAGCAGTCACTGCAGCATTTATTGCATCTGCATCGTGACCATCTACAGATTGAACATGCCAACCGTAAGCTTCAAAACGTTTTACTGTGTCATCGGTGTACCAGCCATCAATATGGCCATCAATAGAGATGTTGTTGTCATCCCAAAATGCGACTAATTTACCTAGCCCCCAAGTACCGGCTAATGCACACGCTTCATGAGAAACGCCTTCCATCAAGCAGCCATCACCTAAAAATACATATGTATGATGATCAACAATGTCATGGCCTGGACGGTTGAATTGATCAGCCAATAATTTCTCTGCCATGGCAAAACCAACACCGTTGGTAAGACCTTGACCTAATGGACCTGTTGTAGTTTCGATACCTGGCGCATAGCTGTATTCAGGATGTCCTGCACATTTGGAATGCAATTGACGAAACGACTGCAATTCTTTCATTGGCAAGTCGTAACCAGATAAGTGGAGAAGTGAGTAAATTAGCATTGAACCATGACCATTTGATAATACAAAACGATCGCGATCTGCCCAATTTGGATTTGTTGGATTATGTTTTAAATGGTCGTTCCACAACACTTCAGCGATGTCTGCCATACCCATTGGCGCACCGGGGTGTCCTGAATTGGCTTTTTGAACTGCATCCATGCTTAAAGCGCGTATGGCATTCGCTAATTCTCTACGCGAAGTCATATTTTTCTCCTTTTGATAATTGGATTAAAAAATTGCACTATTAAAAAAATTTTAATAGTGCAACCCGTTTTTTATTACGTGAGTAACCAAAACAGTTAAAGTGAACAATTCTACAATTATTCACTTTAACATTAATTACTTATTCTAAATTAGCGTGTCTTGAACGCATAATCTCTTCAGGAATGCCTTTCTCATGGATAATATGAGAAATAGTAGATTCCAAAAAGAGCAATGTTGACAATTCAAATACAGTCCCCATTGGCATTCCAACCACTTTACCATACAAATCAGAACGACCAATTTGGAACAAACCGTCTGCCATATCACCAATAGTTGATTTTGATTGTGCTGAAATCAACATGATTTTAGCGCCAATTTTTTTCGCACTTTTAGTGAACGCAACAAGCTGTTCAGTTTCACCTGATCCTGAGATGACAATGAGTAAATCGCCTTGTTGAATGCTCGGGGTAACGATTTCACCGACAACATTAACGTTGTAACCACCATGCACCAACCGCATTGCAAAGAAATTGCCGACAAGTTTTGAACGACCTGCGCCCGCAATGAAAATGCGAGCAGCTTCATCGAGCATAGCTGTCAGTTTTTCATCGTATGATTCCTCAGTTGCTTCAAGGATGCCTGTGATTTTTTCTAAGATTAGCTCTTGGTGCATAAGGATTCCTAATTAAACTGCGTCTACTAATTCACGAATTTCACGTGCTGCTTCTGCTGGAGATGCTGCACCGTAAATTGCTGCACCAACCACGATGATGCTAGCACCAGCGCGAACTACGTCTTGAACGGTTTTAGTATTGATACCGCCAGCAACTGAAATACGAACGTTTAATCCTAAAGAAGCAATCAAGCTTAAATCTGCAAACGGTGTGTGACCTGCTGCTTGAGCGTCTAAACCAGTGTGAACACCGATAATTTGCGCACCAGCATCAACAGTTGCGCGTGCGCAAGCTGCTTTATCATCAACATTAATTAAATCAATTTGCGCTTCAGCTGCGTGTGCATTAGCTGCTTTGATAACACCTTTGCAAGTTGCTAAACCTGAAACACCTAATACTGTACAAATATCCGCACCAGCTGCATAAAAAGGTGTTGCTTCATATTCGCCAGCATCCATTGTTTTCAAATCAACTAACAATAATTTGTCAGGGAATTCAGCACGCAATGCTCTAACTAAGTTAACACCGTTGTGTTTAATGCAAGGTGTGCCGATTTCAAAAATATCAACAAAAGGCGCAACTTGTTTCGCTAATGAAACTGTTGCATCGAAATCTAATGAATCTAATGCCATTTGAATTAATGGTCTTGCCATGATGTACACTCCAAAAAAGTTATAGTTATAGTTAATTGTTACGCTAATTTATGCGGGGTTAACTTTAAAGTAGAAATGGTAGGCGTGTCAATGCAAAATGTATCTAATCCTTCTCCCCATTATCACGCAGTGTCACTGTTCGGTTAAACACCAATTTATCTAAAGTACTTTCTAAATCTAAACAAAAATAGCCTGTACGTTCAAATTGATAACGATTTTCAAGTGTTGCGCTACGTAAACTCGCCTCAACACGACAATCCCTTAATATTTGCAATGAATGCGGGTTGACCACATCTAAAAAGCTTTCCTCATTATCTGGTTGAGGCACAGTAAACAGGCGATCATACAAACGTATTTCTGCTGGGCATGAATGCGCCTGTGATACCCAATGAATAACACCCTTTGCTTTACGACCCTCAGGATTTTTACCTAATGTATTTTCATCGTAAGTACAGCGCAACTCAATGATTTCACCCGCCTCATTCTTAATGACTTCATCGCAACGAATCACATAAGCACCACGCAAACGCACTTCCTCTCCTTGAATTAAGCGTTTATATTTTGGTGGTGGATTTTCTGAAAAATCATCCCTCTCAATCAAAATAGTCTTAGAAAATGGTACGATACGTTTACCAAACTCTTCTCTTTGAGGATGATTACTCACTTCTAGGTTTTCCACTTTATCGTCAGGATAATTGGTAATCACAATGCGTAGTGGATTTAAAACTGCCATAGCTCGAAACGCATTGATATTGAGATCTTCACGAATGCAATATTCCAAAACCCCCATTTCAATCCATGAATTTTGCTTGGTAATCCCAATACGCTCACAAAAATCCTTAATTGCCTGAGGCGTAAATCCTGCACGACGCAGTCCCGCAATGGTTGGCATACGCGGATCATCCCAACCTGATACCTGTTTTTCTGTCACCAGTTGATTTAATTTACGTTTACTTACGATTGTGTATTCAAGTTGCAACCGTGCAAACTCAATTTGCTGTGGATGACAGGGTGTTTGAAGCTTATCAAGTACCCAATCGTAAAGTGGACGATGATCTTCGAACTCTAAAGTACAAAGTGAATGTGTAATTTCTTCAATTGCATCTGAAATACAATGTGTGTAATCGTACATCGGGTAAATGCACCATGCGTCGCCAGTTCGTTGATGATGAACTCGACGAATGCGATAAATAGCTGGGTCACGCAAATTGATATTAGGAGAAGCCATATCTATTTTTGCACGCAACACATATTGTCCATCTGCAAATTCACCTGCACGCATACGAGAAAATAGATCCAAATTTTCCTCAATTGAGCGGTTGCGATCAGGACTTTCTCTTCCCGGTTGGGTCAACGTACCACGATAAAGCCGAATTTCTTCAGCCGACAAACTGTCAACATACGCTAAATTATGCTCAATTAAATCAATAGCATATTGATACAGTTGCTCAAAATAATCTGATGCATGACGGAGTTGTGTCCATTCAAAGCCTAGCCATGCAACGTCACGTTTAATGGACTCCATGTATTCAATACTTTCTTTTTCTGGATTAGTGTCATCAAATCGCAAATTGCAATTGCCATTATTTTCTAAAGCCGTTCCAAAATTTAAACAAATTGACTTTGCATGACCAATATGCAAATAACCATTAGGCTCAGGTGGAAAGCGAGTCACCACTTTTCCATCATGCTTATTTGTCTGCAAATCATTTGCAACGATTTGGCGAATAAAATGAGAAGGTTGTGTAAATTCGGTTTTTTGCATAATTTAGGGTTAATTTCAAGGAAAAAATATAAACAAACAACGCGATAAACTGCGTCAAATCGAGGATTTTCCACCATAGTAAAGCAATCTGTTTCGTCTAACAAGGCATGAAGCGACAGATAAACTTTACAAATCACAAGTGAATTGTATCTTGTTCAAGCCTTTAGATTGTTTTACTATTCGCCTCGCTTTGCTCTTTTGGTAAAGTAAAAACACGGAAATTTGATAAACTCAATGAATTCTTTACCTTTGCTCTTACAAATTATTATTTTTACCTCGGTGGGTGGCGTACTGAGCGTATTGGCGGCGGGATTATTTTTACTTCTCCCCCAAAAACAACGCAATCAAGTTCTGCCACATGGAATTAGCTTTGCTATTGGCGCACTACTAGCGGTTGCATTTTGGGGACTTATTCCCGAAGCTTTTGAACATGCAAAACCTGATCAGATACAGTTACTATCAGGCACTATTTTAGCTGGAATATTAGGTTTTTTTGTACTTGAAAAATTGTTAATTTGGCGACATTGTCATTTTGGTGAATGCGAAGCCCATGGGGATGATGAACATCAACATCCCGAAAATTATCAACATGACCATGACACACATTCTCATGGTCACGGGGCAAAAACAGCCGGTATTTTCATTATTTTAGGTGATAGCATTCACAATTTTGTGGATGGTGTACTCATTGCTGCTGCATTCCTAATGGATCCCCATTTAGGGATTGTGACCAGTTTAGCAGTTGCTACCCATGAAATCCCTCAAGAGGTAGGCGATTTTGCTATCTTGCTACAAAGTGGTTATTCACAACGAAAAGCCCTTTTTTATAATGTATTATCGAGCTTGACAACCGTTGTGGGTGGGGTACTCGCTTATTTTAGTTTGGAAACATTACATGAAAAGTTGCCTTATTTTCTGGCATTAGCTGCGTCTAGTTTTATCTATATTGCCGTTGCAGATTTAATTCCTTCATTACATAAACGCACGGATATTAAAACATCACTTCAGCAAATTACCTTAATTGGCGCGGGTGTTGCGCTAATCTGTACACTACAAAATATTGCACACCATGTGGAATTATAGATAATATTTGCTTTACAATAATTGACTATTTTAGTTGGTTAAGTATAGTTAAGTAACTTTTTATTTTTTTCTGTAAGGATATTACCCATGCGTTTAACTACTAAAGGTCGTTATGCTGTAACAGCCATGCTGGATTTAGTGCTTCACAGCCAAAATACACCTGTAACATTAACTGAAATTGCAACGAGACAAACTATTTCTTTATCCTATTTAGAACAACTATTTTCACGTCTGCGCAAAGCGGATTTAGTCAAAGGTGTTCGTGGACCAGGTGGAGGCTATAGAATTCGTCAAACACCTGAATTAATTAGCATTGCGTCGATTATTGAAGCCGTTAATGAGCCTATTGATTCAACTAAATGTGGTGGTGAAGAAAATTGTCAACATGACAGCATTTGCCTTACCCACGATTTATGGGCTGGATTAAGTGACCACATTCAAGATTATTTATCACAAATCACGTTGGCAGACTTAATTGCGCAGCGTGATGAACGTCGTAATATAGTTAAATGCAGCGAATCCATTGTCAAGTTTCAAAAACCACTCAAGTACGGTTAACAAATTAGCCATTTAAGCTGAATAAAAAACCGCTCTTGTGGCGGTTTTTATTTACACGAAAAATATGAACTCAATATTTAGTAGGTTATACGAACTGCACTTTGACCTAGCCATAATATTAATTGATGTATAAACTCGTCTGTTGCTTTGACACGCCACTCCGGTCCCAATTGTAACTGTGCCCGAGCTTTTTCAGTACTATAATCAATTGTTATAAGCGTATCCCCTCCCTTAAATTCACTCAACAACGCTTTCATCTTGTCCAAATTTCTTGCTGCATTTGCATCATTATTTTGCCATTTAAGATGTACTTCCCTTCTCGCTTGCTCAATGGGATATATATGCTCAATTTTTAATAACGGTATATTTAAATAGCTATCTATCGCTAAACTGCCTTCCGCAATTAAAAGCTTATCTCGAAAATTCGAGGAAAACATCGCTTGATTGACTTCAAAACTTTCACGCTGCGCACTCATTTCAAGACGACCTGTATTGTCATCAAATATAACAGATCCGCGCGACTTACCTTGTTTGTTTTGCCGAATACCAATTTCAATAGCAAGTCCTGCGACCCGCACTGAGTTATTCCATTGATTGGGTGATAATTCTTCAAGTAATCGAGCAATATTTTTAGGTGCAATTAACTTTAATTCATTTGCATATTGATCAATGGGGTGCCCCGTTAAAAACAAGCCCAACACGGCCTTTTCCTCGGAAAATCGCACGCTCTCAGACCATGGTTCCACTACGGTCGTATAGGTCGGCGTATCACTTGTTTCACTTGACACCTCGCTGCCTAAACCAAACAAATCACTCTGACCAACCGCTTTCATGCGTATGTGATGCTCAGCCACTTTTAAAATGGTAGGTAACTCTGCTAAATGGGCTGCGCGATTGACATCAAACTCATCAAACGCACCCGCACGGATAAGCGCTTCCAGCACACGGCGATTAAATTTACGCAAATCCACACGCTGACACAAATCATACAAATTTAAAAAAGAGCCATTATTCTCACGTTCGCTTAGCATATCTAAAATCGCATTCTCACCTGCCCCTTTGATTGCCCCCAAACCATAAATCAAATCATCATTGTCGTTGACGGTAAATTTATAATGCGACACGTTAATTGATGGTGGAATAATGTTCAGTTTCATTTGTCGACACTCATCAAGCGCAATGACAACTTTGTCTGTATTGTCCATATCGGCAGATAACACAGCAGCCATAAAGGCGGCTGGATGATGCGCTTTTAGCCATGCTGTTTGATACGCAACTAATGCGTAAGCGGCAGAATGCGATTTATTGAAACCGTATCCAGAAAATTTATCGACCAAATCAAAAATATAATTCGCAATTTCGTCACTGACATCATTAGTCAAGGCACCACTAACAAAGACATCACGTTGCTTTGCCATTTCTTTTGCGTCTTTTTTACCCATTGCACGCCGTAAAATATCGGCGCCACCCAATGTGTAACCCGATAATTCACGCGCAATTTGCATGACCTGCTCTTGGTATAAAATAACGCCATTAGTAGGCTCAAGAATAGGCTCAAGCAATGGATGCGCATATTCAGCGGCTTTGGTTTTATGTTTCACGTTCACATAATCATCCACCATACCCGACTCTAAGGGCCCTGGACGATAAAGCGCAACGAGCGCGATAATATCGTTAAAACAATCAGGTTTCAGTTTTTTGATGAGCTCTTTCATTCCACGCGATTCTAACTGGAATACCGCCGTGGTTAGGCCTTTTTTAAGTAATTCATAAGAAGCAACATCATCACGCGCAATGGCACTTATATCAACAATTGATCTGCCTAACTTTTTCTGTTTCGCATTGATGGTCTTTAGCGCCCAATCAATAATGGTAAGCGTACGCAAACCTAAAAAGTCAAACTTCACCAGTCCGACCGATTCCACATCATTTTTATCAAATTGCGTAACTAAATTATTCCCTTCAATATCACAGTAGAGCGCCGTAAAATCTGTTAATTTTGTCGGCGCAATGACCACACCACCAGCGTGTTTACCCGCATTTCGAGTTGTTCCCTCTAGTGAGAGTGCCATATCAATAAGGGATTTAACGTCTTCTTCTGTATCGTAAGCTTGCTGAAGATCAGGACTACTTTTCAGCGCATCTGAGAGCGTAATGCCAATTTCCATGGGAATCAGTTTTGCAAGTCGATCCACAAAACCATAAGACAAACCAAGTACGCGCCCTACATCTCGAATAACTGCTTTTGCCGCCATTGAGCCGTATGTAATAATTTGCGACACTTGATTTCGCCCATAACACTCAGCAACATAATCAATGACTTCATCACGTCGATCCATACAAAAGTCGATATCAAAGTCAGGCATCGAAATACGTTCGGGATTTAAAAATCGCTCAAATAAAAGTTCAAATTCAATCGGATCTAAATCCGTAATTTTTAGCGCATACGCCACAAGCGATCCCGCACCCGAACCCCGACCAGGTCCAACAGGAATATCATGATTTTTTGCCCATTGAATAAAATCTGCAACAATCATGAAATAGCCCGAAAAACCCATTTGGGTAATCACATCAAGCTCAATTTTAAGACGCTCTAAATACACCGCTTCATTTTCACTTTGACTACCACTACCCGTTAACGCATATTTTTCAAAACGCTCACGTAACCCTTTCTCTGATTCACTAATAATAAAATCATTAATTGTCATGCCCTCAGGAACGGGAAAATCCGGCAGAAAGTTTTTACCTAGTGTTAGCGTTAAATTACAACGTTTGGCAATTTCAACAGTATTTTCTAGCGCCTCAGGAAAATCAGCAAACAACGCCACCATTTCATCTTCACTGCGCAAATACTGCTGATTGGTGTAGTCTTTTGGACGACGCGGATCATCAAGAACACGTCCTTGGTTAATACATACCCGTACTTCATGAGCAGCAAAATCACTTTCTTTTAAAAAACGAACGTCATTTGTTGCAACAACAGGCAACGCCAACTCCGCCGCCAACTCTGCCGCTAAGGCAATATATAGCTCTTCATCAACCTTTCCAACGCGCTGAAGTTCCAAATAAAATCGATTAGGGAATAAATTTTTCCAATATATTGCAAGTGTTTTGGCTAATGCGTTATTTTCATTGAGCAATGCCTTGCCAATATCACCCTGCATCGCACCTGAAAGTGCAATCAGCCCAGCATTATTTTGCTCAATCCATTCTCGCTGCAAAATAGGCACACCATCTTTGTTTTGACCTTGCTGATAAGCTTGCGATACTAATTCTGTCAACGTGATATAGCCGGCATGATTGATTGCAAGCAGCGTTAAACGATAAGGCGCATCTGGTGCTTCAGGATTTACAACTAGTACATCCGAACCAGCAATCGGCTTGATACCTTGCGCTATTGTTGCTTTATATAATTTCACTAAACCAAATAAATTAACGTGATCAGTTAGCGCAATGGCTGGCATATTGAAATCTGTTAATTGCTTGATTAGTGGCTTGATCTTAACTAAACCGTCAATTAAGGAGAATTCGCTGTGAACTCTAAGATGAATAAATCGTGGCTGCATGGCGTTTGCTGTAAAAATAGAAAGGTGGAATCGACTTTTGAATGTGCATAATCATAACTGAATTTAGAGCGTCGATGTTACCAACGCATTTATGCGCTATAATGTACAAAAATTTCCTTTTGGCCTTTAATAAAAAAAAGAATGAGTTCATCTTCTCAAAATCCAACAATTGATTTCAACGCCATTAAACAATTAAGCAGCCTCGAAGCAAAAGCGGTTGATCAGCTGATTATTGACGAACTACGCTCCGATGTTATTTTAATTAACGAAATTGGTCGATACATTATCAGTAATGGTGGAAAACGCTTGCGTCCCATGTTACTTTTACTTGCAGCTAAAGCACTAGGTGGCGTATCAGATAATCATCTCATTTTAGCTGCCGTCATCGAGTTTATTCATACCGCAACATTACTGCATGATGATGTCGTTGATGAATCCGAATTACGTCGCGGAAATCAAACCGCTAATGCCGTTTGGGGAAATGCAGCAAGTGTTTTAGTAGGTGATTATCTCTACTCCAGCGCGTTTGAAATGATGGTACGCACAGACAATATGCGCGTCATGGGCATTTTATCTAAAACCACAACAGCCATTGCCGAAGGCGAAGTCCTTCAACTACTCAACTGCAACAACCCCCAAACTACCGAAGCAAAATACCTAGAAGTCATTGCCCGCAAAACTGCTATTTTATTTAGCGCCGCAACGCAACTGGCAGCGGTTATATCGAATGCGAGTGATGAAATTGAAACTGCATTAGCCAGCTACGGTCAACATTTAGGCATTGCTTTTCAACTTATTGATGACGCACTGGATTATCAAGCAACCTCTGAAGAACTTGGTAAAAACCTTGGGGATGATTTAGCTGAAGGCAAACCTACGCTTCCTCTAATTTACGCTATTGAACACGGCACAAGCGAAGAAGCAGACATTATTGTTGATGCCATTAAAAATGGCAGAAGAGATGCGTTCAATGCGGTTTATGAAATCATTACACGCACAAAAGCGATCGAATACACAACAGACCGTGCGGATGAAGAAGCTCAAAGAGCCATTGATGCACTAAACGTTTTACCCAATTCCGAGTATAAAGAAGCGCTTATTTTATTGGCCAAATTTGCTGTACAACGTAATTATTAAATTAAAACTCTCTGGCTTTACAATGTAGTACAAAATAGTTATCACAAATAGTCATGTCATAATTGAATGCAGCATAACGCAATCATGGCAACGTAATTAAAAACTAATTGAAGTGGAGCGATGTATGTCGTGGAATGAACCTGGTGGCGGTAAAAAAGATCCTTGGAGTGGTCGTGGGGATGACAAAAATGTGCCCGAATTAGATGAGGCAATCCGTGTTCTGCAGTCAAAATTAGATAAATTATTTGGCGGGTCAGGCAGCAACCACGATGACAATGGGTTTTCAGGAAATTCACTGAAAGGCTTAGGTTTACTTGCCATCGGTGCAGGTGTTATCTGGGGATTAAGTGGCTTCTACATTGTTGATGAAGGAAATCACGGCGTGGAAACGCGTTTTGGTAAATATATTGGCACCACGCAAGCGGGCCTGAATTGGCATATTCCATCGCCTATTGAATCTGTTACATTAGTAAATGTAAAACAACAGCGTTACATTGAAGTGGGTTACCGAAGTAATGGTGGCGATCAATCTATAGGCGGCTCTGTTCCTAAAGAAGCCCTCATGCTCACCAAAGATGAAAATTATGTTGATGTCCGTCTTGCTGTTCAATATCAAGTCAAAGACGCGAAAGCCTTTATTTTTAATGTATCAAACCCAGCGGCTACGCTTAAGCACGTTACCGAAAGTGCACAGCGTGGCGTGATTGGTGGCAGTACCATGGATTTCGTGTTAACGGAAGGACGTGGTGAAATTGTCGCACAAATCAAAACTGAAATTCAGCAGGTGATGGATAGTTACAATACAGGAATCCAAGTCACCAGTGTGAATTTACAAGATGCACAACCGCCTGAGCAGGTTCAAAATTCTTTTGCTGATGCGATTAAAGCGCGAGAAGATGAGCAACGTTTAATTAACGAAGCGCAAGCCTACGCCAATGATGTTATTCCTAAAGCTCGCGGTGCTGCCGCTCGTAAGATGCAAGAAGCCGAAGGCTATAAAGAGCAAGTACTCGCTCAAGCGCAAGGCGAAACAAGTCGTTTTTCACAATTGTTAACACAATACAGCAAAGCACCCGATATAACACGCAAACGTTTATATATTGACGCCATGGAATCCGTATTAAGCAGTACAAATAACGTGATTGTGGACGTTAAAAACGGCAGCAATGTGATGTACTTGCCGCTTGATAAACTCGCGCAAATGCCACAAAACACAAATACGGCACCTATCATTAATGCCCCGCATGTATCATCAGCAAGTGTTGAGCCACCTTCACCTGCCCCAGTGATTCAAAATACACCGATGTCAGTACCCAGTATTGAACATTCAAATGGGCGTAGTCGCATCAATGATATGAGAGGTCGTTAAAATGAATAACAATCAAGTGATAATTGGCATGGCA
>CAINHP010000019.1 GCA_903848905.1 uncultured Pseudomonadota bacterium
AATTTTAAACCGACAAAATATTCGTTGAGTTTAGGCATATTGTAAACGCGCAAGCCGGTTTGCGATTCTATATCGACAAGTGTTTGCTCAAGCGCTTGCTGCGTTTCAGTGGCAAGAACAAACCACATATTGAGTTCATGATTTCGCGCGTAATTATGCGCCACTTGGGCAAAAGCATTGACGATTTCAGTGACTTGATCAAATTGTTCTGGCGGCACTTTTATTGCCGCAAGGGTTAAGGCGCCACCCATGCGCTCAGCGTGATACAGAGGACCGAAACGCGAAATAATGCCGTCATCAAGTAAAGTTTGCAGGCGCGTTAGCACCTCATTTTCGGCTAAACCCAGTTTCGATGCCACTTGCCGATAAGGAGATTCGCAAATGGGAAACCCCTCTTGCAAAAAATTAATGAGTTGCGCATCAATAGAATCATAAGCAGGTTCAAATACGTTTTTAGCCATGTTTGTGTTTTGTTAAGCGAGCTAATTTTTTCGCGGCTTTTTCAGCACGGATAATTTCTAGTTCAGCGAGTTCGGTGACCATCATCGCAGGCGTTTCAAATGTAATTTTTCCAATCGTCGCGTTGCGCAGTTCAAGTAATAAAATTTTAGCGACTTTATCAAGCTCCACCTGCCCACCGCTCCGCAGACAACCGCGTTTTTTTCCAATTAACAGCAGTAATTCTGATTCACTTGCAGGCAGTGTATCGAGTTGAAAACGGGTTTTGACAAGGTCGGGATAACATTCCAATAAATACTGCCCAACGAATGAAGCAACATCATCATGGCTGATGGCGGTATCTTTAATCGCGCCCGTGGCAGCCAAGCGATAACCGCTGTTTTTATTTTCAATATTGGCCCACAAAATACCAGGCGTATCAAATAGCACAAGGCCATTACCCAGATCAATGCGCTGTTGATGCTTGGTGACGGCGGGTTCATTACCGGTTTTGGCAATAGTACGCCCAGCAAGAATATTAATAATGGTTGATTTACCCACATTGGGAATGCCTGTAATTAACGCATGCAGGGGTTTTGAGCGATTTTCGGTGCGTGGCACGAGTTTGTGGCAAAGCGCGTGCAGTTGGCGAATTTTCTCTACTTGCGTCATCGTGACTGCGAGCGTTTTGACGTTTTGCTCACGCTCTAAATAATCTTGCCATTCTTGCGTTAAGCTGTCATCGGCAAGATCACATTTACTGAGTACTTTAATACACGGTTTATCCCCTCGCAATTTCGCTAGCGCGGGATTTTGACTACTAAACGGAATCCGCGCATCGAGAATTTCAATCATTAAATCCATTTCCTGCAAAGCGGCCTTAATTTCTTTGCTCGCTTTGTGCATGTGCCCGGGAAACCATTGAATAAGCATTTTTTAACCTGTTGTTAATCTATTATTAATTTGAAAAGTGAGAAATGACGGGCGCAAAACCACCGCCAAGCGTTCGAAAATTCGTGGTTTGCCCTTGATAGAGTCGCGCACACGTGAGTTGAATCGTTTTCGCATAAACATACGCGCGACAATCCACCTTAAACGTTTCAAGTGACCCATTTATCGTTAATTGCCTTGTACTGGGCGCCACAAAAGTTTGCGCGACATACTCTGCGGCTAAAATATCAGCAAATACGCGTCTAGTTATTTTATCGCCACGATAGGCGGCCTTACTGCCATAACCGGTTGTGGGTTTAAAAAAAAGTGTTTTTCGCTCGCGCCATAAAACGTCAGCGTATTTGGCATCGATGCAGCGTGTGGGGGCGATACCGTCAATTAAAATCTTTCGAGTGACGTCATCAACGCCAAGTGATTCAAGTAACTGGGAATTGCTGAGAATGGCTAAATTACGTTTATTCGCATACATCGCATACGCGCGTGGATGCGGGGTTAACACAACATCCTTTTTTAGATAGGCTGTCGCGAGCGCGTGTTGACTTGATTGCGACAAACTAAAATCCGTTAGGCGGTTATACACTAAATCAATACTTTTATCTTCATGCCATAAATGCTCACCGTCATAGCGCAACTCATCTGGCGCACAAATGATGGCATGAATACCGTGTTTTTCAAATAAAGCGACAAATAATTGAAATTCGCCGAACAAATATTGTGTCTGCGGATTGTCATCGAGAATGACCATCGTTCGCAAAGTTGCATTCCCTCGCACACATCTCCATTCCTGCCTAAACATGGAAACAAATTGCGCCGCATAATCGACGGTAACGTTTGGCTGTGCATGTTCGCAAGGCATTTGCGCATCCAATAAAAACGCATTTAGTAATGCGCCCCCTGCATTCGTGTTGATTTCAATTAGATGTGGATGACCATGCGCGTCAATATGAAAGTCATAACCTAAAAATACAGATACATTTTGTGGATTAAAATGTGCATTGTTGTGCGCATACGCTAAAACGGTTTCTTGATAAGCAGGAATAGCAATCACACGCTCAATTGCGGCAATAATCTTTTCTTGTGCAAGGAGGGTTTGCTTTGATACAAAAACGGGCGACTTAGCAAAACAATTTTCGGGAAGAGTGAGCCTTGGGACAGCCGAATCAAGGGCGCATTTTAGTGCGCCTTGATTCAATGTAATGCAATGACAAGCATGATTTAATTTTTTTTCTAAACTGCTATTTTCGCAGTCAATCATCCTCATGCAGTCTTATCTTTTGAGGATTTTTTGCATCAATGCAGATTGACGTTTAGGCGCTACATTTTCAGCTGTCGTTGCCACTTGAGGTTGCGGTGCAACAGGCGGCGCTTGAACTTGAACTGGTTCAGGAATCATGACCGGTGCAGGTTGCGGTGCGACGGGCGCTGCTTGAACTTGAACAGGCACAGGAATTACCACTGGCGCAGGTTGCGAAATAACTTGAGGGGCAACAGGGACAGTTTGAACATAAATGGGTTCAGGGTTTACTACAGGTGTCGGTTGCGCAGCAACGACTACAGGTGGCGCTTGAACTTGAATTGACTCTGGAATAAACACCGGTGCGGGTTGCGGGATAATTTGAGGCGCAACAGGTGCTGCAACAGGCTGAACGAGTGGATGAACTACCGGTCTTGCAGGCGTGTTATAAACGCTAAAATTGTCATTTAACGCTTGCACCAAATCTTTTGCTTTATCAAGTAAGTTTGTTAGTTGCGCTTTCGTTTTTTTATTCCATCCGATGGGATCACGAATAGGCAACATCATGCGCGAAAACGTCAAATTTTGTTCGAATAATGCGGCTAAATCTTCCGTTAAATGCAATTGCTTTTGGCGACGATTGAGTGAACTAATAATAAATTTCGCTTGAATTTTACTAAAAAACACATGCGTTGGCACCATAATGGCCGTCACTGAAAGTAAAATGGCGGGCCCCATAATGGGGTCAATTAAGAATTCAAGTAAACCCATGCCAATTTCAAGAAAGACGCCGACTGTAGCAATAGATCCTAAAATAATTAAACTTGAAAATGTCGAACGCTCTTTCCAAATAAAAATGGCTTTTTTAATTTCATAAATCACCACATTTTCTACATCAAGAATGCTTTTTTCAAGCGAATGCAAAACACGATAGGAACGCTGATGCGCGGCATTCGCAAGTTGCTGTGCGAGTTGAACATATTCAGCGCTGTAAGGGTTATTTAATTGCGACGACCCAATAAATTGCCCAACGGTTAAACTCAGATTAGCTAAGCGAGTTTGCATACTTGAAACGGATGCGGTGGCATCATCAAAGAGGTACACAATTTTTTTATTTTCTTGCTGCGCAATTAACGTAGCGATAAATTGATTGACCAACTGTGACGTTGAATTAAACACATCACAGAAAACTAAAATCACATCCGATTGTTCAATGCTGTAGCGGGTGAGTAATTCAGTAACATCTACATTGGTGCTATGCATGAAACTAGGTATATCAATGAGTAATTTACCTTCCAATGCACTGCTATTTAACGTTTTGAGTTCTAGATGAGTATTAATGCGCTCACCTTCGCCTTTTTGTAATTGGTCTATTTTTTGGCTAATGCGGTAAAACGGATAACGGTAATCGACATCCAGCGCGGTGGCAGGAAGAATAGTTTGACTGGCTTGAGCACCTTGCGCGAACACGGTTATTTTATGTGTTGTGGGGAGTTGCACACCCAAAAATTGCTCAAGAAAATGTTTTTTTACATCAGAGTTGCCTCCGATAATGCTGACAATCGGCCACCACGACGTATGAATTGCCGTGGTGTCTTCGTTTTTGAGTAAATCTAAATCGTATTCAAATTGATCGAGTTCATGAAACACTTTTGCTGCATTTTGTAGTACGAAATTATCAGCGGCAAAAAGGCTTTGAAGTTGAATTAAATGTTTGCTAGCAGTTTTTTCAGTCATTGAACAGCGTCCCTAACAAAGTCTAAAATGGAACGCAAAGAATACCTACAATAACCTCATAATGCAAAGACAACAACGTGATGGATTAGCGACCAATACCGTAATAAGTGATGCCTGCTTGCGTCACGTCATCGGACTGATAGAGCGCACGCCCGTCAAATAAAACCTTCGCCTTAAGTTGGTTATTTAGCATACTAAAATCTGGACTGCGAAATTCTTTCCATTCTGTGAGGATAACAAGCGCATCAACATCCGCAAGTGTGGCGGTCATACTGTCCACAATAGTCACATTTTTCGACTCTGCAAAAATACCTCGTGCCACCTCCCCCGCCGCTGGATCATACGCTAAAACGCGGCAACCCTCTTGTGTTAGCGCATCAATTAATACAAGGCTTGACGCTTCGCGCATATCGTCAGTATTGGCTTTAAAAGCAAGGCCCCAAATAGCAAACGTACGCGCTTTAAGTGACTCACCAAAATGCCCGCGAATTTTCTGCATTAACACGGTTTTTTGGAATTCATTGGCTTTTTCAACAGCTTTAACCACTTCAAGCGCAACCTGATGTTCGTTTGCTGTGCGAAGTAGCGCTTTGACGTCTTTGGGAAAACAACTTCCCCCATAACCCACGCCTGCGTACAGAAAATGTGAGCCAATACGCGAATCACTCCCGATGCCACGTCGAACTTCTTCGATATCCGCACCGATTTTTTCCGCTAAATTCGCGAGTTCATTCATAAAACTAATACGCGTGGCCAGCATCGCATTTGCAGCGTATTTAGTGAGTTCTGCAGAGCGTATACTCATGACGACCATTTTGTCGTGATCGCGTGAAAACGGTGCGTAAAGACGCTGCATCATGGCAGTGGCATGAGCACTGTCGCTACCGATAATGACACGCTCGGGTTTCATAAAGTCATCAATTGCCGCACCTTCTTTCAAAAACTCAGGATTGGAAACAACGTGGAATTCAATCGATTCACCCCGTGCCTCTAACGATGCTTGAATGGTTGCGTGGACTTTGTCAGCTGTCCCGACAGGAACGGTTGATTTATCAACAACAATCAGTGGCGCAGTCATCACGCGTCCAATTTCACTTGCGGCGGCTAGAACGTGTGATAAATCCGCTGAACCATCTTCGTCTGGTGGCGTCCCGACGGCAATGAAAACGATATTGGCTTCAAGTAGAGCTTCTTCATAGGACGTTGTAAACGTAATGCGCTCATCTCGCAAAGCCCGCGCCACAATTTTATCGAGTCCTGGCTCATGTATGGGAATTTCTCCTTGCTGCAAAAGGGCGACTTTTTGCGCGTCGCAATCTACGCAAATCACTTTATTGCCCATATCTGCAAAACATGCTCCAGACACTAAACCCACATAACCAGTACCAATAACCGCAATACGCATGGCGCTCCTTTAAATTAGCAAAAAAAGAAATTAAAATTAAATTGACGAGATTTTGTGAAAAGTCATTGTTTTCCAGTAAAACCCTGTTTAATGTTGCCTATTATAATCTATTTTAAAGTGAGTGCGATCCATGACAACTTTTTCACTTCAATGCCCAGCGCCTTTGCATTACGAGCAAATTGTATTGGCTCATGGGGGCGGTGGGCGCTTAATGCAGCAATTACTCGACAGCACAGTGCAGCCTATTTTTGATAATGCACTACTCAATCAAAAGCACGACGCAGCGGTATTTCCCTTTGGCGATCAAAAACTCGCTTTTACCACTGATTCGTATGTCGTCAATCCCCTTTTCTTTAATGGCGGAGATATTGGCAAATTAGCGGTATGCGGGACGCTTAATGATTTAGCAATGAGCGGTGCAAAGCCGCTGTATTTGAGTTGCGGTTTAATTTTAGAAGAAGGTTTTGCCATTGAGGATTTAAAACGGGTATTGCAATCAATGCAAGATACGGCAAAGGCAGCGGGTGTATTAATTGTCACGGGCGATACCAAAGTAGTCGATCGTGGGCGTGGGGATAAAATCTATATCAATACGGCTGGCATTGGCAGTGTCGCACAAAACATCACGATTGCCCCACATCGAATTGCGGTGGGCGATAGCATTCTATTAAGCAGTGATATTGCAAGGCATGGCATGGCCATCATGCTGGCGCGTGAGGGGCTCGAATTTGAAAGCCAAATTGAAAGCGACTGCGCGGATGTATCGGGACTGGTGCAAATGGTAATCGCATCGGGTATTGATATTCATTGTTTGCGTGATTTAACACGCGGTGGACTGGCAAGCGGATTGCTTGAGCTAGCAAGTGCTACAAAGCAAGAATTTAGAATTGAAGAAACGACTATTCCCCTTCATGAAAACGTCAGTAGTGCGTGTGAGATTTTAGGGTTTGATCCGCTTTACGTTGCAAACGAAGGGTGTTTTGTTTTATTTGTGCCTGACGATGAAACTGATAAAACGCTAACCCACTTGCGCGAACATCCGCTTGGGAGACAAGCACAAAAAATAGGGCATGTTTGCGACATCACAAAAAATGGCGCGGTTATTTTGCAAACAGCGATGGGGGTGAATCGACAATTAACACTGCTCAGTGGTGAACAATTGCCGCGTATTTGCTAAGTTTTATTGAGTAGAGCACTTAACTTTTTTCAATAAATTTTAACGTACGCTCAGGCAACACTTCTTTATTTTTACCTTCTAAATACAGTCGTGCATCTTCATGTACCGTTGACATAAAACGAATCAGTTGAATTTCACGGCGCATTTTTTCTTCAAATTCGGTGGTTTCCCACATTTCATTGAGTAAATATTTGGCATGATGATGAATGGTGAAGGCGACTGCTTCGGGCAAATGGGTGTAGCTACTTTGAATAGAGTCTTTTAGCTGGTCGAGCGATTCAAGATATTGTTTATAATCTTTCACGTCTTGCTTGCATTTGGTTTTAAACATGAGTAAGTCTGCACTGTGCTGCGTTTGCAAAATGGTGAGTTCATGTTTAAGTTGGCGGCTGCGTTTTTTAAGCTCTGCTACTAAATCGCGCTCAGCAAGTACCCGCGAGTGTTTCAATGCGGCTTGATGTGCTTGATTTTCATTATTCCATTTCAAGTTTTCGGATTTAAGCGATTGCAACGTGTCAACAATGCCAAGTAGCCAATTTTTCAACATAATTATTTGCCAATAAGAGTTGCGATTTGATGGTGCAATTCTAGCAGAGCTTTTGCGTTTTGTTGCATACGATAAAGACGATTTTTACGCTTCAATTGCCGAAAAACGGCTTTAGGAAGTAACTGTTTCGAGCGCTGCAAGTCCAATTCAATGGCTGCGCCTAACGCAGAAATATGCGCATGATTATCTTTTTCGAGCGCTTTTTTGCGCAGTCGCTCTTTAAAATACGTCACTTGTAGACGCTGAAAATAAAACAACCTGTGCGCATTGGCTTGTTGATTTGCCATAAAAACTAAACGTCGCTGTTCACGCTGTGTGTGCGAGAAGTAATTTTTCATTGCCTGAAAAAGATGGTTAATCACACCTAAAATAGCCGTGATGACTAGGAAGAAGAACGCGCCAAATAGCAAAAAGACGGCGAATTTTATCGCAAAGGCGGCAATGATAAAAAAGGCGAATACAAGCAGCAGTTTTGCCAGTAAAAATACGGCAAGACAACTCGCAAATAATCCCAGCGCAACGCGAATCAACATAGCGTTATTTATTTAGTAATGAGGCGGGATTTCATAGGTTTGCTGCGCATCATCGGACGTTTTGACCGCCAAACTATTCACGCGCTCAGACATGGATTTGTAGGCTTGTTCCAGTCGATCAATTTGTCGCTGTTGCGTGGCGATTATTGTGTTTAATGTTTGCAGTAAATCATCTTGGTAGGACATTTTAATTTCTAATTCAATCAAGCGGTCTTCAGTCATTTTTTTTCATTATCAATTTAGCGTTAGGTGGTTCATTAGCAATTGCATCACTATTGCATGAGGTATGTTGGTTATAATAAGAGGTAAATGGTTTTTTACCAACTTGCCGCTGGCTTTATCGCACATCTAATCTGGGAATGGTTACTATTATGGCTCGCTCGTCGTTTTATCTTATTGGGATTTTTTGGTTCATTTTTCTATTCAATAGCCTGCCTGTATATTGTGCTAATACTTCTGCAATCACGTCATCCATTGATAGCACAGCCATAACACCTGTCTTTTTAAAAGGGAAAATTGAATCACTCAATGCGCGTCAGGGACTTGATGATACCACCAAAAACGCGGTGCTCAAGCTCTATCAAAGTGCTCAAGACAATCTCAATAGTAGTGCGCAGTTTCATGCCAATATTATTGCTTATACGGCGAGCATTCATCAGGCGCCAAGCCAAACCAAAGCACTACAAAAAGACATTGAGCAACAAGGAGCAAGACTAAGCAAACAAAAAAGCGAAGATTTTCGCCATATTCCCGTCGAAGAATTAGAGCAGCGTTTAATTATTGAAAAAGGCAAAATCGGTCAACTTGACGAGCAAATCAATAAAATAGAAACCGATTTAGCACTGCAAAATAATCGCCCAATGCACATTCGCGAGGAAACCGTTACTGCGCAACAGGCCATTGAATCGACACTCAAAAAATTGCAATTACCGTCTCCCTCCAGCGAATCTAAAATTGAAACGGATGCGCGACAAATTTACTACAAGACGCTCATTGACATGCGCAACGTGGAGTTGAAATTGCTCGATGTTGAAGCCATTAGTCAGCCTGCGCGTCTTGAACTTTTAAAAAGTAGTTTGCAGCTACTTGATATTCAAAAAAGTGTCTTAAGTCCCGTGGTGGCGACCATTGAGAGTTTAGTGTTTGAATTGCGACAACAAGAAGCACAGAAAATGGAAGATGCGCTAAGTCAAACAGAAAATGAATTAAGCACAAAACACCCCGTCATCCAACTTTGTACGCGCGAAAACATTCAATATAGTCGCGATTTGCAGGCAATTACCACAAAAATTGAACAAGTTAGTGACCAGAAAGCACAAATTGAATCACAAAACAGCGATATTGAAACCGAATTCAAAAGTGCCGATAAAAAAATCCGTTTAGCGGGTTTAAGTCCTGCACTGGGTAAAATTTTGCGTGAGCAACGCCACAGTTTACTCACGCAAAATGATATGGCGCAGGCATCACAGACCTTGCAAAATGAAACTGCACAAACCAGTTTAGCGCAATTTAAAGTTGAAGATCGGCAAAAACAGCTACTCACGTTAGATGACACGCTCAAACAAATGATGCGCGAGCAAGTAGACAGCACAATGCCTGTGGATGAGCGCATGATGATTCAAGCGCAACTTCGCGTATTGCTCAATAATCAAAAAGAATTACTCAATAAATTGGCTCTTGCTGATGCAATGTATTTGCATTCGCTTGGGGATCTGGATTTCGCGCGTCAACAAATGCTCACGCAAGCGACAAAATTTGCTGTTTATTTGGATGAGCGTCTGCTTTGGGTGCCTAGTTCAGAGCCTATTAACACAGACACATCGGTTGAATTGTATCATTCACTGCAATGGTTACTCTCGCCAAGTAACGCGCTTTCGTTAATAGGTGAAATGGTGACCTTATTGTGGCGCGAAGGCTTACTTGTGAGTGGTGGCGCAGCACTATTGCTGTTTTTATTTTGGCTCAAGCAATGGTCACAGGAAAATCAACCTACGCTAAGTGATGTACGCCTAAGACAGACGGATCATTTTTACTTCACACTCAATACGATTCTCTCGCGTGTGTTATGCACGTTGCCGGTGCCGATGAGTCTATTTTTAGTTGGTTGTTTACTTACGCATAGTGCACAGGAATTTACGTTGGCCATGGGGACCGGCCTTAAAAAAGCCGCTATTTCGTGGTTTATTTTGCAATTTTGTTATCGTATTTTTGCTTTGGATGGTCTGGCGCGAAAACATTTTCAATGGCAAAAAAACACCGTGATGTTGCTGCAAAATCAATTTTACTGGTTACGTTTTGTGATTGTGCCCACCATGTTTTTTGTTTATGCCACCAGCGTAACCAAAGTGTCTGCTTATAGTGACTCCCTTGGGCGTCTTTCGCTTATTGTGATTCTTTGTGCAATGGCATTTTTCTTTGCCAAATGTCTTCACCCAACGCAAGGGTTATGGCAAAGTTGGCTACGAAATCACGCCGCGCATTGGCTCGTTCGTCTTCGTCATCTCTGTTATGTCGTTGTGATTAGCATCCCAGTTATTATTATGGGATTTGCTGTGGCGGGGTACTATCTCAGTGCACTTGAGCTACAAGAAAAAGTCATTGCCACACTGCGTCTTTTAATGCTTGCCGTCATGTTGCATCAAATTTTATTTCGTTGGCTAACGCTGGTAAATCGTCAATTAACGCGTAGTAACGCACGTCAAGAACACGATAGTCAATCGCATCCACAACCCCATTTACCCGCAGGAAGTGAGTTGCCCATTTTGCCCCAAACGCCCTTACTTGATATTCCCAAAATCAATATGCAAACACGTCAGTTATTGCACGTTATTTTGACGTTAGTGATTAGTGTTGGTTTTTGGATGATTTGGAAAAATATTTTGCCTGCGTTTTCGTTTTTAGATCACATTGTACTTTGGGAGCATAAGGTCATTGTGGATAATCAGGAAAGTTATCAACCCATTACCCTCACTAATTTACTGCTGGCTGGCCTGTATCTTTTTGTGGCGACGATTTCTGTACACAATTTTTCGAGTGTGTTGGAATTACTCGTGTTCCGTCATTGGCGTGTGGAGGCGGGGAGTCGCTACGCGGTGAATCAATTAGCGCACTATTTTCTCACTACCTTGGCGTTTATTTTAATTGCAAATGAACTCGGCGGCAGTTGGTCACAGGTTCAATGGCTGGTGGCGGCATTGGGCGTCGGGCTTGGTTTTGGTTTGCAAGAAATTTTTGCCAATTTAGTATCGGGTATCATTTTACTTTTTGAGCGCCCCATACGCGTAGGCGATATTGTGACTATTGGTGATATCACCGGCAAAGTCGCTCGGATTCAAATGCGTGCAACGACGTTAATTGATGGCGATCAACGCGAACTCATTGTGCCTAATAAAACATTTATTACCAGCCAACTTGTAAACTGGACACTGAGTGATTCTACAACGCGTATTGTGATTCCCATTGGTATTGCTTTTGGAACGAATGTTGACGTGGCGCATGATCTCATTCTTGAAATGGTGAAGTCGATGCCGCTTGTTCTGAGCGATCCTGAGCCGTGTGTCCTATTCGTCGGATTTGGCGATAGTACGTTGAATTTCTCTATTCGCGTGTTTGTGAGTGACCCTATTCAGCGCTGGCCGGTGATTCATGATTTAAACATCGCCTTAGAGCGCATTTTGCGTGAACATCATATTGAAATCCCCTTTCCTCAACGCGAAGTCAGAGTCCGCTCTTAACGTTTCCGTGCGCTACAAAATGACATAAAAAAACCGTATTACTCGAAAGTAATACGGTTTTTAAATTAAGAGGGGTCTGCGGTGTAATATAAAGCACAATTTATGCCAACTTTATTCGTCAATTTTCGGGCGCATACTCTGTATCAGGCACCCTTAATCTCCCTTATTTTGCATAAATTCTATATAATATTCACTTACCTCACCGTGCAAACGCGGGGAATTTTGTTTATTTATTAAAAAGGAAAACCAACATGACAACAGTGACTATTGATGACAAAGAATACGATTTAGACCAGCTTTCAGAGGAAGCAAAAAATCAACTCGTGAGCTTACAATTTGTTGATCAAGAGCTACAAAGATTGAACGCTCAAGCCGCTGTATTGCAAACTGCAAGATTGGCATACGCAAATGCGCTCAAAGAAGCACTACCTTCAGTTCAGAATGATTTGTTAACGCATTAAAAAAAAGGCCCACTCTTGGGGCTTTTTTTAATACCTACCAATACCTACCATTCTGTCGGTAACATAAAAAAAGCCGTTTCGAGCACTTTTGCATCGAAACGGCTTTTTTGTGACTAAGAAGATAAAAAATCGTAAATTAAAATACGAAATCTGCAGGTAATAGTGTATTGACACCGTTTAATGTAATAGCAAATTCAGGTGCGCTATCGGCATCGGTGCTGGCATATAAAATATCTGTTTTAGCATCAAAATAGAGTTGACCCGTTGCATCTGCTGAAAAAGAACTCACTAATGTAAATCCTTGATCACCGGCCAAATTTACATTGCTATCAATAGCGGATAAATCAATTTTATCGCCCTGCGCGTGTTTGAAATCGGTAATGGTATCCATACTCCAGAATGTCGATTCATTGCTTGAAGCGAATTTAAATGTATCAGCACCTGCACCACCAGTCAGTTTATCTTTCCCTGCACCACCAATTAACACGTCATTACCCACGCCACCGTTTAACACATCATTACCCAAAGCCCCATCTAACGTGTCGTTACCGGCTAAGCCTGACAAACGGTCATTACTTGCCGTGCCTGTAAGGGTATCATTGCCAGCTGTTGGGCTGTTATTTGATGCCATATTCATCGAGACTGGCAAATCAGTGGTCGTATCTATATTTCGCCACCACGAAACAGGAATGCGACCCATAGTGAGTGATGGTTTTTCACCTATTGAGTCAATCATGCCATTGATAGGATCATCAATATACGAACCGGTAACGGGGTCTATCGTCCAACTCGGATCCACCCATCCTAATCCAAAGGGTGTTGTGAATCCTGCGGGATCAAGGATAATCATCGCTTCATCAGTAATAATAGGACAAATACCAACATTACCTTGTTCATCAGTTGGTGCTGGCGTTTTATCTGAACCATCAGTAATAATAAGGCCTAAAGCATTATCAACATTTTCTTGTGCATCGATTTGCTCTGTTGGTATAAAAAAAGATTCTAACCAAAAAGGTTTTAACCAACCAGTTGGAATCCCTCCTAATGCGTAATCAACATTTTCTTGTGCATCGATTTGCTCTGTTATTTCAATGTGTAAAAGATCATTTTTCATGATAGAATCCTCTTGCCGTTAGTCAGTAAATAAATAAAACAGGTTCTTATCATTTGTTCGAGGAAAG
>CAINHP010000020.1 GCA_903848905.1 uncultured Pseudomonadota bacterium
CACCTTGTTTAAAGTGATACATCCCTTTCAAAATATCTTGTTCAATGCCTTTTGGCATTGCGGGATGTGTGTAATTTTCATTCATCACAGTGATGTAGTAGAAAATATCTTCTTGATCCACATACATATGACGTAGACCATCTTGAATAATCACTGCGACTTCATACGCATAAGTTGGATCATAAGAAACACAATTTGGCACGGTAGCTGCCATTAGATGACTATGACCATCTTCGTGTTGGAGGCCCTCACCATTCAACGTGGTACGACCTGCGGTCGCACCAAGCAAGAAACCACGTGTACGCTGATCACCCGCCGCCCAAATTAAATCCCCTACCCGCTGAAAACCAAACATCGAATAGAAAATATAAAATGGAATCATGGGTACGTTATGCGTTGAATAGGCTGTGCCGGCTGCAATCCAGTCACATAAACCACCTGCTTCGTTAATGCCTTCTTGCAATACTTGACCATGCTTATCTTCTTTGTAGAACATTAGCTGATCCGCATCTTGTGGAGTGTAAAGCTGCCCAACTTGTGACCAAATACCAAGTTGTCTAAACATCCCCTCCATACCAAACGTACGCGATTCATCAGGTACAATGGGAACGATACGTTTACCAATATTTTTATCTTTCACCAAAATATTGAGTAGTCGAACGAACGCCATAGTTGTTGATGCTTCTTTTTCATTGGCTTCAAGTAACGCTTTGAAATCGTTTAATACCGGCACATCGAGTGAAATCGATTTTGCACGACGCGCTGGTAAATAACCACCCAAAGCCTCTCGACGCTCTTGCATATAATTGAGTTCTTTCGAGCCTTCAGGGAACGTAATATAGGGGAGATTATGTAGCTCATCATCGGTAATAGGTAAATCATACGCATCACGGAATCGAGTTAATGAGTTATCACTCATTTTTTTCTGTTGATGCGTCGTATTTTGCGCTTGTCCTGAATCCCCCATGCCGTAACCTTTAATGGTTTTAGCTAAAATAACGGTAGGCTGACCTTTATGATTACTTGCTTTTTGGAATGCAGAGAATATTTTTGAGGGATCGTGTCCACCACGATTTAATTCCCAAATATCTTTATCTGACCAATCTGCTACCATCGCTTTTAGTTCAGGTGTATTGAAGAAATGTTCACGCACATACGCGCCATTTTTCGCTTTGAATGTTTGGAAATCGCCATCGACACAAGCCATCATTCGCGCTGCTAAAATACCGTCTTTATCGCGTGCGAGTAAGCTATCCCAACGATTGCCCCAAACTAATTTGATGACATTCCAGCCTGCGCCACGGAATTCACTTTCAAGCTCTTGAATGATTTTACCATTGCCTCGAACCGGACCATCTAATCTCTGCAAATTACAATTGACGACAAAAATTAAATTATCTAAATGTTCACGACCCGCCATGCCAATCGCGCCCAGTGATTCGGGCTCATCAGTTTCACCATCGCCCAAAAATGCCCACACTTTACGACCCGTGGTATCAGCTAACCCACGATCTTGCAAGTAGCGCATAAAACGTGCTTGATAAATTGCACAAATCGGTCCTAGCCCCATCGATACGGTCGGAAATTGCCAAAAATCAGGCATCAGCCATGGATGTGGATATGATGACAAGCCATTTCCACCCACTTCTTGACGGAAATTATCCATTTGATTAAGGGTTAGTCGACCTAGCAGAAATGCTCGAGCATATTCACCTGGTGAAGAATGGCCTTGTGTATAAATTAAATCACCACCGTGTTTTTCAGAAGCTGCATGCCAGAAATGATTGTAACCCACATCATATAAAGTTGCGGCCGACGCGAAACTCGCAATGTGCCCACCAACGTTGGTATCTTTATTGGCACGAAGTACCATCATCATCGCATTCCATCGCACATAAGAGCGAATACGATGCTCAATTGTGGCGTCACCGGGGAATTGCGCTTGTTGCGATACGGGAATAGTATTTAAATAGGCGGTATTAGCACTAAAAGGAATATCAAATCCTGAATGTCGAGTTACTGCCACTAAACTTTCAATAATAAAATGTGCTCGCTCACTCCCCTCACGTTCTAAAACTGATTTTAAGGCTTCAATCCATTCTTGCGTTTCCACGGGGTCAATATCATTTTGACGCGTGATTTCCGAAAAAAAAGTACTATTCATTCAATAATCCTAATAGTGATAAAAAAAAATTGTAGCGTTTAACATTAACGCTCAATTTGAATAAGTTAAACGGGTGGCGGCGCTAAAACAACTCGCGTGCCATTATTTTCAGCTGTACTTACAACCCCTGCAACTTCCATCGCTTCAATAATGGTTGCAGCACGGTTATAGCCCACTTTAAAGCGTCTTTGAACGCTTGAAATCGATGCTTTACGCGACTCTGTTACAAAACGAACCGCCTCATCGTAGAGTGGATCAGATTCTGAATTACCACCATAGCTACCACTGCCTCCGCCAAAACCATCTCCACCTTCAGACACTTCCTTAGTAATCTCGGTGAGGTAATTTGTCGGGCCAGTTTGTTTTAAAAATTCTACAACGCGATGCACCTCATGATCGTCTACAAACGCGCCATGCGCCCTAATGGGAATACTTGTTCCAGAAGGCAAAAACAGCATATCTCCATTTCCAAGCAACGTTTCAGCGCCACCTTGATCTAGAATGGTTCGCGAATCTATACGCGAAGAAACTTGAAACGAAATACGTGTGGGTACATTCGCTTTGATTAATCCAGTAAGGACGTCAACGGAAGGTCGTTGCGTCGCTAAAATCAAATGAATACCGGCCGCACGTGCTTTTTGTGCAAGACGTGCAATTAACTCCTCTACTTTCTTACCGACTATCATCATCATATCAGCAAGTTCGTCAATCACAATGACAATACTTGGCAAAGTAGATAGCGTGGGGAAATCTTCACCGTCTTCAAGGGGATTAATTAACTGAAACATCGGATCCCGAATGGTTTCGCCACGACTCGCAGCGTCCTCTATCACTTGATTAAAGCCTGCCAGATTTCGCACACCCATTTTTGACATCAGTTTATAACGACGCTCCATCTCACCAACCGCCCAGCGTAGCGCATTACTGGCCTCTTTCATGTCAGTCACTACTGGAGTGAGTAAATGCGGTATTCCCTCGTAAACCGACAATTCTAACATTTTTGGGTCGATCATAATCAAGCGAACTTGTTCTGGACTCGCTTTGTAGAGCAAACTTAAAATCATTGTGTTAATGGCAACGGATTTACCTGAGCCCGTTGTACCTGCTACAAGTGCATGCGGCATTTTACCCAAATCAGCCACCATTGGAACCCCAGCAATATCTTTACCTAAGGCTAACGTAAGATAGGATTTTGCATATTCAAAAGGGGTGGACTTCAATAATTCCCGCAACGTCACCATTTCACGTTCTTGATTTGGAATTTCAAGACCAACGACCGATTTACCAGGAATAATTTCCACAATACGAACACTCGTCACCGACAATGCTCGCGCTAAATCTTTAGATAAACCGCTAATACGACTCACTTTAACGCCTGCAGCAGGCTGCACTTCAAAACGGGTAATAACAGGACCTGGGTGAAAGCCAACCACTGTCACAGTCACGTTAAAATCATTTAAAATATCTTCAACAAGACGCGACATTTCCTCTAAATCTGTTTCGGAATACCCAATAACATGGGTATCACGCTCATCGAGCAAATCTAAGGTCGGCAATTTATTTCGTTTTGGATAATGTGGTACTTTAACTTTTTTAGCAGCAGTGACTTTTAATGATTTTTTTTCTGCTACTTTATCAATTACTTCTGCTTTAACTGTTTTAATTTTATCAATAAAACTACTAAATTTTTTATTAATTGAATCGTCTAGATGTTCGTCACTCCCATTATCGTTTGATTCATCATGCTTTAATTTTTTAACGGGTTTAGTTTTGACTACAGTTCCTTCAAATACATCATCTTCAAGCTCATCAAAAAAGTCATCGAAATTTGACGAGTTGTCATTTTCTGTTACATCGTATTTAGGAACAGCAACTGGGGTAATTTTGGAGAATCCACGTTTTCGAGGTGTTTTTACTTTTTTCTTTTCATCTACTTTTTCTACGTGCTTACCCTGTGCTTCCAACGAACTGCGGTGTTGCTGAAGTGTAGTTGATACATTTCGGTAAAACGCACGACTAAAATTAAAGCTGTGTTTCCCAACAAAATCGAGCACACTGACAACTGAAATTTCGGTAAATAAGCGTAGACTCGCAAAGAGAATCACCAACAAAAGCAACGTAGCACCAGTGTTACCAAAAGCGACAGCTAAAAACGCACCAAACTCCTGTCCTAAAATTCCACCCGCACTATGCGGTAACTCGATATTAATATGTAAAGGATAGAAACTAAACAGTGCATCCGCAGTGGTAATACTAACCACAGCGCCCAACCACTGAATAACCAATAGCCATCGCGATTGCTCAATACGCTGCTGACTGTAGGTTAAATAGCCTTGCCAAATCAACACAAATGGAAAAACATAGGCGCAAAGTCCAAAAAAACTAAGCATAAAATCAGCAAGCCATGCGCCAAAAACACCACCCGAGTTGGCAATCGTCTGCACCGATCCACTATGCGTCCACCCCGCGTCATCATTTCTAAAAGTAATGAGCGAAATAAGAAAAAACAATGCCACAGCAATGACACTCAATAGTGCAATTTCGCGCAAACCTCGAAACGTCTTATCTTCCATCACTGCAGACATAATTAAAATACTCGCTTATTAAAAAAAGTAAATAAAACATGATTATAGATTAATAACAGCATTATTTACATTAAATTTATTTTACTCTAAAACGCTAATTCACCGCTTTTGAGCACATTTTCATAACAACTTTAGTAGTGTATTGTGACAAAATTCTTACCGTTTATTTAATTAATTAACAATTTTAATTTAAGATGTTGTGTAATTATGTCATCCACAACAGACGAATCAGCAAGCGTTGAAATATCCCCTAACGAATCCATTTCATCTGCAGCCACTTTACGCAAAATACGACGCATAATCTTACCTGACCGTGTTTTAGGCAAATGGGGTGCCCACTGAATGACATCGATGGTGGCAATGACACCAATTTCAGTTCGCACTAGAGCAATCAACTCTTTCTCCAGTATTGGAGAAGGTTTAACACCTCTCTTTAATGACACATAAGCGTAAATGCCTTGGCCCTTTATCGCATGAGGAAAACCAACAACCGCAGATTCTGCGACGTTTTCATGTAAATCAAGCGCACTTTCAATTTCAGCCGTACCCATGCGATGTCCTGAAACGTTCAACACATCATCTACCCGTCCAGTTATCCAATAATCACCCTCTTCATCACGTCGCGCACCGTCACCCGTAAAATAATAGTTTGGATAAAGTTTGTAATAAGTTTCGATAAATCGCGAGTGATCACCGTAAATTGTTCTCGCAAACCCCGGAACAGGAAAACGAATAGCCAAAAGACCTTCTGCCTTCCCCTGCAATTCTTTTCCCTCATTATCTAAAATGACTGGTTGAACACCAAAAAAAGGACGGGTTGCAGAACCTGGTTTAAGTTTTGTGGCGCCAATAAGCGGTGTAATTAAAATACCACCTGTTTCAGTTTGCCACCACGTATCCACAATAGGACAATGTTCTTCACCAACAACGTGGTAATACCATTCCCATGCTTCTGAATTGATTGGCTCACCGACACTGCCTAATACCCGCAAACTTTTTCGCGATGTTTGCTTGACGAAATCATCACCCTGCGCCATCAAAGCACGAATAGCGGTTGGCGCAGTATAGAAAATAGTCACTTGATGCTTATCAATTATACGCCAAAAACGATCTGCATTAGGGTATGTTGGTACCCCTTCAAACATCAGTGTTGTCGCACCATTGCATAGTGGGCCATAAATCACATAAGAGTGTCCCGTAATCCATCCCACATCCGCACTGCACCAGTAAATATCACCCTCATGGTAATCAAAAACATATTTGTGCGTGATTGCTGCGTAAAGTAAATAACCACCAGTGGTATGCAAAACCCCTTTCGGCTTTCCCGTTGAACCCGATGTGTATAAGATAAATAAAGGATCTTCTGCATCCATCCACTGCGGCTCACAATACGTTGATACCTGTATCATTTCTTCATGAAACCACACATCACGATGCAGATTCCATTCGACTTCGTTAGCTGTATTTTGAACAACAAAAACCGTCTCCACATCTGGACAATGCACAAGCGCTTTATCTACCGTCGCCTTCATTGGAATCACTTTACCGCCTCGGACACCTTCATCTGCACAAATGACGAAATGACAGTCGCAATCGAGGATACGCTCTTTTAGCGATTCAGCAGAAAATCCGCCAAAGACAATAGAATGAATGGCTCCAATACGCGTACAAGCCAACATGACAATAGCCACTTCAAAAATCATCGGCATGTAAATACACACCCGATCACCTTTTTGAACGCCATTTTTTCTGAGTACATTTGCAAATTGACACACTTGCTCATGTAATTGTTGATAGGTTAATTGCTTATCTTGATCAGGATTATCTCCTTCCCAAATAATAGCCGTCTGATTAGCTCTTTTTTCTAAATGACGATCAAGACAATTATAACTGACATTGAGTTTACCACCTTCAAACCATCTGATATGCGCTTTCACAAAATCATGCGCCAAAACCGTATGCCAAGGATGATGCCAATCTAGAAATTGGCTTGCTTGTTCCGCCCAAAATTGCGTTGGTTTCTCAATCGACTGAGCATAAAGCTGAGTATAGGTCTCCGCATTAATATGAGCGTAATTAGCTACATGCGATGGAACATCATACGTTTTTGAGTCTGACATAAAGAGCCTATCGATTAAAAAGTGCGCGGAAAAACCGATCGAAAAAATTGTGTACCAGCAAAGCAAGCAAAATTAAAGTGGTACCAATTATGATTGATAATGTCATTGGTTCATCATTCATACGATGCCCCAACCAAAGGGCAAGAACGGGACTTAGTAATGTCACCAGTGACACTTGCGTTGCTGAGCGTTGCGACAATAAATAATAATAAAGCATAAAACCCAAAGGCGTTGCGACGACGCCCAAATATAGCACAGCAATAAAACTTACCAGTGTGAACTGCAACGGAATATGCCCGTCAACCATTCCCCAAGTAACAAAATAGAAAGGCAATGCAAACAAAAGCCCTCCCGTCACTTGCATGAATGCAGGTAAATGTGTGTGGAGTCGCTTAATTGCAATGGCACTTAATGCTTGAAGTGAAATTGAAATTAATACGCCAATAATTCCCAATAAGGCTTGCGGACTCAATTTTTCAGCCGAGCCAAACATAATACACAGACCAACAACACCCAAAAAATAAGAAAGTAATTTACCGATTGTTAAACTTCGCTCATTTAACCAAATTGCGGCAAATAACGCGGTCACCAAAGGGGTTAAGCCACTAATTACCGAAATCCATCCTGAGGGAATAAATTGCGCTGCCCAATACACCACAGACATCGCACCATAAATTTGTATAGCAACCGCCGCATAGGTATGAACCGCTAAACGTGAAAAGAGTAAACGTTTCTTGAATACAAAACCAATAAAAATCATGCAGACAAACCCAATAGTCATGCGTGAGGTTGCACTCCAGATAACGCCTAATCCTTCAACACTTAACTTTATTGCTAGAGGCGTAGTTGCCCACAGTAAAATCATACCGAGATAGGCGAGCAAGACCTTCATACGGTTAAAATTCTAGCTGCAGGCATCAAGCAAAACTAGCCCGCGCGACCAATACGTGTTGCTTCAGGAACTTCTATTAAGCTACCGGTCGTCACGTCATAAATATAACCATAAACAGGGATATTTGAAGGCACAAGTGGATGGTGGCGAATACGTTCAACGTCTTCCACAACACTTTGCGCTAAATCACTAATCGTGAGCCATGAAATGTGTTTCGCTTCATGTGAACCACCACCTTCACAGCAGTCATGCCATCCATTTTCATCTACTGATGCCGTTTTTAAACTACTTGCCAGCAAATCACGCATAATGTCGTCAGTAAACGTTTCCATACCGCAATTTGTGTGGTGAATAACAAACCACTCTTTTGTGCCGAGTAGTTTATAGGAGATAACAAGTGAGCGAATCGCATCATCACTTGCACGACCACCTGCATTACGAATAACATGCGCATCACCTTCACTCAATCCTGCATATTTAGCAGGATCTAAACGTGCATCCATACACGTTAATATGGCAAATTGACGCGCTGGCGGCATAACTAAATCGCCTTTAGTAAAATTAGCTATATATTCGCGGTTGGCAAGCATTACTTCATTAACTATTTTTGACATAAAAACCCCATTATTATTATTTATTATTGTAAAAGTAAATGCCTCTATGGTGTTCTACTCCTTACTCATAAAAGCCTCAATAGTGTAACAGGTGTCTGAAATCTTTTTAAACTCAATTACGCAAATTATCCATATACATAAACCCTTTTTAAAGATACGCTAATAACATATCTTCGTTAAATTCCATACGCTATGTGATAGCATTTGCCTTTTATTGATATAAAAAACTTCTTAAATTTAAATGACAACAATGACAACAAAAATAACATTCCATATTCAAAATGGCGGTCAATTAAACGGTCAGGCGAGAGTCGCTGGCGATAAATCCATGTCACATCGCTCCATTATGCTAGGGTCGCTCGCGCGAGGCGTCACTCATGTAACCGGTTTTTTAGAAGCCGAAGATGCGCTTGCAACGCTACAAGCATTCCGGGACATGGGCGTCGTCATTGAACAACTTGGCGACGGTTGCGTTACTATTCATGGTGTTGGAAAAAGTGGTTTAAAAGCACCCACAAAGCCGCTTTATTTAGGTAATTCTGGCACATCAATGCGCCTTTTAAGTGGACTGCTTGCTGGGCAAGATTTTGATTGCGTTTTAACAGGCGATGAATCGCTTTCAAAACGTCCTATGAAACGTGTGACAGAGCCTCTTGCAAAAATGGGCGCTGTGATTAAAACATCTGAAGCGGGCACATCACCGCTATATATTATAGGGCAAGCTAGCAAATTACATGGCATTGATTACACCATGCCGATGGCAAGCGCTCAGGTTAAATCGTGTTTACTATTAGCTGGCATGTTCGCGCAAGGCGAAACAACCGTTACAGAACCGGCGCCCACACGCGACCATACAGAACGCATGTTAAATGGATTTGGATACCACGTATCACAACAAGGAAATCAAGCTAGCATCAATGCAAACGGTCAATTAACGGCTTGCGATATTGATGTACCAAGTGATATTTCTTCTGCTGCGTTCTTTTTGGTGGGCGCCTCGATTGCACCAAATTCGAATGTATTACTAAAACATGTTGGCATCAATCCAACGCGCACAGGTGTTATTGATATTTTGCGTTTAATGGGCGCTAATATTGAAATTTTAAATGAGCGTGAAGTTGGCGGTGAACCTGTTGCTGATTTGCGCGTCACGTCAAGCCAGCTCAAAGGCATTGCAATTCCAGAGCATCTCGTGCCATTAGCGATCGACGAATTCCCTATTTTATTTATTGCAGCGGCATGTGCGACGGGTGAGACGACATTGACCGGTGCGGAAGAATTGCGCGTCAAAGAATCCGACCGTATTCAAGTCATGGCAGATGGGCTTCAAACATTGGGTGTCAATGCAAAGGCAACGCCTGATGGCATGATTATTCAAGGTGGATCAATGGGTGGTGGCGTGATTGAATCACATGGCGACCACCGTATTGCGATGGCTTTTGCTATTGCTGGCTTGCGAGCAAACGCCCCTATTACTATTTTAGATTGCGCCAACGTCAATACCTCTTTTCCTCAATTTAAAGCCATTGCAGCCAACTTAGGCTTAACACTAACCAGTCAAGAGGAAGCATGATGAGCGTTCCAATTCTAACCATTGATGGACCAAGCGGTGCTGGAAAAGGCACGGTTAGTAGATTGATTGCGCAAAAGTTAGGCTGGCATTACTTGGATAGCGGCGCTATTTATCGCGCCCTTGCGATTGCTATTACAGAAAAAGGGTTAGCTATCGATGAAATTGATGCCATTGTCAATACAGCAGAAGATATGGATTTAGTATTTCAATGCGACACTAAACGCCATATCACGCTTGATGGTCACGATATTACTGAACAACTTAGTTTTGAGAGCACAGGCAATACTGCATCAAAAATTGCCGCCATTCCAGAAATTCGCGCTGAATTATTACAAAAACAACAACACTACAAACAATCCCCCGGACTCGTGGCAGACGGGCGAGATATGGGAACCGTTGTTTTCCCTGAAGCGCAATATAAAGTTTTTCTCACTGCAAGTGCATTAACACGCGCAAAAAGACGCTATAAACAGTTGAAAGAAAAAGGAATTGATGCTAACCTTTCTGAGATAACTGCCGATATACAAGAACGTGATCAGCGTGATAGTGAGCGCGAATTCTCGCCCCTCATTCCTGCGAAAGGCGCGGTATATATTGATTCTTCCGACATGAGCATTGATCAAGTCGTTGAAGAAATGTTAAGTTTAGTCCAATAAGGGACATTCCATTTCATGGCTGCATCGTTTGCAGCTTTTTATTCACTTTTAAATAACAGATAAGATTAGTTTGAAATTAACTAATCTGGGAAACAACAATGAGCGAAAGCTTTGCTGCATTACTTGAAGAGAGTTTAACCCATACCAAAATGAGTCCGGGTGCTATGTTAATTGGTACAGTTATCGATATCGAAAACGATATGGTAATTGTTAGCACGCATTCTAAATCAGAAGGCGTGATTCCAAAATGGCAATTTTTGAACGCGAATGGCGAACTAGAAATTTCAATTGGTGATGAAATTGAAGTGGCTTTAGATTTATTTGAAGATGGATTAGGTTCAACCATCTTATCGCGCGATAAAGCAAAGAAAAATAAAGCTTGGTTTGAATTGGAAACGGCATTTGAAAAAGATGCAACCATCATTGGTCGTATCAACGGTAAAGTTCGCGGTGGTTTCACTGTTGATGTTGGCGCACTTCGTGCGTTCTTACCGGGTTCACTTGTTGACGTTCGCCCAATTCGTGACACGACTTTCCTTGAAGGCCGTGACTTAGAATTTAAAGTCATCAAAATTGATCAAAAACGCAATAACGTTGTACTTTCACGTCGTGCAGTTGTTGAAAAAGAATACAGCGCAGAACGCGAAGAATTGCTCAAAACCCTTGAAGAAGGTGCAAGCGTTATCGGTGTGGTTAAAAACTTAACGGATTACGGCGCGTTCATTGACCTGGGTGGCATTGACGGTTTACTCCACATCACCGATATGGCATGGAGACGTGTACGTCATCCATCAGAATGTGTGGAAATTGGTCAAGAAATCAAAGTTAAAGTCTTGAAATACGACAAAGATAAAAACCGTGTTTCTTTAGGCATGAAACAAATGGGTGAAGATCCATGGCAAAACATTGCACGTCGCTACCCAGCAGGCACACGTGTATTTGGTAAAGTGAATAACTTAACCGATTACGGTTGCTTTGTTGAAATCGAAGAAGGCGTTGAAGGTCTTGTTCACGTTTCAGAAATGGACTGGACAAACAAAAACGTTAATCCTTCACGTCTAGTTCAATTGGGCGATGATGTTGAAATCATGGTACTTGAAATCGACGAAGAACGTCGTCGTATTTCACTTGGCATGAAACAATGCAAACCCAATCCATGGGATGAATTTGCAGCAACACACAATAAAGGCGACAAAATCACTGGAAAAATCAAATCAATTACTGATTTTGGCATTTTCATTGGTCTTGAAGGTGGCATTGATGGTCTTGTTCACATGTCTGATATTTCTTGGGCTGACGAAGGTGAAAATTCAGTTCGTGAATTCAAAAAAGGCGACGAACTTGAAACTGTTATTTTAGCGGTTGATTCTGAACGTGAACGTATTTCACTTGGCATTAAACAGCTAGAACAAGATCCATTCCAAAACTTCTTAGCCACACATGAAAAAGGCAGTGTTGTAAAAGGCACGATCAAAGAAGTTGATGCGAAAGGTGCAACAATCACTTTAGAAGACGGCATTGAAGGTTACTTAAGAGCGTCTGAAATTCAACGTGACCGTGTAGAAGATGCACGTACACTTCTGAAAGAAGGCGACAGTGTAGAAGCGAAATTCATTGGTATCGATAAAAAAGCGAAAACCATTAGCTTATCGATGAAACCCAAAGAAGAACATGTAGAAAAAGAACACACTATTTCTGCAAAAGAGTATGCTTCACAACAAAACCAAAATGTTGCATCACCTACTTTAGGTGATATTTTCAAGCAGCAAATGGAAAAATAAAATCTTAAGATTTGAAGGGAGGTAGCGCTTTGTCGCACCTCCCTTTTTTTATTTTGAAGGAAACACAAGTGACAAAATCTGAACTCATTGACATACTGGCAAAACAGCAATCCCATCTCGCGCTAAAAGACGTTGAATTAACCGTCAAATGTATTATAGAGCAAATGAATCAAGCCCTAGCGGCAGGTGAGCGTATTGAAATCAGAGGTTTCGGCAGCTTTTCATTGCGTCTTCGTCCGCCACGCATGGGACGTAATCCAAAAACAGGCGAATCAGTTGCCTTATCAAAGAAACATGTTCCGCATTTTAAACCCGGAAAAGAATTACGTGATCGCGTAAATGCGTCTTCAGATAATTATAAGATTATTGATTAGAATTGGGCTTATGCGTTATCTAAACGCCTAATTTTACAATGATTAGCGCTGCTTTATTTAGCCGCGCTTTTTTTTGGCTGGTGACGATGGATTTTTTAAGCTTTTGCGTCAAGAATAATGCCCAATGGACTCTTGCCTTGCAGATTTTGAGCAAGCGCATTTAAAAAACTCCCTAGAGTCGTTTTATTCTTTGCTCCCGCACCTTGCGCGTCCAAAATTTGCTGAAAACTATGATTTAATACTGCCATCTCTCCTGAATGACCCGTCCCTTCACGCTCTGCCGTTTCAAATTGATTGACTAATGCTTGTAAATTAGAAACGATATGATCAACCGCAGCACTTTCCTCTGAGGAATACGCTGCAATGGCAAAATCAGTTGTTAACGTCGCAGATTGCGATTTTGTTTGCTGTTTAGCGGGCGCTGGTAGTTTTTTTGTTTCTTTATCACCCAAGATTGAAAATAAATCTTGAATGAAATTACTCACCGACTTTTGAGAATCTTGGCCTTTTGCATTGGCTTTACTTGCGCCACTAATGACAGGCGCTAAAACCGCTGTGGGGTTCGCAACACCTATTTGTGCTAAAGCTTGACTAATGTATGATGTAAAGGCGGACTGATTTGCCGCACGGTTTGCTAAATTACCATTATCCATGGTTGCCACTTTTGTAGTGGCTTGCGTATTATATATAGCAGTATTCGCAGCGGATGAAATATTAAAATCTGGCATGACGAACCTCGCCTTTATTAGGCAATGAAATCGAATAAAATAAATTGTATGTTGCACGCGATAATTGCGCCGTTAACCTATTGTCGGAATTTTCGACAATTACTTTAAAAATAAAATGCCCTAAATGCTATTTACTTATTTTACTTTTATTAAAAACTCAGGATTCATATGTTAGAAAATTATCGCAAACATGTTGCAGAACGCGCCGATCAAGGCGTTGTACCCAAACCATTAGATACTAAGCAAGTTGCAGATTTATGTGAACTATTTAAAAATCCACCTGCAGGCGAGGAGTCAACGCTTTTAGATTTGCTTGAAAATCGTATACCCGCAGGTGTTGATGAAGCGGCGTATGTAAAAGCAGGATTTTTATTTTCTATCGCGAAAAAAGAAACAAGCTCGCCCATACTAACGCCTGAGCATGCATCGCAATTACTTGGAACCATGCTCGGCGGTTACAATATTGCACCATTAATCGAATTACTTGATAGTGATAACATCGACATATGCGCTATTGCTGCAAACGGTTTATCACACACTCTTCTTATTTTTGATGCATTCCACGACATTCAAGCTAAAGCGAACTCGGGCAATAAATTTGCTGCGCAAGTGATGCAGTCATGGGCGCAGGCAGAGTGGTTTACAGCAAAAACTGCCGTGCCTGAAAAACTGACCGTCACCGTATTTAAAGTGACCGGTGAAACCAATACTGATGATTTATCACCCGCCCCAGATGCGTGGTCACGACCCGATATTCCACTGCACGCAAAAGCCATGCTCAAAATGCCCCGTGAAGGCATCAGCAATGCGCAGCAGCAAATTGATGAACTCAAACTAAAAGGCTTTCCTGTTGCGTATGTGGGCGATGTTGTTGGTACGGGTTCTTCTCGTAAATCGGCAACTAACTCTGTTTTATGGTTTATGGGCAATGATATCCCCTATATTCCAAACAAACGTGAAGGCGGCGTGTGTATTGGCGGTAAAATTGCGCCAATTTTTTTCAATACCATGGAAGACTCCGGAGCACTTCCGTTTGAATGTGATATTAGTCAGTTAAACATGGGAGACGTGATTGATATTTATCCCTATCAAGGTGAAGTACGCCATCATGAAAACAACGAATTCATTTGCAGCTTTGAATTAAAAACCGATGTACTGCTCGATGAAGTTCGCGCTGGGGGTCGTATTCCCTTAATTATTGGACGCGGCTTAACCGATAGAGCGCGAATTGCATTAAATTTAGCGCCATCAACCGTATTCAAACGCCCAGTCGATGCACTAGACAGCGGCAAAGGCTTTACACTCGCACAGAAAATGGTGGGTAAAGCATGTGGCGTATTAGGTGTACGTCCAAACACTTACTGTGAACCACAAATGACCACCGTCGGCTCTCAAGATACAACAGGCCCTATGACACGCGATGAATTGAAAGATTTAGCGTGTTTAGGCTTCTCGGCCGATCTTGTAATGCAATCATTCTGTCATACGGCGGCTTATCCAAAGCCCATTGACATTACCATGCAAAATACGCTACCTGACTTCATTATGAATCGCGGTGGTGTCTCGCTTCGTGCTGGTGATGGGATTATTCATTCATGGCTCAATCGTATGCTTTTACCCGACACCGTGGGTACAGGCGGTGATTCGCACACACGTTTCCCTATTGGCATCTCTTTTCCTGCCGGATCGGGATTGGTTGCATTTGCTGCCGCAACGGGTGTAATGCCCCTAGATATGCCCGAATCTGTCCTTGTGCGCTTTAGTGGTGAGATGCAACCCGGCATTACCTTGCGTGATTTAGTCAATGCTATTCCCTACGCCGCAATACAACGTGGGTTACTCACCGTTGATAAAAAAGGTAAAAAGAATGTCTTTTCAGGTCGCATTTTGGAAATTGAAGGGTTGCCCGATTTAAAAGTTGAGCAAGCCTTTGAATTATCTGACGCGTCAGCCGAACGCAGTGCGGCAGGCTGTACGGTAAAATTAAACCCAGCACCTATTGAGGAATACTTAAATTCAAACATCACGCTTTTAAAATGGATGATTTCACAAGGGTATGGGGATGTTCGGACCATTGAGCGACGCATTGCAAAAATGCAAGATTGGCTAGCCAGTCCCGTTTTACTTGAAGCAGACGGCGATGCCGAATATTTTGAAATTATTGATATCAACCTCAACGATATTAAAGAACCGCTACTCGCCTGTCCAAATGATCCCGATGATATTAAAGCACTCTCTGACGTTGCGGGAACAGTCATCGATGAAGTGTTCCTTGGATCTTGTATGACCAATATTGGGCATTTCCGCGCAGCGGGGAATTTACTCAAGCAACAAAAAGGGGATTTACCTAGCAAACTTTGGATTGCACCGCCAACCAAAATGGACGTGACGCAACTCACGCAAGAGGGGTATTACGATACGTTTGAAAAAGCAGGCGTCCAACTTGAAATGCCCGGCTGTTCACTTTGCATGGGCAATCAAGCTCGCGTTAAAGAAGGTGCCACCGTAGTGTCGACATCTACGAGAAACTTCCCAAATCGTTTAGGTGACAACACGAATGTGTTTTTATCGTCAGCAGAGCTGGCAGCGGTTTGCTCTATTTTGGGCAAAATTCCAACATTTGAGGAATATATGCACTATACAACGATGCATACCCAAAACGCAGATGAAACGTATCGTTATTTAAATTTTGATCAAATTGACGAGTACCACGTTTAAGCTAAATTTAGGGTAAAAGTGTTTTTTTGGCTAAATTTATTTTAGCGGCTAAATACGTTGAACCACCGCGATCTGGATGCATTTTTTGCATCAGTTTTCGGTGGGCAGTCACAATATCAGATTGAGATGCCTGCGGTGTTAAACCTAAAACATCGTAGGCTTCTTCTCGCGACATTTTGTTTCCACTAGGTGTATGATTTGATCTTTCATGGAAACCCTCTTGCGTTGAATCACTATTCCCTTGCTCAAAACGCGTGTTTTTCCATTGCATCCAAAGCTTTTGAATCGATTGCCAATGCGGCATAATATGTAGCGCGGCAGGTAATAAACGAAATAAAAATGTCACGGTCATAATAATGAAGGCAAAAAACCAATTGAGTCGCCCCGTTGCCAGTAAATAGCTAAACAACATACCAAAAATGCTAATCAACAAAATTTTGCCATATTTTTTAAGTGTCGCTGATGGCGTTTGCATTAATGCTTGCGCGATAAAAAAGGCGACTAAAAATAAAATAATTTGTTGCACACCCCACCCTCTTTTTAAATTTTAATGAACCATTTTTCTTTTGACGGCTGTAAACGATGACAAGCAACTTTTCAACGATTCCTGTACTGGGTTTTGCTGCAGCCAGCGGCACAGGAAAAACCACCTTAATTACGCAAGTTTTGCCTTTAATCAAGGCCTCCGGTTTGCGCGTGGGACTCGTTAAACACAGCCATCATAATTTTGACATTGATCACGCTGGAAAAGATAGCTTTCGTCTGCGTGAAGCTGGTGCATCCCCAGTTGTGCTGGTTTCAAAATACCGTCGCGCCATCATTGAAGAATTTTATCATCAAACCGAACCGGAACTAGCTAGTCAACTTGCATTATTTTCACCAGAGCAAGTCGATTTGATTTTAGTGGAAGGTTTTCGCAGTGAGGCCTTTGCTAAAATTGAGCTACATCGTCCCAGTTTAGGACAGGCGCTTTTATATCCCAATGATAAACATATTATCGCGCTTGCCAGTGACAGTGCTTTAGATACTCCACCTCACTTACCATTATTAGATTTAAATCAGCCTGCTGAGATTGCAGCGTTTATTTTGCATACCTTTTTAAAATCATGAGCATTGAATCTTGCGTTATCTATGAAAAAAAACCGCTGCTAAGTGTTAATGAGGCACAAGAGCGTATTTCTGCAGCACTCACCCCACTCACCCAAAGTGAGCTAATTCCATTAAAACACGCTTTTGGACGAACGTTAGCACAAACAATTTATGCGCCAAATAATCTGCCATTTGCTCGAAATTCCGCGATGGATGGGTATGCGTTTTCTAGCCAAGAAATGTCAACTAACTCACCCTTTACACTAACTCAAATTGGTGTTGTCTTTGCCGGCAGTCCTTTTAACGGCCAGTTAAATAAGGGCGAGTGTGTGCGCATTTTTACAGGTGGCATCGTACCGGATAACGCCGATTCGGTGATTATGCAAGAGCAAGTGAACACACAGGATTCCAGTATTCATTTTCCATCAGACATACAATTTGGCAAAAATATTCGCCAAATAGGAGAAGATGTCTGCGTAGGTGATCCGCTTTGCCTTGCACATAAAACGCTTAGCGCGATTGATTTGGGTTTTTTGGCCTCAGCAGGCATTGAAAATGTCAACGTTATACGAAAACTCAACATTGCGTATTTTTCAACAGGTGATGAGTTAATTGGCTTAGGTGAAAAGCTTACCATAGGAAAAATTTACGATAGCAATCGCTACAGTTTGCATGGTTTATTGCAAAACCCCAATTATGAGGTGTTTGATGGCGGTGTCATAGCAGACAATCGCGATTTATTAAAACAAACGCTCCAGCAAGCTGCCGAAAAATTTGATGTAGTGATTACTACTGGTGGCGCCTCTGTTGGTGATGCCGATTACGTCAAAGATGTATTAACAGAATGTGGCAGCGTCAATTTCTGGAAAATTGCCATGAAACCCGGCAAACCACTCGCCTTTGGCAGAATAGGTCATTGTTATTTTTTTGGGTTACCGGGAAATCCCGTGGCGGTCACCACCACATTTGATATTATTTTAAAACCCGCCCTGCGCTATTTAACTAGTACCTATTCAAAAAAACCATTATTATTTTCAGCCTGTTGCACAACACCACTCAATAAGTCACGTGGTAGACAAGAGTTTCAACGTGGTATTCTCACGCAAAGGCCTGACGGGGTACTTGAAGTGGCTACATCAGGGCATCAAGGCTCACATGTACTAAGTTCTGCAAGTGCTGCGAATTGTTATATCATTTTGGATGAAGATGTTACCCATGTAGCCAGCGGCGATTGTGTTAATGTCTTATTATTTTAAAATTAACTCGTTATATACACGTTATCTCTAACTAATAATCGGTGAAAAACAGCTTACTATGTTGCCTCTTTTTTCTAATCCCATCCCCAATACCCATTGAGCGCAGCGCTTAACATTTTAAATACCGTTTTTGGTTATCCGCAATTTCGTGGACAACAAGAAGCGATTATAAGTGGCGTCATCGAAGGAAATGACGCGCTTGTGTTAATGCCTACTGGGGGAGGAAAATCGTTGTGCTATCAAATTCCCGCTTTAGTGCGCGAGGGCGTAGGTGTCGTCATTTCACCTTTGATTGCGCTCATGCAAGATCAAGTCAACACACTTCAACAACTCGGTATTCGCGCGGCTTTTCTCAATTCAACGCTAACGAGCGAGCAAACACGCGATATTGAATTGAAACTCAAACAAGGTGACATTGATTTACTCTATATTGCACCTGAGCGTCTTGCCATTGAGTCTACAAAACGTTTTCTAAAGGCCCTTTCTATATCCTTATTTGCCATTGATGAAGCGCATTGTGTATCACAATGGGGACATGATTTCCGTGTTGATTACCTAAATTTATCCGTTCTTCATGAGCAATTTCCCAATGTACCGCGCATTGCGCTCACCGCTACAGCAGATGAGCGAACACGCCTTGAAATTCAACAGCGACTACAACTTGAAAACGCGCCACTTTATATCAGCGGGTTTGATCGCCCCAATATTCGCTACACCATCGTTCAGAAACAAGCATCAAAAAGCAAAAGTGAACGGCATCAACTGCTCGATTTCATCCGAAAACATCACGAAGGTGATGTGGGCGTTGTCTATTGTTTATCCCGAAAAAAAGTGGATGCTGTTGCGCAGTGG
>CAINHP010000021.1 GCA_903848905.1 uncultured Pseudomonadota bacterium
ATAAGCAGTGCGATTTTAATGCTGAAAAATTAACTTTGTTAATTAACGATTTACTGCGCAAAGACATTGAAATTGCACAGCGTGTAATTATTTAAAAATACACTCAAACTGCATTGTAAAAATTCCATCAAAAAAACGCTGTAGGCTATGTGTATCATAGTGTTCAGTTTCTAAATGTTATCGTTGGTGACCAGCGATAGCATAATTTTTTGTGCCTATTGCTGCGTTCAGTTTTAACGCGCAACACCAGTTTCTATTAGCATTCAGCACACTGTCTTAACGCTTTAATTTTACGTGAACGTAGAAAATACATGGCTTGTGGCTGTTATAGTGAACGTTAGGCTATCAAAATAGCGTTTGAGTTTGACTGGGTTGGTGTGAGTAAGCTGACTTGGCTGCAGCGTTGCTTAAATGGGCGTTATTTAAAAAACGTGAGTAATTTTCTGGCTGAATTTTGATTAGATTATATATTTCAAGTGGTTATGCGATATTTTTATAAAAACCCGCACACATATAGTATATAAAATATATTTGTTTTCTATTTGTTGTTTATAAAAATTGCAAGTGATGTTCTGAATAACACGTAAGTGTTATGAAGAATTGAGCTTGCTAGCATGCAGCGTAGCTGCTACTTGTTACTTAGTTTCATTGCAAATCAATATCTTATTGCAATTCAACATGTCAGTGTGGGGCTGACTCAATAAAAAACCGACATACATCGATAAATTGCAACGAGCTGTACTTGGGCGAGTTATCTTTCTTATCACGGCTATCTTCAATCAATGACGGTTTCTAAGCATAATCCAAAACTTTCATCAATGCGTAATTTCTATAAAAGTTAAATGGTCGCTTTCTCAGTATGTAAGATTTTGATATGATGAAATCTAAGAAAATACATAAAGAGGTTTTGATGATTCTTGATTATTCGAATTCTAAAACGCAGGCTTTCACTAATGGCTTCATAAAAAGTATCACCTCGACGGCGACGTTGTTTAAGAATCGGAAATTACAATCGATTCAGCCTATTGAGTTATTGCGATATCCGAATGTAAAAGAGGCTACTGTGCTTAAAGCAGATTGGTTGAAAATTGGTGGGGATTTAAAACAGGTAATTGAAAATTATGAATCAGTCTTTTAGAAGAAATAAACACAAAGTCAAACACCATAAAGTGCAGCAGCAAACTCCTAAACGTGAAGGTGTTGAGCCGTTGCCTCTCGAAACACCCCATGAAGGTGCTGCCATCCCATCTCCTGCCATATTGGCTGAGTTTGATCAACTAGTACCCGGATCGGCTGAAAAGATTATCGAGTCGTATATTGAAGAAGGGCATCATCGACGACGAATTGAAAACAGCATAACGAAAGCCAATATTCATGCGCAAGGTCAACAGGTAGATCAGCAGAAACGGCAAGTCCATTCAATCAATGATAGTGATTTTCGTGGTCAGGTGATGGGTTTTCTTGTGTGTGCCTTATCGATTTTGGGTGCTATTTATGCTGGAATTAAGAATTTACATGCACTTTCATTGATGTTGGCCCTTTTTCCAACAGCCGTATTGGTGAAAGAGTTTTTTATAAAGCATGAATAAATAAGCGTATTGGTCTTTCTGAGGGAGGACAAAAATCGAAAAGGTTAATAATAGACGGCATTTAGCTATAAGAATCGATATAATGACTTGATGTAATCTTCTGCTTATCTTTAGGATAGTAAAATGACAATTGCTAGTATACAAAAAATAGTTCAAAAATCATTTAAGGATCCCAAAAAAAACGGGCTTTAGCATCTAAAGTACCTGTGGTTGAATATAAAAATCAAAAAATTGTACGTATATTATCAAACAAAGATGTTGAAATTATTGAAGAAATAAATGCGTATACTCATGTGAATAAAAAAAACCTGGATTCTTGAGTGCGATCCGTCAACAGAAAACAGGACAGAAAAGTTAAGCTACATTTCGAAAAGATTCGAAGTTAGCAGGCGACGTTTGATTATTAGCGGAATGCCGGCGTTTTCGGTTATAAAACACTTCAATATAATCAAAAATTGAAGCCTGAGCTTGTTCTCTCGTTTTGTAGCGTTCATGAAAAACACATTCAGTTTTGAGAGAATGAAAAAAGCTTTCAGCCACGGCGTTATCCCAGCAATTGCCTTTGCGACTCATG
>CAINHP010000022.1 GCA_903848905.1 uncultured Pseudomonadota bacterium
CCTGAAGCTCAACAATTAGCCACTTACTTAGGTTGGCTAATGCATCGAACAGTTGGTGGAATTGTCGCTGGGGTATTATTCGTTCTGCCGTCATTATTTCTGCTTATTTTTTTAAGCTGGATTTATTTACGCTTTGGAAATATTCCCGAAATTGCCGCCATACTTTATGGCATCAAACCAGCTGTGACAGCAATTGTATTATTTGCCGCTTACCGTATCGGATCACGCGCATTAAAAAACCGCGTGCTATACCTATTTGCCGTGTTGTCTTTTTTAGCCATTTTTATTTGGCAAACGCCATTTCCAATGATCGTTTTAGGTGCGGCTTTTCTAGGCGCTGTTGGGGGGAAATTCATGCCTCACTATTTTTCAGTGACTGATGGACATGGCAGCGCAAAAAAACATTATGGACCCGCACTCATTGATGATGACACGCCCACTCCTCCGCATGCGCTTTTTCGATGGGGACGGCTCATAAAAATCATTATGGCTGGGGTTCTATTATGGGGTGGCGCCATGGCGTATCTTTACAGCCAATATGGCTTGGAAGGTGCGTTAACGCAAATGGCATGGTTTTTTAGCAAAGCAGCTCTACTTACCTTTGGGGGTGCTTACGCTGTTCTACCGTATGTTTATCAGGGAGCGGTTGCCCATTACCACTGGCTTAGTGCCGCGCAAATGATGGATGGCCTAGCGTTAGGTGAAACAACGCCTGGGCCGTTGATTATGATTGTCACTTTTGTCGGATTTGTTGCAGGATGGACGCAAGAACTCTTTGGTTCTCAGCAACTTTTGTTGTCAGGCACAATCGCTTCACTCGTGGTGACCTATTTTACCTTTTTACCCAGCTTTCTTTTCATCCTTGCTGGTGGGCCTATTGTTGAATCGACCCATGGCAATTTAACATTTACAGCACCGCTATCAGCAATTACCGCTTCTGTAGTGGGTGTCATTTTGAACTTAGCCGTATTTTTTGCCCAGCACACATTTTTACCTAACGGTCTTGATGGCGCATTTGACTTCATGAGTATTGTTATTTCAGCTGGCGCACTTTTGGCTTTAGTCCGCTACAAGATTGGCGCTATACCCGTCATTGCAGTGTGTGGTTTACTGGGTGTCGGATGGAAATTATTCATTTAATTCAGAATAAAACCCAACTAACACCCTATAAAGCCCTTCTTTGATACGTTGAAATCAATGATTACCAGCAATGGAGAGTTGTTCAATTAAAATTGATCCCGCGCGGACATTACCGCGATAATCGACATCGCTGCCTACCGCCACAATATTTCTAAACATCTCTTTTAGGTTGCCTGCAATGGTAATTTCTTCAACTGGATAGGCAATCACGCCATTTTCAACCCAAAATCCAGCCGCACCACGAGAATAATCCCCTGTGACCATTTTTACACCCTGCCCCATCAGTTCTGTAACCAGCAATCCCGTTCCAAGTAACTGTAACATTGACTCAAAATCACCCGCGCTTGGCGTCAGCGTTAAATTTCGCACACCACCCGCATTACCAGTGCTTTTGAAACCCAATTTTTTGGCTGAATACGTGCCGAGAACATAATCTTGCAAAATACCATCGCGCACCAAATCACGATGACGCGTTGCCACCCCTTCACTGTCAAAACTTGCACTACCTAATGCCCCAATTAAATGAGGTTGCTCGTGAATATGTATAAATTCAGGGAAAATTTGTTTGCCCAGTGAATCAAGTAAAAAACTCGATTTACGGTATAACGCGCCACCGCTAATCGCCCCCACAAACGAATTGAGTAAACTACCCGAAAGTTCAGCACAAAATAGAACAGGACATTGACGCGGACTCAAACTTCGCCCACCTAAACGGCTCAATGTGCGTTCAGCGGCTTTAATACCCACATCACGCGCCATTTCGAGGCCCTCCGCTCGCCTTGCCACGGTGTACCAATAATCGCGCTGCATATCGTCACCACGTTGTGCAAGAACTGAACAACTCAGTGAATGACGCGTTGAAATCCGCGCTTGCAAAAATCCAAGACTATTACCAAATACGCTAATGCCTTTATTCGTACTTACTGATGCACCTTCAGAATTGCTGATGTCCGCATGATAACTTCGCGCAGCATCTTCACATTCAATGGCAAGCGCAATCGCCTCATCGGGCGAGAGCGCCCATGGATGATATAAATCTAAATCTGGAAATTCAGTCGCCAATAAATCGGCATCTGGTAAACCGGCATAAGCATCTTCACTGGTATAGCGTGCGATACTGCAAGCGGCGCTGACGGTTTCTTTTATCGATTCGGGCGATAAATCACTCGTACTTGCCGCGCCTTTGCGTTGCCCAAAATACACAGTGATGCCAAGACCTTGACTGCAATGATGCTCAATAGTCTCAACTACGCCAAGACGTGCATTGACTGATAAACCATCATCAATACTCAACCCCGCTTCAGCCGCACTGGCACCTTGGAATGCGGCTTCGTCTAACAGTTGCGCTACCGTTTGTTTTACTTCTTCAATACGTTCAATCTGCACAGTCAATCCTTTTAATGTTTAGTGAGATACATAATTTGTTTTCGATGTCGCACTATCAACAGCGCGAGATTTATGCGTAAAAATATTTTTCAATCGGTTAAATGCCGATGGTAGCGTCGTATCCATGACCATCTCATTGCCCATTGACACAATAATACGCGTCAATTCGGGCATTTTATTTTTGGTGGAGGCAATGTAAATCGGCTGAACATAAACAATCGTATTGCCCATGGGTAAAATCACCATACGCCCCATTTCCACAGATGAGCCATTTTGATCCCACAACGTAAATTGTTGTGATATTTCAGGATGCTGTTGCGTGAGCGCTTCAATTTGCTCAGGGCCGTTCACTTGAACGTCTTTACCAAATTTGTACACGGTTATATTCGGACTGTAGCTATTCTCACCACACTGCGTTTTATCGAGCGTACTTGCCATGCCAATCATACTTAAATTATTACGATTCACTGGTGTCATTGGATGAATTAATACAAACTCTTCTGTGTCACTGCAATGACCAAAATCCATCGTTTGATAATAGGGCATCACGGCACGACCGCGAACATTGGCGTGCGCCCATGTTTCAGCTTGCTCGTAAAATAATTCGGGACTTTGTTGATGATATTTTGCGTACACGTCCATTTGCAACTCATATAAATCACGCGGATAACGCAAATGCTGTTTTAATTCGGCTGGCATATCCTCAAGTGTCTTAAATAAACTCGGATAGGCTCGGTCGTAAGTTTTGACAATGGCATCGGTAGGATCACTAATGTAGTAATCGACATCCCCATCGAACGCATCAACAACAATTTTAACCGAATTGCGAATGTAGTTAAATGGCTCGCCGTTATTCATTCCCTCTTTGCGAATAGGTTTTGAAACAGGATATTTATCAGAAACCGTATAAGCATCTAGAACCCAATAAAAACGATCTTTTGTCATCACTAAATAAGGATCTTTATCTAAATCCAAAAATGGCGTTAACTTTTGAATACGCTCGATGACATTACGATAAATTTTGAGCTTGCTCTCTTGCGAAATATTGGTTGAGAAAAACAATTTTTCATCGCGCAATTTGAACGCAAATAACGCTTTTTTAAAGGTAGAAGTGAACGGTATGCCGCCTTCACCATGATAGGCTTCATTGGTTGCTGCATCATTGCCTGTTGTGGCAATACCAACCACATTGAGTTTATTTGGAACAACCGCGTAATCATATTGCTCAAGGCCGTAGTAAAGATCAGGGTGGGTTACCGTAAAATTCACATCTGAGTGCATATTTAAATCACGAAGATACCACGTTAATGGCGCATCAGCGTCTTGCGCTGCGGGAGTCATCACCGCGCCATAGCCATGCGTGTAGCGCAAATGACGATTTTCCCAGTTTTGCGCTTCTTTGGGTAATTTAGACACATTCACTTCACGCGCGGCAATATTGACTTGACGTACATGATTTGAAATGAAATAGCGATCTTCGTCTACCGCTAGAAATTTATAATAAGGACGAATTTCTTGCAGTTGTTTATAGCTGAAAATAATATCTTCACGATCCCACACGGGAATATTCTCAAAATGCTTTTGACTGCCCCATGTTTCAATATCTTGCGCTGCATCGAGTTTCACGTTCATCTCGACCACATTGATATGATCCAAACTGTACGCTGCCAATGTCGAATCAATATTGTGTTTCATAAACGACATTTCGGCTTTTACCGGATTAGGGTTTACCACAAAACGTTGCAACATATCGGGAATCCACTGAAATTGTTGCAACTGCCAAACAAAAACAAACAGCGCAAGTGAAATCCAAAGTGGTTTTTTATGTTCGTGGTCATCTGAATGCACAAAATGAATCGCAATTAAGGCAGCAACAAAGAATGTCACCATGGCTGCCCAAATGAGTGGGAGTTGATAGCGAATTTCCAAAAAGCCTGGACCAAAGAAAACAGGTTCATGCGTATTGGTGTATAGCAGCGAAAAACGCTCGAGCATAAAGCCCCAAAGCACAAACGCCACCACAAACCCGATCAACAACGTTAAATGAATTTTCGCGCCTTTGGGATAATGTTTATTTTGATTTGGAATATAAGTATGTTCAAAAAAATACAATGCACCTACCATACCAAACACTAATATCGCAGTAATGAGCAATCCTTGTTGAATGAGTTGATACGTTGGGTAGGAAAGCATATAAAAGCTGACATCATTTCCATAAATCGTTTCATTCACGCCCGACGCGCCACCAAAAAAGTAAAGTAGCGTTGATTCCCACTGAGAATAGAAAGGTGATGCAATCACCATGGCTAATACTAATGAAATGGGTGTGTAAATCTTTACCGATCCAGACACAAACGTATCCGCAAATTTTTGAAAATGACCGCTTTGCTGGCGACTTAAATTTTCAATTGGATTAAGCCCTAAATGTCGTGAGGCAATCCAAAAGTGACAAAAGAAAATACCGAAAAATACTAGCGTCACACCACCAGAAAGAAAAAATTTATACAGTAAGCGCAGCCAAAAATACGATTCGAGTTTCAGCGATTGATACCACCATAAATCAACAAAAAAATCGATAAAGATGAAATGAAAAGCAACAAATAAAACCACAGCGACGGCAATCAAACTGCCAAGCAACGCGGGAAAAGATTTCAAATTCCGCATGATGTTCCTCTTGTCAATAAAAGAAAATAATATATAAATGCTATTCTAACATTCTAAAGCGCCTTATGTGCCACGATAACCCGAAGTAATTGGATAGCGTCGATCTCGCCCAAATGCACGCACACTAATTCGAATCCCTGGCGCAGACTGTCTACGTTTATATTCACTGCGGTCAACGAGTGAAATCGCTCGCGCCACCGCCTGCTTATCAAAACCCGCATCAATGATTTGCTGAGAGGATTGATCTTCTTCAATGTAGCGTTGCAAAATAGGATCGAGTATTTCATAAGGAGGAAGTGAATCGGCATCACATTGATTTGGCGCAAGTTCCGCCGAGGGAGGTCGCGTGATAACACGCTCAGGTATTACTGGTGAAAGTTGATTGCGATACTTGGCAAGCGCATAGACCAAAAGCTTTGGAACATCTTTAATTGGTGCAAATCCCCCTGCCATATCCCCATAAAGCGTTGCATAACCCACGCTCATTTCACTTTTATTCCCTGTAGTCAGCAGCAATTTTCCTTGTTTGTTTGACATAGCCATGAGCACCACACCCCGGCAACGTGCTTGAATATTTTCTTCTGTGGTATCACTTTGCATATTAGCAAAAGTGTCTTCAAGCATGGCAGTAAATGCATTCACAGCAGGCTCAATGGGAATACAGTGATACGTGACACCTAAAATGTATGCTTGCTCCTTAGCATCGTCATTACTCATCGCTTGTGTGTAACGCGAAGGCAAGGAAACCACCTCCACATTTTCTGCGCCCAACGCATCCACCGCAATAGCCAGCACCAAGGCCGAATCAATCCCGCCGGACAATCCTAATATTGCGCCTTTAAAGCCATTTTTATACACATAATCACGCGTACCACAGACTAATGCCGCGTAATCACTACTCAAAGGTGTATACGACGGTGCACAGTAAGCAGGAATAGGCTCCGATCCGTCAAATTCAATGATGCGAACTTCTTCCACAAATTCTTGTGCACGAAGAACAACTTCACCGTTTTTATTCATCACAAATGAAGCACCATCAAAAACCAACTCGTCCTGCCCACCGACCATATTGACGTACACAATTGGCAACTGTGCAGCGCTCGCATTCTTACTGATAATTGACTCACGCTTTTGTGCTTTGCCAGAATGAAATGGTGAGGCATTTAATGTCACCAATATTTCTGCTCCCGCCTTTTTAGTAGCCTCAACAATCTTGCTATGCCATGTATCTTCACAAATACCAATGCCAATATATTGACCTTTCAGCTCAAATACACACGAATCCGTGCCCGCAGAGAAATAACGCTGTTCATCAAACACACCATAATTCGGTAATTTTTGTTTACGATAAATCGTTAAAACGTCACCTGAAAGCAGTACAGCCGCACTGTTATATAATTTCCCCTTAAATATTTCTGGAAAACCGATAACGATTGCAATTTCTGGCGCGAGTTTTGCTAATTCAAATAAAATACCATTGACTTGAGAAATGAAGTCGGTGCGAAGCAGTAAATCTTCCGGAGGATAACCCGTGAGGACTAACTCAGGGAACACGATTAAATCAACGGGAGATTCACTGCGCGTTTTCATCACGATTTCCGTGATTTGGTTAAAGTTAAAGTCAATATTGCCGACTAGACTATTTGTTTGGACAAGCGCGATTTTTAAGGTCATGACATTAAAAAGAGATGAAAAAGGTCGAGTATAAATAAGGTGCTCTAGGCACCAAATTTGTCATCATACCCCAAGTCGCAAGAAATCGATGCGTTTTATCCCGACAATAATTTGACATTAACTTTATTTCAAAAAACGCAGGTGACAACAATGGATACACAGCAAGAAAAACACAATGATTCCATTTGGTGGTTATTTCTTGAAACACTCAGTGATGAATTTATTAACCAAACTGGTTTTGGTATTTACGCACACATTACGCCCCTTGACGTACATCGTGTATATATAGAGTTTCAACAAAACAAATCGCCTCTAAATCATTTTGCCCGTGATTATGTGCGTTCTTATGTTTAATTTTTACTTGGAAGACGCTGCTACCACTCAGCAGCGTTTATTTTTTAACTCATTTTGTGATTGCCGTGAATAAATTATCGACTATTTCGACAAAAAACGATTTACCCTACTTGAAGCCGTTGCTTCTGCCACTCACGATAGCCTTACTATCTGGGTGTGCAGGAACAGTGGACGTAAAACCAACGCCTATGGCTACTCGTCCTGTTGAAAAAGAAGTCATTCCACCTGCTGTCGATTATGCGTTAAGTCTGCAAGGCGCACCCTATCGTTACGGTAAAGACACGCCTGAAGAAGGTTTTGACTGCAGCGGTTTTGTAAAACACGTTTATGAACACAATGGCGTGCATCTACCCCGTACCGTCAGTGAAATGAAAGATACTCTCATGCCTGTACCTAAAAATAACATTCACTCTGGTGATTTAGTTTTTTTCAACACCAGCGGCAAGACTGTTTCGCACGTTGGCATATACGTTAACGAGAGCAATTTTGTTCATGCCCCAAGTTCGCGTGCAGGAAAAGTAATGGTTTCAAGCTTGAAAACAAATTACTGGCGCGATAGATTTGTTGACGCACGCCGCCCTTAATTAGGGATAATTACTATTAAAAATTAGGCGAATGAATTTCGTATACACGATTTTCATAAAACTCAATGTTACCGTTCACCATGCCCGAACCTATCACCTCACCTTGATAGACATATTTTTGATGACCGTTCCCCAAATCATCCACACGGGCGGGACGCCCTAATATGGCCTTAACCTTTTCGGTTGACATAGCTTCTTTGATGAGTGCCCAAGTGTGTTTATCTCGCCAATTTGGCTCAAGTTTTGGCTCATTTTTAACTTCATTACTCGACACTAAATCACCACCGACCTTGGCTTTCCCGGCTTGTTCGCGCTCTAATTGCTTAATGCGCTCTTCCAATTCCACCACAAAATTTCTCAACGCGTTGATTTCGTTTTCCATTCTTTGCTGCTGCACCACATCATAACTTTCAGCGAAACTAGGTGATTGCGTAGCATAAAATAAAGCCGCCAAACCAAATAAAACGATTCTTTTAAACATAAAATCCCCCCCCTATTTCTAAAATTTGAATTCTACCATTTTTCACAAAATAGCGTGAATTTACAACAAAACAATACACTTGAATTTCAAATTCTAAAAAACTAGGCACACGTGGTAAACTAAGATAAATAGGCGTGTTTTAGTCATCGCACGCAATCAGAACACAGCCAACTAAAAAACCATACTATGCTTCGAAATCTGACTATTCTTGATCTTGCTATTGTGAAAAACCTGCAACTCGACTTAACACAAGGCATGTCGGTTTTAACGGGCGAAACTGGGGCGGGAAAATCTATTTTACTCACCGCAGTAACACTCGCATTAGGTGAGCGAGCCACACCAGATTATGTAAGACCCAATTGCACACGCGCAGAAGTCAATTTAGAGTTTGATTTGACCGCACTGCCTAGCGCTGCAGAATGGCTACAAGAAAACGCCTTTGATGAAGAAAATCATAGCTGTTTAATTCGACGCGTCATCAATAGTGACGGTCGGTCAAAAGCCTATATCAATAATCGCCCTGTTACCCTGCAAACACTGCAACGATTAACTAGCCAACTAGTTGAAATACAAGGTCAACACGCCCATTTAAAATTACTCGAAAACGATGAACAGCGTCGATTACTTGACAATTATGCCAAAAATACGACCTTACTCGCGGAAATCAATAGCTGTTACACCAACTGGCAACAGGCACAACATCAACTTGAGCAATTCAAAGCAAAACGCCTCGAAGACACACAGCGCGAAGCCTTTTTGCGTTATCAATTTGAGGAGTTAGAAACACTCAATTTAGACCAATTTGACTACAACGAACTCTCCGACACACATCGAAAACTCGCCAATTTAGAGCAAATTTTAAGTACAGGACAAGAGCAAATTGAAGTGATTTATGATCAAGATAAATCCATCCACGCTCGACTAAAAAATAGTGTCAAATCCATTTCGAGCTTATTGCAATTTGCACCCGAATTAACATCTGTTACTACCCTTCTCACGGAGGCGCAAATCCAAATTGAAGAGGCGGTTTATGAACTACGCCATTTTTTAGAAAATCAAGAAGCTGATCCAATTGAATTCCAAGAAATTGAAGCGCAATTAGCGGTACTACAAGCGTTAAGCCGTAAACATCAAGTCAAACCTGAAGAACTCCTCGGTCGTAAACAGCATTTGAAAAATGAATTAGCTCAAATTAGTAACAGTGCAGATCGTATAACAGAGCTTGAAAAATTAACGAATCACTGGCAAGAAATGTTCATTCCGTTAGCCGAAAAACTCTCTACTCAACGCAAATCAAGCGCACTAATACTCCAAGAACATATTTCAAAAATGATGAAAGAGTTGGGTATGCCAAATGGTGAATTTATTATTGAAATTCATTCGCAAGCGAGTAATACACCCCGTTTCAATGGCTATGATGATGTGCTTTTTTTGATTAGCGCAAACGTAGGACTGCCACCTAAACCATTATCGAAAGTCGCCTCAGGAGGAGAATTATCGCGCATTAGTTTAGCTATACAAGTGACCACCGCGAGCGATAAAACAACGCCGACGCTCATTTTTGATGAAGTGGATTCAGGTATTGGGGGAGGAATTGCTGAAATTGTGGGCCAAAAAATGCGTGAGTTGAGCAAAAATCGCCAGGTTTTGTGCGTTACACATTTACCACAAGTGGCCGCACAGGCTCATCAGCACTTATTTGTTCAAAAAGAACATCACTCGGATATGACTGCCTCAAGGGTATTTTTACTTTCTGACGAACAACGAATTACTGAAACTGCGCGAATGCTAGGTGGCGTGGATTTAACTGAAAAAACAGTTGCTCATGCAAAGGAAATGCTTTTCAAAAACAAAATAGTAAAATCGAAATCAAACTGACACTAACGTACTATTTTGGAAGTCACTGACAACTGAACCATCACGGCTATATCGTGTCACTACTTCGGACTTGCCTTTTAAAATATGAATTGTACGTTTATTGTTTCTTGCTAAAATTTCAATGCTCGCGCCATTTTGTTCATTTAATTTTTTACAATCGGTGCACACGATCATCAAGTCATCCCAATTCATTTTCACAATAGTAGGCGACAGTCCATTAATTAATGCCATTTGAAAATAGGACTCCACTCCTTCTGGAGAGAGCGGTAAATTCTCTGCAGCTAAAATCTGCTCAAGTTGTTTGTTGAACATATCCAATTGCATCACCAAATCTCGCTTATTATTAGCCACTGTACTAATAAATGCAGATTGTGGCTGGCGGACTAGTGCCTCCGCCTCTTGGGTAAGCTGTTGGCAAAGCCTTTGCGCTAATTGTAGCGCATTGCTAATTAACTGCTCTGCAATTGGAAATGTATGCTCAATCATAAACTATGTGCCGTTGCTTTGACCCTGTGAAAATTCAAATTGAATCATTTTTTGCGCGATACGATCTGGGTTAATTTCATAAGTCCCATTTTCAATCGCTTGCTTAATACGCTCTATACGCTGCATATCAAGACTAGACTCAGGAAATGATTCAAAACTTTTTTTAATTTCTTGAACAGAATTAGTTAAAACCACACTATCTGTTGCTAAAGTCGCCTTTATGTCTGCAACTGGTGTTGTTTGAGTGGCGCTATTTTCAGTCAAACTTTTTTTAATTAGTGATTGAAAAGATAATGATGCCGAACTCTCGCTTTTTGCGGGAGTTTTTACTGGAACAGATGCTGCTCCTGTATTTTTGATTCTTTCGATAGCCATGCCGAGCCCCTTAGAAATAGAAGTTATCACAAAACTGTAACGATAATTTACACATACTTAAGTTTTGCGTTTAAAGTTTATCTGTATGTTAGACAAAGTTATCGGCAAGACACAAAAAATCTTTAGCTGAAATTCAAGAAATTATTCCTTTTTGTTGCTAATGCATCACATCAACAACACCAGTATCAATCACTGTCGCATTCACCATACGATCAGAGTTTTGATTTTTAACGCGAATCACCTGACCACGACTGCCGTCCGATTGCGCAATCCCACTCATTCGAATTGCAATTCCTGAATTTGACGACGTCATCATGACATGATCACCGCGCTTTATTAACTTAGCCTCAAAAAAATCTTTTGTTGTTATAACTGCTCCAGCAGATAAATTATGCGAAATTTGCTTATTTATCACCTGAGTTAAATCAGTCATATAATTATTGTGCAATTGCGTCACATTTTTACGTGCTAAAGCAACATGATGCTCCGTTATTTTGTCACCATGCTGCATATTCTGCGTTAAAACTACAATATTTTCAAATGGTGTAATAATAATAGGAACAAAAATTGCCCATTTTTTTGGTGAATTACAGCGCACGTTAATAGCAGCGCGCCCTGCCTTCACCAAGTTAGGCGTAAATATTTCCATGGGTTGCTCGCATAACACTAAATTTAAGCGACTCGCTAACGGCACTATATTAATTTCATACTCTGCAGTCGTATTAATATTTTGAGCAACATAGGCTTTAACCGCCTCATAAATTGATTCATGAGTTTGCCATTGTGGCTCGGCATGAGTTGCATTCACAAAAGCAAATGCACAGACAAAAATAAGTATCAATTTAAACATAATCGGTTGGGTTAACTCATTAACGTAATCGCTTAACAAGCAAAAAGCATTTTAAATGCCACAACTAAAAATAGACATTATTTTCAATAAGATAAAAAATAAATCTTTACATATAAAATAAGTCAAATATCATTCGACAACTTCTTGGCACTATAACTCACCCCCCAACACCGTAAAAATTTATCCCTGACTACATAAAATAAATTTTAACTTTATATAATTTCTGACGATAACCTTTTGACGAGAAATACCCAGAAAAAAACAAATTACTGATTTTTAATATTTGACATTGAATGGCATAAAGTGTGCTTTAAATTTTAAAAACCAAAAAAATATTTTTCAGGAGACATTATTATGGCAATTAGTTTTAACGCAGCACTTGGAAGTAGCCCGATGATGCTTGCTTTGCGTGAAAAGCGCGGTGAAATTTTAGCTGCAAACATGGCTAATGCAGATACACCTAATTTTAAAGCGCGTGATTTGGATTTTTCGACCGCACTAAAACAAGCAACAACAGAGCAAACATTATTAGCGCACACACAAGCAGGACATTTCGCGCCAGAAATGCCTTTTTTGGGAGCAAGACTGAAATACCGTAACCCAAATCAAGTGTCACTTGACGGCAACACCGTTGAAGAACACATTGAGCAAGCTAAGTTCGCTGAGAACTCATTGCAATATCAAGCTAGCTTGCAATTTATAGGTGGTAAATTTAACGAATTACGATCAGCACTTACAGGACAAGTTTAATTATGTCATCTTTAAATATTTTTGATATTGCCGGCAGCGGCATGAATGCACAGACAGTGCGTTTAAACTTAGTGGCCAGTAATATTGCGAACGCAAACAGCGTAAGTAGCAGTGCAGGCAGTGTTTACAAATCACGTCAACCCGTTTTTGGTGCTGAGCTTAAAAACGTCATTGACGCACAAAATGCTGCCAGTAAAGTTGAGATTCGCGGTATCGTGGAAAGTAAAGCGCCAGCGGTGATGGAATATGCACCAAATCACCCTATGGCAGACAAAGACGGTTACATTTTTAAACCTAATGTGAATTCCGTCGAAGAAATGGCGAACATGATGTCAGCATCACGTTCATACCAAAATAACATCGAGGTTTTAAATACAGCAAAACAAATGATGCTGCAAACTTTAAAAATGGGGCAATAGGAGAAATTTATGGTCGCCGCCACAACATCTAACGCAGATAAATATGCGAACTTAACCACCACTACACTAGACGCAACCACTGCTGCAGCATCACGCGCAGCCGTTAAAAAGCAAACCACTTTGGGTCAAGATCAGTTTTTAAAATTGATGACCACGCAAATGACACATCAAGACCCCAATGACCCAATGAAA
>CAINHP010000023.1 GCA_903848905.1 uncultured Pseudomonadota bacterium
AAGGCGTTACAATAAATCGCCCACCTAGGGACGGTTACATGGCATTCATTAAATCGCCTGATGGGATTTCGATCGAGCTACTTCAAAAAGGTGAACCGTTGTCACCCCGTGAGCCATGGACATCAATAGATAACACAGGTAGTTGGTAGTCATTATGGATTTTAGATTTATAAACAAACAGTTTTATTTTTTTTATTTATAGGTTTAGTTATTAAATTTTAAATTGTTGCGCATTGCGGGATACAGTCTAAAAGACATTATGCTGACCTTAAAAAATATTTTTTACCTATTCAATTGCCAAGTGTTTTTAGGGAATTAAAATAAACATACATTATGTAATGCTATCTGCAAATGTTGAAAATATTAATGGGTAAAAAGTTTTTAATGATAGTCTTTTGAATCACAATTCTAAAATGTGTACAATTAAAAGCCATCTCAAGGCTAAATTAAGCAAGTAGGAACACCATGCAACTCACTTTAGACATTCCTGAACAATTTGTACAAGGGCAAAACCAAAGCCAGATTAGTCAACAAATTAAGTTATATGCAGGATTATTGATGTTTCAGTCAGGTCAACTTTCACGTGGTGCGGTATGTGAATTTGCGGAAGTAGATATCTACGATTTTTTAGTAGCATGTAAAAAGCACGGGATCAGCTCAATTAATACGTCAGCCGATGCAATTGAAGATGATATTTTACGTTTTAAGCAAAGACATTATTCATGATTGTTATTGCCGATAGCTCTGCGTTGGTGGCCTTATCCATTTGCGATGGACTGCATTTATTAGATGATCTTTTTGGTGTCGTAAAAGTACCGCAAGCCGTTTATGATGAAGTATGTGTTATGCATAAAGCTGAATCGCATGCTTTACAATTCTATTTGCAATCTAAGGTGTGTGACGTTTCATCGGTTATTCCCATTGATAAATCTAACGGATTAGGTAAAGGTGAATTAGCAGCTATTGCTTTATACAAAGAACTCTCAGCGGATCTTTTATTAATCGATGATGCTCGGGCAAAGAAAGTGGCATATCTTAATAATCTCGAAGTGATGGGAAGTCTTGGGGTATTGCTTTTGGCAAAAGATTCAGGATTCATTGCTACAATTAAACCCGCGATCACTTCCCTGCGTTGCTCAGATATTTTCATTAGTGAACAACTCCTGGATCAAATTTTAGCGCTAGCCGGTGAATAATTTACATTTTTAAGGTATTTGAAAATTAAATGTATGCTTGCTAATAAAAAATGTGACGATTACCTTGTTTGATTGAAATAGGATATGTTTAATACTTCTGTTTACATATCTATCGTTAAAATTAATTAATACTAATGAAAACGCAGACATGCTTTGGTGGCTTGCAACAACTTCTATGTGAGTGGTGAGCTTGTATTTCGACCCGAACTGATTCATGCAATAGCAGAAAGCCCGTTTTTTTCAACTAATGCCAACAGTTTAAGGGATGCACCTGAGGGACGTTTTTCGCCACATTCCCACTTGCTTATTATTCCTTTTGATACATTTAGGTAATTTGCAAATACACTTTGACTGACGTTCTCACGTTCACGGATTTGACGAATTTCTTCCGGTACAAAATGACGAATTGGTGTTAAACAGAGCTCATCGAATTCACGCATGGTAAATTTGTCCATTAAACCTGCATCATGTAAGTCTTCGGCAGTTTCATGAACAGCGGCCATAATGTTGCTACGGTATTGTTTATTCATGACAATGTAACTCTATCAAAATATTTTTATTAAGTGAATTTTCTAGCTCGGCATCAGTGTAATTAAGCATGATAGCGGCTAATTTCTTTAGCGAAACTAAATCGTTAGTATCGATATTATCTTTTTCATTTTTCGCAAATCCCTAAACAAAAAATGCACGGTTACCTATTTTAAATAAAATTAGGGTTCGAAAACCACCCGATTTCCCTTCGCCATCTCTTGCAACGCGTTACTTAATAACCCCTCCGCCTAAATTGGCATCAATTAAATCGTTTTCTGCATTAGCAACCGCTTTACACAAATCACAATCTTTAATGTCAGTTTTTTTAGCGAACCGCGTGTAGGCTTTATTTTTAAAAATACGGGTATAGGGATTCATTTCAACTTACATTATATCACTAGGTACTATATTGTAGCGCATAATTATTATGTATTTGTATAATTTTGTCAGGGTACTGCCCAAGCTCAAGAGTGATAAAAAAAATAAATAATTTATGTAAACACAATGCAATTTTGTAATTACATTTATGTCAATCACCTACATCACGACGTTCTCTATTATGCACGTTTTAAGATTAACTGACGCCCCGACTAAATCCTTTAATACTTGTGGGTGCTTGGAGACTCAACGCGCCACAGTCCTAAAAATCTCCTATGCTAGGTCATTGGTAATTACCAAAATCAAATTTCAAAAACTCCCAAAACTATGCCATGATAACCTCATAAAATTATAGACTTACTATTCGGGTAATATGAAAAATTTGTTTTTGTTATGGCTATTGATATATGTGATTACTGGCAATGTAGCATTTGCTTTACGATACGGCGACTGGACGTTTATCTTATGATGAAGATGGTAGTGGGAAATTAGTAGCGAGTAGTTTTGTTACACTGACAGGAAAACCCGTTTTGACAATGGATGACTTTTGGATTGGTTGATTTACATCTCAACAGTAAAAATTGTCACCGTAATTACCGTCATGACATTTAACTATTTAAAGTACTTGCTATATTGTAAATTAAAATTCTTTCATTAATTGGAGGTTTGTAATGGCTGAGTCTATTTTAAAACGCTTATCCAATGCGCCGCCTGAGTGTGTATTGGTAGCAGGGGCTTCTGGGGGAATTGGTCAGGCTTTTTGTCTACAACTAGCAGAGCAATTCCCATCAATTACGCTGATACGTTTAGCGCGAGACACTGCTAAGTTGCTGCCGTTAACTGCAGCGACACAAGACATTGCCTTCGATATTACCGATCCCGTCAGCATTAGCCATGCTTTAAAATGTTTACCCGACAATGTAAACATAGATTGGGTATTTATCGCGACGGGATGGTTACATGACGACATTTTGCATCCTGAAAAGACATGGCGTAGTTTAGAAGCTGAACATCTATTACACGCTTTCACTGTCAATGCGATCGGTCCAACCTTGCTCGTGAAGCAATTACTAGCCAAGATTAACCCGAATCATTCGACCACTATTGGTATTTTGTCTGCACGCGTTGGTAGCATCAGCGATAATCAAATCGGAGGTTGGCATTCTTACCGTGCCAGTAAAGCGGCACTTAATATGTTGATTAAAAATTTTGCTATTGAGCTCAAGCGCATGAAGCGGCCAACTATCGTGGTTGGCTTGCAACCGGGTACCACCGATACGCTTTTGTCTGAACCTTTTAAGCGCAATGTCGCGCCCGATCATCTGCAAACACCTGAATTTACTGCTCACCATTTAATCCATGTCATGCAATGTTTATCTGCAGAAGATTCGGGACAGTTATTTGATTATGCAGGCTTTTGCTTTGACCCTTAAGGAATTCCATGAATGCGCTATTTTGGTTTCGTCATGATTTACGCTTACATGATAATGCCGCATTGCTTGAAGTGATCGCAGAGTCGCAACGGTTGTTATGCGTTTATATTGTTGATGCTGCTTGGTTTCAACCGACGATTTACCAAAGCAAGCCTCTTGGTGCAATCCGTTGGCAATTCATTCGTGAATCACTACACGATTTACAGCAGCAACTAAAACAATTGGGGCAAACGCTGGTCATCCGCGTCGGACATCCCCAAACGATTATTTCTGAATTGATTGCAACGCACAACATTCAGATAATTGGCTTAAATCATGTTCCAGCAACGTATGAACGTCATGCCGTTGACGGCTTACAGAAAGCACATTCCCAGAAAAAATGGGTGATAGGTGATAGCTTCATGCTGTTTGCCGCTTCGCAATTGTCGTTTGCGGTAGCGGCTTTGCCCAGTAGCTTTACCTCTTTTCGTCAATGCGTAGAAAGCATTGAGCTTCTGCCGCCTGCTGAGCGTCCACTAGAATTACCGCTAGCTATTGTAAGTAGCAGTGATTCGCAACCAGAAATCAAGCCGCTCATGCCATCACCTCATGCACTCCCTTTTATGGGAGGCGAAACCGCAGGACTGGCGCAATTGCAGTATTACTTGCATGATACGCATTGCGTGAGCGAATACAAACAAACCCGAAACGGATTAGATGGCTGGGCATTTTCTTCAAAATTTTCACCGTGGCTAGCACAAGGTTGCCTATCTGCTCGGCAAATTATGGCGGAACTGCATGCCTATGAAAACCAACACGGTGCAAATGAGTTGACTTATTGGCTACATTTTGAGTTGTTGTGGCGAGAATATTTTCAATGGTTACAGCTTCGTTATAACAGTAAAATGTATACCCTGCGCGGCATTCGCAATCAAGATCCATTACTTTTTTTTGACCCTAAAGCCTTTGCCGCATGGTGTGAAGGTTACACCGATTCGCCTTTTGTGAATGCTTTTATGTGTCAATTAAAAACAACGGGCTGGATGTCGAATCGTGGTCGGCAAATTGTTGCCAGTTATTTAATTAATGAATTAGGCGTGGATTGGCGTTTTGGCGCTGCTTGGTTTGAAGAGCAATTGATTGACTACGATTCTGCTAGCAATTGGGGGAATTGGCAATATTTGGCGGGCGTTGGCACAGACCCGCGTGGTCGGCGACAATTTAATATTGCCAAGAAACAGCGTGAACACGACCCCACTGGTGAATTTATTCAACGCTATACGTTTAGCGGTTTGCAATCAGCGTAAGCGATTCTATGACACACCAAAAACGCAATCTTCCCCAAAAAATGTGCGTCGTTTGCCAACGCCCATTTACATGGCGTAAGAAATGGGCATCGTGCTGGGAGGAAGTAAAGTATTGTTCCAAGCATTGTCGCCGTATCCGCCACTAAGAGACCCTTTATGCGAAGATTATGTATTATTCTTGGTGATCAATTGAATCTTGATTCAGCCATTTTCAATGATTTCGACCGTCAACAAGACCTTTTATGGATGGCTGAAGTTCATGTTGAATCTACCCATGTTTGGTCACATAAGCAGCGAATTGCGCTGTTTTTAAGTGCCATGCGTCATTTTGCCGCCGAAGTCACCTTACGAGCTTACCCTCTACATTATTTAAAGCTTGAACAACATCATTTCCCATCGCTAGCGCAGGCATTAGGTGACTGTTTGCAGGCCATGAAACCTAAAGAGGTGCGCATGGTGCATCCCGGTGATTATCGCGTATGGGCAGACATTACCGCTACCTGTAAAAGCTATGGTATTGAGCTCAATCTATTACATGACAACCACTTTCTATCCACACCAGTCGATTTTCAAGCCTGGGCAAGTGAGCGTAAACAATTGCGCATGGAATTTTGGTACCGTGAGTTGCGTAAAAAGCACCATATTCTTATGGTAGATGATAAAAAACCATGTGGAAGTCAGTGGAATTATGACCATGACAATCGTAAATCTTTCCCTAAAAGCGGCCCGAGTGCACTGCCGCCTTTGTTAACTTTGCAAAACGATCAGATCACTGAAGAAGTCATCCATTTGGTGCAGAATCGCTTTCCTTCTCACTCTGGTTCTATGAGTGACTTTAATTGGGCGGTGACGCCCTCACAAGCCCAGCAAGTGTTAGCACATTTTCTCAAGCACGCCCTGCCGCAGTTTGGCACTTATCAAGATGCCATGTGGCAAGACCAGCCATTTCTTAATCACTCACTGCTTGCCAGCTCACTCAATCTCAAACTGCTTTCGCCACTCGATGTCATTAAACAAGCTGAAGCGTGTTACCTGCAAAACCTTGCCCCACTCGCTGCTGTGGAAGGTTTCATTCGTCAAATTTTAGGTTGGCGCGAATATGTACGCGGTTTATATTGGCTGCGTATGCCGCAATGGACGCAATGGAATGCACTGGATGCACAGCATGATTTACCTGCATTTTATTGGACTGGCGACACCGACATGAATTGTTTACGCCAATCAATTGGACAAACTTTGCAACACGGATACGCACACCACATCCAGCGACTGATGGTAACAGGCTTGTTTGCGCAACTCTATGGAGTGCAACCAATGCAAGTTCATGCGTGGTATCTCGCCGTTTACGTGGATGCAGTGGATTGGGTTACACTGCCCAATACGCTTGGAATGAGCCAATATGCCGATGGAGGCTTAATGGCATCAAAACCCTATATTGCTAGCGGTAAATATATTCAAAAAATGAGTAATTACTGCCAGCACTGTCGTTTTAACCCTGAAAAAGCCACTGGGGCAGATGCTTGTCCCTTCACTACGTTGTTCTGGAATTTCTTAGATCGCCACGAAATGCAATTTGCAACGCATCCACGCATGGGATTTATGGTGAGTAATTTGCGGCGATTATCAACAGAACAGCTTATGGCTATAAGACTGCAAGCAGAAGGCTTAACTTTCTAATGATTGCCGTGTCTTATCGTGTCTTATCGTGTTGAATGATGGGGAAAGTATGATTTTACATTGTTGCGCATTGCGCAACCTGTTTCACTATTTTCATGATAAAGTTGGTTCAGTTGCTGGCATCTTACCTCAGAATGCTAACCGAATTCGAATGCAATTAGTAGCACTAGATACGGCTACTCGCATTGAAGATATGAATGTCCCTGGTTTTAGGCTTCATTCTTTAGTAGGATGAGAGAAATCACGTTGGACGATTTGGGTTAATGGTAACTGGCGAGTGACTTTTGAATTTCATGACGGACATACGTTTATCATTGATTACGAGGATTACCACTAATGAGTATGCACAATCCCCCTCATCCAGGTGAATTTATTCAGGAAATATATATTGAGCCTTTTGGTATTACTGGAAGGCAATTAGCCGCGAAATTAGATGTAGCACCTTCTACATTAAATCGTATTTTAAAAGGGCGTAGTGGAATAAGTTCCGAAATGGCATTACGCTTATCAAAAACATTGGGAAGATCCCCTTAGAGTTGGTTGATGATGCAAGATAGTTTTAACTTGTTTCAAGCAAGGCAAACCGTAAATCTGGAAGCAGTTCAAAAAATGGAGTTTGAATTTATTTAGATGTTTTATGATATTTGATGGAGCGTCAATTGTTGAAAAAAACGTTCCAAATGTCATGGAATTTCGATTTTCGTTTAGAAAGGGAATTAAAATGAACATATATTATGTAATTCAATCTGCTAATGTTGAAAATATTAATGGCTAAAAAGTTTTTAATGATAGCCTTTTGAATCACAATTCTAAAATGTGCACAATTGCTTTATACAAAGAACTCTCAGCGGATCTTTTATTAATTGATAATGCTCTGGCAAAGAATGTGGCATAGCAAAAAAGCGTAAACAAGTACTATAGGGGAATTAACATGAATACACAGTCTTTAAGACAATATGCTGATGTTGAAAATGGTTTTTTACATATCAAATTGCCTCATGATTTTGATGCAAAGCGAGTTGAATTAACGATTGTTCCATTGGAAGAAGAAACAACTCAATTGTCGAACTTTCAGCAATTTTTACTTGATAGCCCTGAAATGTCTGATGAAGAGTTTCAAAGTATTCGTGAGAAAAGAGAGCACTTAAATCAATGGAAATAATTTGTCTTGATACGAACGTATTAATTGCTCATAAACGCGCTAAGAAAATAGATAAAGACAAAACTTTTCTGTATCGTTTGACGAATAATCCATATCAGTTTGCGGTATCTAGTATTACAGTCTACGAATTATTACGTGGAGATAATAATGATGAGGACGCATATTGGAAAGCGATATTTGGTAACATGAAAGTACTAAATTTTGATAGTCATTGTGCTCAACAGGCGGCTCATATTTATCAAAACTTAAAAAAACGTGGGATGTTAATTGAGTCTGAAGATTTATTGATTTCGGCAACGGCTTTAGCAAACCAGATGAAACTTGCTACGGGCAATGTGAAACATTTTAATCGCATTGAGGGTTTAGAATTAGTTGTAGATGATAAAATTGAAAAGTTTATTTGATTGAATCCTGCTAAATCCATAAGAAAACCTTACGTGAGATTTACGCGACTTAGTTATGCGCAGTTGTGATGGGTACTGCTGCGTAGGTAGCCCATCATTAAATAAAGTTAAATAAAATCAATTTGTTATAAATTCATTGTCGCACTTTTAATGCGATGGTCGCGCGTTCGAATCGCGCACGACCCACCAAGAATTATCAAGTAAATTAAGTACTTAAGCGCATGCTAAGTGCTTTTTTTTTGACTTTTGTAGTACGTATCTCACCGTACTACACTTCACGCCAAAATCTCCCACACATTTCTCATTTTGATGCTATAAATGCATTCAAACTTAAAGCACGTTGACGCTTTATTCTCAAACTTAAATGTGAGGTGTAGTTATGCCCAAAAAAATAGCACCTAATACTCCGCAAAGCCTGCCGGAAATTAAACCAAAAAGTCGCAGTAACACACCCATTCCCAGCACACTGCAAACCGTTAAAGGTTTACCTGATACTGTAAAATTATACAAAGTGCCAGCAAGTGAGTTTTATTGGGTACGTTTATACGATGCTAATTGGATTAAACGTAGTACGCGTACTACCAATAAAAATGACGCTATTGCTTTTGCTAAAAACTTTTACGCTGAATGGTATAGCAATAAAGTAAATGGGGTGAGCATTGTTAAAAGTAACAAAAGCGTGACTACTTTTATTAAATGCGCTGAAGCTGTGATTGAGGAAAATAGGCAGCAAGGTTTGCGTAATGAATTATCAGCAAGCTATGTAGCAACACAGCAGCAAGTCATTAGAAATTATATTACGGAGTTTTTTAAGGACTACGATATTAAAGACGTTGATTATGCTGCACTTAATACGTTTAAAACGTTTTTATACGACAAAGACATTAAACCCGCCACTATAGCGTAGCAGTTTGCAGCACTCAAAAAAGTCATCAACTATGCAGAAATGCACAAATTTATTCCAACACGTCCCATATTTCCCAAAATTAAAAAAGACGCTGAAGCACGCCTACCGTTTACTGAAAAGGAATATATCCATTTAAGACGTACAGCACGGTCATTAGTAAACAAAAAGTTTGAAATGCGAAAAAACTTAGGTGATGGGAATACACAGAAGCTTAGAAATATTGAAATAACAGAGGAAATGGACTGGCTGATTGGGTTTATGGCATACACGTTTATACGTCC
>CAINHP010000024.1 GCA_903848905.1 uncultured Pseudomonadota bacterium
ATTGACAATGGACTTGAATTTATCATCAAGTGAAACGGCCAAATGCAAACTTCTACCGCTTGTTGCCGCAGGAGAAGCAGTTTCTTTTACTCTTTCAACTTTTTCACCTAAAGCTTCTCTAGCTTGATCAATGAGTTTTTGGACTTCATTGAAATCTGCCTCATTAGGTTTATAGTGGGTTTGCAATTTTTTCCAATTATCAATGGCTTCGCTAAATTTACCCTCTTCGGCATTCGCTAAACCATAAAGCCAAAGTCCCATATCATTATTAGCATCAAGCGCTAACGCTTTTGCCGCAAGTTCAGAAGGCTCACCTAAGAGTGACCCGCCATTTTGCATTGCAATCACATCCGCTAATTGCAACAGCGTTTGGGGTTCATCACCGAGCAGAGCACGGGCTTTGCGCAACGCACTGACCGCATCAGGATAACGCTTGAGTACTTTATAAGAACGTGCAAGCATAATCCAGCCTTGAGGATCTTGCGGATTTTGTGACATTTTTTGTGCCAATTTTTCAACCATAGCGTTAATGTCGGCTGCGGTTTTAGGTGTCCCTGCTGCGGTAACCGTGGAGATATCAAAGGCACGCAAATCGCCTTTAATACTGTACATAGCTAACGCTAAGAGTGGCACAAAAATAGCGATTGGCAGCGCTAACCATCGCCCTTTAGTGTCATCAATAATGTGCTCAGATGAACCGGCTAAATCTTGATGTAAATGCAGCATTAACTCATTTTGCAACGCATCAAATTGTATTTGCGTAATGATGCCATTTTCAAGTTCCTCATTGAGTGCTTGCATTTTATTCTGTGCAAGCAAGATATTGATGGATTCATCATTTTGTGCAATGGGCTTTGCTTTGAGCCACAATGGAATAAGCAAAAAACAAAGCGCAATGGCAATCAATAGTGCGACAAAAATACCAAATTGAATCATTCTTTATTACTCTTTAAATGTAAAAGTTCTTTAATACGCGCTAATTCTTTTTGAGATAATTGCTCATCTGCATTGGTTTCACGACGATTGAGTATGGACATAAAACCTAGCGCACCAATAAGCAGCGCCAAAACAGGGGTAAACCACAAAAGAATTGTTCGCACATTAAAAGGCGGGCGATAGAGCACAAAATCGCCATAACGCTCCGTCATGTAATCAATAATTTGTGCATTGCTTTGACCACTACTGAGCATTTCATAGACCTTGCGACGCAAATCTTGTGCAAGTTCCGCGTGAGAATCCGCAATGTTCTGGTTTTGACAAACAAGACAACGCAGCTCTTCCGTGAGTGACTGGTATCGCAATTCAAGTTCTGGCGATGTAAATTGATACACTTCAATTTCTGCGTGAACGCTTTGTATTAATAAAAATAGACACAACACAATTTTTTTCATTTGCTAACTTTCCCTGTTTAACTGTTCAATAAGCGGAATAATAATGGTTTGCAGAATAGTGGGATCAACGGGTCCTGTTTGTTTATGGCGAACTATCCCTTTTTTATCAATAATAAATGTTTCAGGAACACCATAAACGCCCCAATCAAGCCCAGCCATCCCATCAGTATCAGAAATACTGATTTTATAGGGATTCCCCAAACGCTCAAGCCACTGCATAGCGGCGGCAGGTTCATCTTTGTAATTGAGTCCCATGAGATTCATTGAGCCATTACGAGCGAATTCGGTTAAATAAACGTGTTCTTGTCGACACGATACGCACCAAGACGCCCATACATTGAGTAACCACACTTTACCTTTCATATCAGCAGGTGAAAATGTTTTTTGCGGCTCATGTAATTGTGGCAATGTAAATGCAGGTGCGGGTTTATTAATGAGTGGTGA
>CAINHP010000025.1 GCA_903848905.1 uncultured Pseudomonadota bacterium
AAGGTTGAACGTGATAGGATTACTTTTTGCCGAGCTGCGATCTGTTCAATACGATACAGCGGTAAATGATCAACGTATTTGTTAATCAGCACCCAAGTTAATAGCCCCACTGTGGCCATGCCGCCATCAATAACAGCCGCCGGAATCGGTGCGGCGATGATGGTTTCGCAGGCCTTACAAGCATATTGGGGTCGGATGTGACGATGAACAGTAAATACAGCGGGCACGACATCCAATTGTTCGGTGACATCTTCACGAATATTGATTAAGTCACTGCCACAGCGCCCACACTGGCAAGATTCGGGTTCGTGCCGAAACTCAATACGAGGCAAATGCTCTGGTAATGACTGACGTCCAGCGCGAGGCCGTTTAGGTTTGTGTGCAGTGATGGCAGGTTCGCTATCGCTTAGCGCTTCCAGTGCCGCCTTAGTGGCTGCCAAGTCTTCGTCCAAAGACTCATCAAACAGATCCTTTTGTAGCTGGCTAAAAGCTTCGGTTTTGGCGCCGTATCTTATACGGCGTAGGTAGGATAGTTCGTAAGTCAGCGCTTGAATTTTATCTTCTTTTCGTTGAATGTCTTGCGCATCTTTATTAGCCTGTTTGAGCAGCGCTCGAACCATGTCTGCCATCTGAGTTTTAGAGGCGGCTTCAAGGTCAATCTGTTCAAATTGGCTAAGTGATTTCATGCTGTTATTATAACAAATAAATCCATGTAAGCCACGTCATTACTGGGCTTAGTCGTAAAATTTTCTCACTAAAAACTATGTTTTACATTTGTAAATCGGCGGGCAGAATGGCTGATAATCGCTGCCAATTGACGCCTGCAATTAACCACTGCCATTGTTCAAACGTTACTGAAAAACACGTGTCTGTGGACTTTGGCCAAACGAAATGACCTTCATGTAAGCGACGCTGACACAACCACACCCCCGTACCATCCCAAAGCAACACTTTGATGCGATTACCGCGGCGGTTACGGAACACAATTGCGGCGTCGGAGTTAGGCACTTTACCTAAAGCTTGCTGGGCAATCATCGACAAGCCATCTATGCCGCGCCGCATATCCACCGGCTCTACCGCCAACCAAATAGCAGTAGGATTTGTTATTAATCTAGGCACTGTAATAGCTCCGCAAGCCAGCGCGGCGACGAGGTACTTGGCAGTTCCAATAACAGCCCATTGACTAACCTCAGTCGTAAGGGCTCACTTGTCCCTAGTGGAATTGTAACGGGTGATGTAACATCAATTGCAATCAATGAAGGTATTGTTACTTGGGAAAGCCCTTGGTAATTGCAAAGCCATCTTGAAAACGTTTTTTTATTCAGCCCATTGTTTTGGCAATAAACCGTTTGCGAAACTCTACTCGCTTGCCATAATTTAATGTGTTTTAACTGCCGGTCGTTTAATAACATGAGATATCCTCAGAAAAAAACTGAAGGATACCAGTGCATATGGAATATTTTAAGATGGTGGCGCTACGCGCTTACAATTAATAGAATAGCCAAGCCTGCTAGCAATATTTTTTTCATCATCGGACACTCTTAACAATTAAGTACGATATTGTATGCTCACGTAGGCTATTCTAAGTAAAAACTTTACTATGCCATACTTTTACCGCAATTAATGAAAGTGACTAGGCATCTTTAACTAAAAGCCCATGAAAAAAGACCAGAAAATTTTCTTTCAGAAAAGATAGCTATATAAATCAAACCCCGTCACGCTGAACCAGTACAGACGACTTCGATAACGCTAAGAAATCTTTAATGGCATTTTCAAGTACGAAGGCCGCATCGGTTTCACTGAATATACTTTTTGCAGTTATATTTTCTGCTTCAACATAAAATAATGTCATTGGCTTTCTTGGCGTAATCAGTTGCAGGAGCGAAGTCATCAATTGATGAATAATAGCATTATCAATCAATTTATTGTCGTATAGTAATGCGTAAGCGCCTATAACAGGTCTCGATTCGTTAGTTAATAATTTAACCAGTATC
>CAINHP010000026.1 GCA_903848905.1 uncultured Pseudomonadota bacterium
AGAAAAACAAAAGCGCATTGGTTTTTAATTATGCGCGGCATTGTTCATCGTTTGATCACTAATCCGTTGATTATTTCAATTTCCATGGGGGTTGTGTTTTCGGTATTTGATTGGCATTTGCCCGTGCCATTTAACCATGCAGTGGATATGTTGTCAGGTGCATCAGCGCCGGTTGCCTTGTTCTACATTGGATGTACGCTTGCTGGATTGAGTTTGAAAGGCATGGCAAGCGATATTAGTATGATTGTGTTTGGGAAACTCATTTTGCATCCGCTGGCGGTCTATTTGATGATATTTCTATTAGCGTTTGAGAATCCCGTTTTAAAGCAAGCCGCTATTATCAATGCAGGTATGCCCATGTTTAGTATTTATCCTCTTTTAGGACAAAAATATGGGCACGAAGGTTTCTGCGCAGCGGCAATGGTGCTGACAACGATGATGTCTTTTTTTACCATAACAGGCTTGTTATGGCTTTTTCAATCGGGGTATTTGTAACCAGTTGGATTAAAAGCACCTTCAACGCACTCGTCTGACGCGATTGTCTTTCGTTGCAGAAAAATGATAAAAACAGCTAATTATCGATCAAGTTAAATATCAATCTGTTCTGCAGGCAGGAAAGCCTCTGCATATTTTTTGTGAATATTATGCGCGATGAATGCATTGTATAAATCGGGATCGATATGACCTTCTTGACTCATTTTTTCTAAGATAAATAAGGCTTCGGATAATTTTTTTCCGGATTTATAGGGGCGATCTGACGCCGTTAATGCTTCAAAAACATCTGCAATTGCCATCGCCCTTGCTTGAATTGGCATTTGTTCACGGGTTAAACCGTTAGGATAGCCTTTGCCATCCATTCTTTCATGGTGTCCGCCCGCGTATGCCGTTACATTTTTTAAATGTTTGGGCCATTTAATGGCATTGAGCATCGAAATAGTGGCGCTGATATGATTATTAATGACTTTGCGTTCGTCATTATTGAGAGTACCCCGTGCAATTTTCAAATTTTCAAATTCATCTGTACTTAACAGGGGATACGTTTGACCATTAAGTTGCCATTCTTTTTGATGTATCGATTGCAAACGGTCAATTTTATCCTGTGACATGAATTCGCCACCCGTGTTGCAAATTTTAAGAAATTCTAAGTCGTCATCTAAACGAGCGATGATTTGCTCTAATTCAGTCTCAATTTCATTTGCAGCTATTAATTGATGTTGTTTTAACACCTTGTTTTGTTGTTTTAATAAGGCAATTTCAGCATCTCGTTTTAATACTTCAAAACGGGTTTCAACTAAGGCAATACGGTCAAAAATAGTCTCTAATTTTTTCGCTTTATCAACAACATACTCGGGTGTGGTCACTTTTCCACAATCGTGCAGAAGTCCCGCAATTTTTAATTCGTAGCGATCAGTATCATTGAGCGTGAAATCTTTTAAATAACCCTCCGTGGTTTCATGAGCTGCTTCAGCGATCATCATGGTCAATTCGGGGACTCGTTGACAATGGCCTCCGTTATAAGGCGATTTTTCGTCTAAGGCATTTGCAATCAATGAGATCATCGATTCAAACATTTGCTCTAACGTAATAATTAATTGCTGCTTAGTTAGAACGGTTGCTGCTTGGGATGCAAGCGACTCACAAAAACGTTGAGCAACGCTATCAAATGGAATGATGTTTTGCGTTAATGGGTCAATGGCATTGATAAGCTGGAGCATAGCCACTGTTTCATGTTCATGATTTTTTAAGGGAACGGTTAAAAATGAAGTAGATCGATAATTGTTTTTGGCATCAAATAATTTCGTTCCTTGAAAATCAAACTCTTTGGTGTCGTATGCGTCAGTAATATTGAGGGTTTTATCTTGGTGATATGAAGAGCTGACAACATTTTTAAAATTAGCTTGGCCACTTTCGTTAAATAGTTGAATGTTGGGTAAATCGACTGCATTTTTGTTACTTTTACTAAAGTGCATATTTAAGCTATTAGAATAAATAATTTCAATTTTTATTGAATCTTTAAGTACTCGATAAATAGTTCCCCCATCCGCGTTTGTGAGTGAAATAGCACCAAACAAGATTTTCTCAAGCATCGCGGTGGTATTGTGTTCAGACGTCAATTCAATGGTGATATCAGTGAGTATTTCAAACTTGTTGATGATTTTTTGCAGGTCATTGTATTTTCGCGCATTAATTTCAGTCATAACAAATGATTGCCTTGAAAAATTGGTGGTCTTGAGAATTTGAAATGAAGCCGTTTCAATGTGTCCTAAAATCGATTATCGCTTGATTCCATGCCATATCCCCGTTTGTAACTGCAAAATAGGAATGCGATTTGCGTTATTTTGATACCTGTATTCTATTATGTCAAATCACACTTTTCTGTTAGTAGAAAATAACAGGAGTAAATTAATGTTAGATTAATTGATAAATATCCGTTTTTATTGATTAACAATGCCTTCGCCAAAACGAAAAATATGTGATTTCCGTGAAATTAAACTTTGTAACCTATTGATTTATAACAGTCAATAAATCCATTTTCACGCTGATTTTGAAATTGGCGAAGGTATAGATTAAAATAGAGTTTTTTGATGTTGTCTTGTGGAATGTTGCTGTTAAGGATATGTTTTTACTGGGTTGCGTAATATTGATATATGGTGGTGACATTTTCGAACAAAATACTCGGATGAATTTGGTATATGCATCATAAACATACATTTCAAAAAAATAGTGACTGTTTAGATCGTTCGCTTTCGTAGTGTCACTTTTTTTAGTGTTATAATTAATTTCCTAGAGATTGGATTTCTATATTTGGGTTTAAAAACAAATGGCAAGTAAAGATAAAGTTGCTCCCACTCTTGCAGTAACCACACCAAAAAAGGGTGGGAATGCAGTTGCAGTCAATCAGAATTTAGTATTGATATTCAATGAAAATATTCAAGTTGGCACTGGGAATATTGTTATTAGCAATGGCAAGGGAGATGAGCAAACGATTTCCATGATATCTTTGCCAAGTGAATATACGATCATTGGTAAAACGCTTGTTATAAATCCTGCTCGAGATCTTCTTCCAAACACGCATTACAGCGTAAAAATTGATAGTAATGCTATTGCAGATTTAAGTGGTAATAAATATGCTGGAATTGACAATGCAACAACGTTATCTTTTGATACGGTTGATACACTCGCACCCTTTTTATTAAGTAGCAGTTCTACTATCAAGCAAAACGGTATTGCACCTGGCGACAATATCGTTTTAGCTTTTAGTGAAAAAATTCAAGCGGGCAGAGGGAATATTACCCTGGTAGCGGGAAATGACACACGCACCATTCCCATTAGCGACAAACAAATCACTATTTCGGGTAATACATTAATATTTAATCCGTCTGCCGATTTTAATGTAAACAGCTCTTATGCATTGCATTTAGATGCAGGCGCAATTAACGATGTAGCGTTAACACCTAATGCCATATCGGCTATTGATTTAAATTTCAAGACGCTTGTCAATGGCGATAAACAAGCACCCGTTTTACAGAAGTATTCGGGTAAAGGTGAAGTGAGTGATAATTTGCAGCTC
>CAINHP010000027.1 GCA_903848905.1 uncultured Pseudomonadota bacterium
ATGCATTTTAGTGTGATGCAATTAGCGTTAATTTTAGGCATTATTATTTTGCTTTTTGGGACGAAAAAACTTCGCAATGTCGGTTCAGATTTGGGTGGTGCGATTCGCAATTTCCGCTCTGCAATGAAAGAAGGACAAGGCGAAGAAGGTGTGCATGACGTTCATGATGCCCATGACGATAAAGTTATTGAAGGTGAGGTAACTCCATCATCAAGTGCGACGCCTTATAAGTTTAAAAAGAAAGATAGTGCTAAATGAGTGCTAAAAAACGCTTAATTATTGGCATGACAGGGGCAACGGGCGCCGTTTACGGTGTGCGAATGCTTCAGATTTTAAAAGAACAACAGTCGTGGGAAACGCATCTTGTGATTTCGTCAGCGGGGCTTGTGAATTTAAAACATGAACTCGATATGACCCGAGATGATTTGTACGCTTTAGCGGATGTAACGCATGGCATTCATGATATTGCAGCAACCATTTCAAGTGGGGGTTTCAAAACAGAAGGGATGATTATCGCGCCTTGCTCAATGAAGACCCTTGCGGCGGTTGCACACGGTTTTGGGGATAATTTAATTTCGCGTGGTGCGGATGTCGTGCTAAAAGAGCGCCGCCGCCTTGTCGTGATGCCGCGTGAAACACCTTTGCATTTAGTGCATATTCGTAATATGGGTATCGTGACTGAAATGGGGGGGATTATGTTTCCGCCAATGCCAGCATTTTATAGTAAAACGGATTCACTGAGCGCCATGGTCAATGAAACGGTTGGTCGAATTTTGGATCTCTTTGGCGTTGATGTAACGGGACTTTACACCCCATGGGACGGGTTGTAGTTAGCGCATTTGTTATAAAAATAAAAAAATCAATGATGCTGCGCGTTCCAGTGCACACCTAAAGCCCGTTTTTTTTCGGCTGTTAATTGTTTCACTTCCCATTCAAGTTTGCTGGCTTGCGAGCGATTCTCACACACGGTAAAAGCCAGAATATGTGAAGGTGTATTTCGTTGCGTAAATTTTGCGCCTTTACCTTCTACATGTTTTTTAAAACGGTCTTCCATGTTTGTTGTAATACCGGTGTAAATTTTACCGTTACAGCATTCAAGCATATAAACAAACCAATCACTATTTTTCGGATTCATAGTTACCATATAGGGTAATGAACAATAGACTTAACTCATGCGCAAAATTATCACACAATAGAGGAAAAAATAATGCTTATTGCACGTTTCATGACGCATTTCGTGAGAGAAAAAAGGCGTTGTTCTATTTATTTGATCGCTTTCAGCTCAATTATTTTAACACTCATGCTCGCTGCGTGTAATACCGCAACAGATACAGCCAAGTCATCTGCACCGCCTTCACCTAATGTGAAAGTCGCGCAAGCGATAAGTAAAGAAATGACGCAATGGGATGAATACACAGGACGTATTGAAGCTGTGAATGAAGTGCAGTTGCGGTCACGCGTGAGTGGTTATATTGAAAAAGTGCAATTTGCAGCAGGCGCTAAAGTTAAAAAAGGGGATTTATTATTTTTAATTGATAATAAACCTTACAAATCTCAACTCAACTTCGCTAATGCAGAGCAAGAAAAAGCCAATGTTAAATATGAATTGGCCAAAAACGATTTAGCCAGAGCTGAAAAGTTAGTCGCAGAAAAAGCGATTTCAACTGAAGAATTTGATATGCGAAGTCACGCAGTGCGTGAAGCCTCAGCCATACTTCAGTCTGCACAAGCAAGTGTTTACGCAGCGCAGCTTAATGTTTCTTATTGTGAAATACGTGCGCCCATTAGCGGCCGAATTAGTCGAGAAGTTTTAACAGAGGGAAATTTAGTTAACACCTCAGATAATACGGTACTTGCGACAATTGTGTCACTTGATCCTGTCTATGTTTATGTTGACGCTGATGAGCACTCTATTCTTAATTATCGCACCCAAAATAAACATCATGAATTAAATGGGTCACCTGTTTCGCTTGAGTTAAATGGTGATGCCAAAAATATATATCAAGGTCATATTGATTACGTTGCGCCAAAAGAAGATATCAAAACGGGAACGATATCGTTGCGAGGTGTATTTGATAACCACGATGAATTATTGAGTCCAGGTTTTTTTGCGCGAATGCGGGTACAAAACAATGCACCCTATCAAGCACTTTTACTTCCTGATAAAGCGATTGGTAAAGATCAAACGCAGCATTTTGTATGGGTGGTGAAAGAAGATGATCAAGTGGAATATCGCAAAGTGACGTTGGGTATGCGTGACAATAACCTGCGAGTCATTCGTGAAGGAATCAACCCACAAGAATGGATTGTGATTGATGGTATTCAAAAAATTCGACCCAATACACAAGTCAATCCCGAACGCATTGATGTTGCATCTTCACCTGACACACACTAAATTCCATGGATAAATTTACGCATTTTTTTATCAATCGTCCTATTTTTGCAGCGGTTTTATCGATTGTTATTGTATTAGTGGGAAGTTTAGCGTTAATCACGCTGCCTGTGACGCAATATCCTGAAATTGCCCCACCGACCGTTGTGGTGACAACGAATTATCCTGGTGCAGATGCTAAAGTTGTCGCAGAAACGGTCGCAACGCCTATTGAACAAGAAGTTAATGGCGTTGAAGATATGCTTTATATGTCATCAACTTCGACGAATAGTGGCGCAATGATGCTTACTATTACGTTCAAACCGGGTACGAATCTCGATAAATCCCAAGTGCTAGTGCAAAATCGCGTGGCACTTGCCGAGCCAAAATTGCCCGAGGAAATTCGTCGTCAAGGCATTAGCGTAAAAAAAAGTAGTCCCGACTTGAGTTTAGTGGTCAATTTAGTGTCACCCAATAAACGCTACGATAGTGTTTATATGAGTAATTATGCGCTGTTGCAAATTAAAGACAGCTTGGCGCGTTTGCCCGGTGTTGGTGATATTATCGTTTTTGGGGCACGCGATTACAGTATGCGTTTGTGGCTCAATCCACCCAAAATTGCGGCATTGAATTTAACCGCGAGTGAAATCATTCAAGCAGTTCGTGAACAAAATATTCAAGTTGCCGCTGGTGTCGTTGGACAACCACCGTCACCTAATGCCAGTGACTTCCAATATACACTCACGACAACGGGGCGTTTAACGACTGCAGAGCAATTTGGTGAGATTGTCATTAAGCAGGGGAGCAATGGCGAAGTTGTTCAGCTTAAAAATGTGGCGCGTATTGAACTGGGCGCAAAGGATTACAATTCGGGTTTATTTTTAGATGGTGAACCTACTGTTGGATTGGCCATTTTTCAACTTCCTGGGTCTAATGCACTGGATACGAAAAAAGCAGTGGTTGAAGCGATGGACAAACTCAAGACCAATTTTCCAGAAGATTTAGATTATCTTATGGTTTACGACACCGTGGTCTTTATTTCACAGTCCATTGATGCGGTGGTGAAAACATTATTCGAAGCCATTTTACTCGTGGTTTTGGTGGTTATTATTTTCCTACAGAATTGGCGGGCGGCATTAATTCCCCTTCTTGCGGTACCTGTGTCATTAATTGGGACATTCGCCGTCATGTCCGCGCTGGGACTTTCGCTTAACACGTTATCACTGTTTGGATTGGTATTAGCCATTGGGATTGTCGTGGATGATGCGATTGTTGTAGTGGAAAATGTCGAGCGTCACATGGCGCAAGAAGGTCTGCATGCAAAAGAGGCGACGTATCTTGCCATGCGTGAAGTCGTCGGGCCGATTATTGCCACCGCATTAGTTTTAGTCGCTGTTTTTTTGCCCACAGCTTTTATTTCCGGTGTTTCGGGCGCATTTTATAAACAATTTGCATTAACCATTGCTGTATCAACCATTATTTCAGCGTTTAACTCACTTACACTAAGTCCGGCTTTATGCGCATTACTTTTAAATCGTGCACATGAAAACAAAGATACGTTTACGCGTGGATTTGATTGGATATTTGGTGGATTTTTTGTGAGGTTTAATCGTTTTTTCGATGCATTTAGTTTAGGGTACTCTCGCCTTATTGGACGTTTGATTCGAATGAGTGCGGTGGTTTTAATTTTATATATTGGTCTTAATGCGTTAAACGTTTTTATCTTTGAAAAAGTCCCAACCGGTTTTATTCCTCAACAAGATCAAGGTTACTTAGTTTTGTATTTGCAATTGCCAGATGCGGCGGCATTTTCGCGAACAGAGCAAACTGTTCAACAAGCCAATGATATTATTTTAGCAACACCAGGCGTTGCGCACGTCAATGAATATGTTGGCTGGTCAATTATGACACGGGCAAGCCAACCGAATGTAGCGACAATGTTTGCTCGACTCACGCCATTTGAAGCGCGGACAAATCACAACGAATTGACTGCTGATGCGATTGTGAAAAATTTATCTCAGCGCTTATCGACCATTCCCAATGCGACGATTGCAGTTTTTCCTCCTCCCCCAATTCGTGGTATGAGTTCGGTGGGTGGGTTTAAGTTACAAATTCAAGATCGATCAAATGCGGGAATTGATGCCCTTCAAAGCGTTACTGCCGACATGATTGCAAAAGGTAGCCAACAACCTGGATTAGTTGGTTTGTTCTCAACTTTCCGCTCGGGCGTCCCGCAACTCTTTTTTGATGTCGATCGTGTTCGTGCAAAATCAATGGATGTTCCCTTGCAAAATATCTTTGATACACTGCAAATTTATTTGGGATCACTTTATGTCAATGATTTCAGCCAGTTTGGACGAACCTACCAAGTGGTTGCTCAAGCCGATGCGCCATTTAGAATGGATGCGCTCGATGTGACCGCTTTAAAAACTAAAAACGCACAAGGCAATATGGTACCGCTAGGATCCATTGCGCAAGTAAAGGAAATTAGCGGTCCCGATAAAATAACACGCTATAACATGTATCCATCGGCTGAAATTAACGGCAGTATTTTGCCTAATGTGAGTTCGGGGCAGGCGATTAACACAATGAGTGAATTATTAACAAAGCAGTTGCCCGCAGGCTTTAGTTTTGAATGGACGGAGCTGACACTTCAGCAAGTGTTAGCAGGAAATGTGGCGTATTTAGTTTTTCCATTAAGTGTGATTTTTGTCTTTTTAGCCTTAGCGGCGCAATATGAAAGTTGGTCATTGCCATTTGCGGTGATTTTAATTGTGCCAATGTGTATTTTATCTTCAATGACGGGGCTTTGGATCAGTCACATGGATAACAATATTTTTACGCAAGTGGGGTTTATAGTCTTAGTGGGACTGGCAAGTAAAAATGCGATTTTGATTGTCGAATTCGCTAAGCATCGACAAGAATCAGGAATGGATAAATTTGCCGCGGTGATTGAATCGTGCAAAATTCGGTTACGCCCCATTTTAATGACATCAATTGCGTTTATTATGGGTGTATTTCCACTGGTTGTGTCCACGGGTGCTGGCTCGGAAACACGTCGTATTTTAGGAACAACTGTCTTTAGTGGCATGATTGGCGTTACCTTTTTTGGTTTACTCCTAACGCCTGTTTTTTATATTGTCGTGCAATATTTTAAAAAACCGTCCAATTCATCGTCTAAAGGGAATATGTCACTATGATAAAAAAGTCGATTGGATTGAGTGCAAGTGTCTTTTTATTAACCGCTTGCGCTGTGGGGCCCGATTATAAAAAGCCAGAGATTGCAACTTTACCTAGTCAATTTACCAATGCACAATCTAAGGTGTTTTCTCAAGGTAGTGTGGAGAAAGAGTGGTGGAAAAACTTTAATGATGAGCTATTATCCACCCTTATTGATAAAACGCTCGAGCATAATTACGAATTGCAAATTGCGCGTGCCAATTTGATGCAAGCACGCGCATTGTATATGAATTCCGAATTGAATTTTTTGCCACAAGTCACGTCTCATAGTAATTTTACGGATCAAAAACGCAGTGTGGCAGCGCTTAATAATCGTGCATTTGTCCCAAGAACGTTAAGTTTATATAACGCGGGATTTGATGCGTTTTGGGAGCTGGATTTATTTGGTCGGGTTAGACGCAGTACAGAGGCGTCGAGTAACGAACTTGAAGAAATTACCGCATCGCTGCGTGACGTGAGTGTGAGTCTTATTGCGGAAGTGGCTCGCAATTATCTTGAGTTGCGTGGATTTCAGATGCAATTAAGGCTGTCTGAGCAAACTATCGTCCATCAAGAAAAATTACTTGAACTCACACAGGTTAGAATTAAAAACGGACGCGGCACAGAAATCGATTCTGCAATTATTAGCGCGCGTTTAGAAGCGGAGCGTTCGACACTCCCCGATTTAAAAACGGCTATTGCACGTGTGATTCATCGTTTAAGTGTTTTAACAGGGCAAATGCCTGATGCACTCTCCGTGGAGTTAAATGCGCCTAAGGCATTACCAACGATGCCAACAGCAGTGCAGATTGGCAATCCTGCTGATTTATTAAAACGCCGAGCAGATATTCAAGTGGCTGAGCGTTCACTTGCCGCAGATACTGAGCGCATAGGTGTTGCAATGGCTGACCTTTTTCCGCGTGTGACGTTTGTTGGGTCGCTGTCGCTTGAGAGTAATACCTTAAAAGGGTTGGTTGCGCCCGGCGCAGAGAGTTACTCACTTGGTCCCAAAATCAGTTGGGCATTTTTGGATTTGGGGCGTGTGTATGCGCGTATTAATGCGTCTGATGCCAAGGCTCAAGCAAGTTTAGCTCAGTATCATCAAGCGGTGCTCAATGCGCTAGAAGAAACTGAAAATGCACTGGTAAATTATCGTCATGAGCGTGATAAACGTGTTTTTCTTCTGAATGCTGTTGAGGCAAGCGAAAAAGCGCATCATCTTGCATTATTACAATTTGAAGCGGGTTCGCTTGATTTACTCGCTATTCAAGAAAGTGCTTTACATGTTTTGGACAGTAAAAGTCAATTAGCGAAAAGTGATACTGAGGTAACAACGTCATTGATTGCTATTTATAAATCATTAGGTGGTGGCTGGGAAAATTTGCCAGAAAAAGTGTCTGAAATTAATTGATCTCGTTCTGCCAAAGGCATTGACCACTCGCCTTTTGAATACTGTCTAAGCGAGTATTGTGCTCAATTTCCTCTTCATCGCTACATCGAATGACGAGTAAAGGGGGGCGATCTGCAAGCGTTCGCGTCACACTTCTATTTTGCTCATCACTTGCCGCCGCATTATCTTCATTGCCATCACCCATAAGCGAAAATTGCCCACCGGTCATTCTCAAAAAAACATCGGCGAGAATCTGAGCATCGAGCAGCGCACCGTGCAGTTCACGGTGTGTATTATCAACGCTATAGCGTCTGCATAGTGCGTCTAAATTATTGCGCTGACCTGGAAAACGAATTTTTGCA
>CAINHP010000028.1 GCA_903848905.1 uncultured Pseudomonadota bacterium
ATCACTATTTACGTTTATATTCATTTTAACCTGTTTCCAATAAGGCAAATTTATGTCATTAATAAAAAATGCGTTTTACGCACAATCGGGTGGTGTCACCTCTGTTATTAACGCAAGTGCTTGTGGTTTAATCCAAACTGCTCGCGCCCATTCAGATAAAATTGGAACCGTTTATGCCGGACTTAATGGCATTATTGGAGCACTACAAGAAGAGCTTATCGATACTTCATTTGAAAGTAATGAGGCAATTGCTGCGTTGCGTTATACCCCAGCGGGTGCTTTTGGCTCCTGTCGCTATAAATTAAAAAGCTTAGAAGCCAATCGCGCTGAATATGAACGCCTTATTGCCGTGTTCAAAGCGCATAATATTGGCTATTTTTTCTATAACGGTGGTGGCGACTCACAAGATACAGCACATAAAGTATCGCAAATGGGTGAGCAAATGGGTTATCCCCTCACCTGTATTGGCGTACCTAAAACGGTAGATAATGATTTACCTGCCACCGATACCTGCGCGGGATTTGGTTCGGTGGCGAAATATGTCGCCGTTTCCATGAGAGAAGCGAGTTTTGACGTTGCTTCCATGTGTGCCACATCCACAAAAGTGTTTGTGATGGAAGTCATGGGGCGTCATGCAGGATGGATTGCAGCGGCAGGCGCATTAGCAGCAGATGAAAAACACGATATTCCAATTGTGATTTTATTTCCAGAAGTCCAATTTGATTTAGAGAAATTCTTAGCAGCAGTTGATTTCAAAGTAAAAAGTTATGGGTATTGCTGTGTTGTTGTGTCTGAAGGCATAAAAAATAGTGAAGGTCAATTTCTAGCTGAAGCAGGTGGCAGGGACGCATTTGGTCATGCACAACTCGGTGGTGCAGCGCCTGTCATTGCAAATTTAATTAAAGAAAATTTAGGCTATAAATATCACTGGGCTGTGGCAGATTATTTGCAACGTGCAGCACGGCATATTGCCTCAAAAACCGATGTTGAACAAGCGTATGCCGTTGGAAAAGCAGCTATTGAATTTGCCATTGAAGGTAAAAATGCGGTTATGCCAACTATTGTAAGACTTGCAGATGCGCCTTATCGCTGGGAAATTGGAAGTGTTGCATTAAAAGACGTGGCGAATGTGGAAAAAATGATGCCACCAGAATTTATTAGCGACGATGGTTTTAGTATCACCCCTACCTGCCGCGCCTATTTGCAACCGCTCATTGCAGGCGAAGATTACCCCCCATTTCATAATGGCTTGCCAGACTATAAGGTCTTGAAAAAACAGTTAGTTGAGAAAAAGTTACCGAAATTTATTGTTTAAAAACAAAATAAATACATCTATTTTTTAACAAAAGTTCGCAGAGCTCAAAAAAAGTTGTAATATTACTGTCATCTTTGCTTAGCATAATATGCTCTGACTTTTTACTTTTCTTTGAGATAAATCGGCATGAAAACTATTTTTAAACATAAATTATTACTCGCTGCAATGGGCTTGTCTGCAAGTTTACTGAGTCTTAACGCAAGCGCAGTTCAAAGCGTTGAAGCTGGTATTCCAGACTACCAAAAAGCCAGCGGTATCTCAGGTAATTTATCTAGCGTTGGTTCAGATACGTTAGCCAACTTAATGACACTTTGGGCAGAAGAATTCAATCGTGCCTACCCAAACGTGAACATTCAAATTCAAGCTGCAGGTTCTTCTACTGCGCCTCCAGCATTAACTGAAGGCACATCAAATTTGGGTCCTATGAGTCGTGAAATGAAAGACGACGAATTGGAAGCGTTTGAAAGTAAATACGGCTATAAGCCAACTGCTATCCCTGTTGCTATCGATGCTTTAGCTGTCATGGTAAACAAAGACAACCCTGTTAAAGGGTTAACGATGGAACAAGTTGATGGCATTTTTTCTAGCACGTTGAAATGTGGCGGCGCAAAAGAAATTGAAACTTGGGGTGATGCTGGCGTTAGCGCGTGGGCAAGCAAAAGTATTCAGCTTTATGGACGTAACTCAGTTTCAGGCACTTACGGTTATTTCAAAGAACACGCGCTTTGTAAAGGCGACTTCAAAAATAATGTAAATGAACAACCTGGTTCAGCTTCAGTAGTTCAGTCTGTAACGTCTTCAGCTAACGGTATTGGCTACTCTGGTATGGGTTACACCACGTCAGGCGTTAAAATGGTCCCTTTAGCGAAAAAAGGCTCAACAAATTATGTTGAGGCAACACCTGCTAACGCAATTAACGGCACGTATCCATTAACACGTTATTTGTTTATTTATGTAAACAAAAAACCAAACCAACCGCTTGCCCCTTTAGATGGCGAATTTATCAAAATGGTCCTATCTAAAACGGGTCAACAAGTTGTTATAAAAGATGGCTATATTCCTTTGCCTGCAAAAGTTGTTGAAAAAGAATTAGCGAAATTAAAATAAACAACTCGCGCAGTTTCATAAAAGCGCAACAGTCAAAGACTTAACGTTCTTTTTCTGTTGCGCTTTTTTGCATTAAATTATTCATGAAAAAAATATATGTCTGAAACAACGAATTCAACGTCGCAATCTTCGCTCAATACAGCGATGACATCACATCATGAAAAATGGCGGTTGCTAAAAGATGCGATTATGCGCAGAGCAATTACTTTCGGTGGTTTAAGTGTAATTTTTGCCATCGTTGTCATTTTCTTTTATTTACTCTATGTTGTCTATCCCCTGTTTTTATCCGCTTCAACGCAGTCTGTTGCGCACTATGCTATTCCAGAGCAAAACGCAGGAAGTACCCTGTTTTTAAATATCGAGGAGCAAAATGAAGTTGCTGCTCGCTTTACAGATTCTGGAAAAGTGATTTTCTTTGAAGCGAAAACCGGTAAAGTGATAGCGGAAAAAACCATTCTTATTCCTGAAGGTGTAAAAGTGGTTAGTGTTGCTCAAGGAACACCTGTTGGCGACGGCGCTTTGATATATGGCCTGTCAAATGGCCAAGCGGTTATTGTAAAACAGCAATACAAAGTTACTTTTGCAAATAATAAGCGGGTTATCACCCCTACACTCAAATATCCTTTAGGTGAAAAACCTTTAGTCATCGATGACAGCGGCGCAGCACTTGAAAAAATTGCCTTTAAAGTTGGCGATGGCACTGCGACCATCGTAGCTAAGACAGCACATAAAATTCAGATTACCAGCCTCGAAAAAGAGCAATCGCTTTTTGCAGATGAAGCGAGTTTGACTCGCACAGATTCGTCACTTGATATTCCAGTAGATAACATCACAGACTTACTTATTGATAAAGAAGACCATAATTTATTCTTAGTGCATGATGATGGTCAACTAAGTCTCATTGATATCAGCAAAAAAGATACTCCAGAAATCAAGCAGCATATCAATATGGTGCAATCGGGCGAAAAAATTACTAGCATCAGCTTTTTAACCGGTGATTTATCACTGATGGTTGGGGATTCTAGTGGACTTGTCTCACAGTGGAGTCTTGTAAAAGATTCACTTGGGCATCCTGCATTTCAAAAAATTCGTGCTTTTAAAGTCTCAGATAAAGCGGTAGCCAAAATTAACACTGAGCAACGTCGTAAAGGTTTTATGACCATTGATGTTACGGGCAATATGGGCATTTATCACACTACGGCAGAGCGTGAATTAATTAAACAAAATATGGCAAATGTCGCCCCTCTCGCTGCCATTTTGTCGCCAAGAGCGAATGCAATGCTTATTCAAAACAATGATGGGCAAATTCATTTTTGGACAGTCGATAATGAGCACCCTGAAGTGTCAATTAAGTCTATGTGGCAAAAAGTGTGGTACGAAAGCTATCCTAAGCCCGCATACATTTGGCAATCTTCTTCAGCAAGTAATGATTTTGAGCCTAAATACAGCTTAACACCCTTAGTTTTTGGCACACTTAAAGCGGCGTTTTATGCCATGTTAATTGCGGTGCCATTGTCATTAATGGGTGCAATTTATACAGCTTATTTCATGTCACCCAAAATGCGTATTTATGCTAAACCTGCTATTGAAATCATGGGCGCGTTGCCTACTGTGATTTTAGGTTTCCTTGCTGGTTTATGGCTTGCGCCCTTTATTGAAGAACATCTAGCGGGGTTATTTGCTTTATTTATGATTGTGCCGCTAGGCGTGATGCTATTTGCCTTTAGCTTACAATTTTTACCTGAACATATACGTCAACAAATCCCAGAAGGTTGGGATGCTGCGCTACTCATTCCAGTTATTTTACTGAGTGGATGGTTTGCCTTTACCGTCAGTATTCCGTTTGAGGAAATGGTTTTTCATGGCACCTTGCGTGACTGGTTTAAAAACGAATTGGGCATCGGATACGATCAACGTAATGCGTTAGTTGTCGGTATCGCTATGGGATTTGCCGTCATTCCAACTATTTTCTCAATTACGGAAGATGCCATTTTCAGCGTGCCAAAACACTTAACAACGGGTTCGCTCGCGTTGGGTGCAACCCCTTGGCAAACCATGTCACGCGTTGTTTTATTAACAGCAAGTCCAGGTATTTTCTCTGCCGTAATGATCGGTTTTGGTCGCGCAGTGGGTGAAACAATGATTGTGTTGATGGCAACGGGTAATACACCAGTGATGGACATGAGTGTCTTTCAGGGACTACGCACCTTAGCAGCCAATATTGCTGTTGAGATGCCTGAGTCGGAAGTTGACAGTACACATTATCGGGTACTCTTTTTAGCCGCTTTAGTGCTCTTTATGTTCACGTTTGTATTTAATACGCTCGCTGAAGTGGTACGTCAGCGTCTTCGTGAAAAATACAGCTCGTTATAAATAAAATAGGACTTAAAATGATTAAATCTTGGTTTAAAAGCGGTAGTCCGTGGATTTGGCTCAATGCTGCAGCGGTGAGTACTTGCTTAATAATGGTAGTGGGTGTTTTAGGACTGATTGTGGCAAGAGGTGTCGGCCATTTTTGGGCCTCACCGATCGTCCAACTGAGCTATCAAGAGGATAGTGGGGAAATTAAAACTATTATTGGTGAGCACGTTGATAGCACGGTGACGCCTGCTGCGATGGCGAAATCAACTGGTTTCAAACTTAGCGATGATGAAGATGTGCTAATTCAGTATTTAATTAAAACCGGTAACCGTGACTTAACGGGGTCAGATTTTCGTTGGATTCAAGAACGCCATATTAAAGCGCAATCTCAACCAGCGGAAATGATGGTGATTGAGCGTCGTGAATGGGGTAATTTTTACGGCACACTCACTGCTATCAAAGAGAATGGTCAAGTCATTGCTTCTGGTGAACAAGCGTGGTCAATTTTAAATGAACGTTTAAAACATACACTCGAACTACACGAAAAAATTGCGCATTTAGAGAAAAAAGAAATTGGTGCCATTAACTATGCATTAGAGAAATTACGTTTAAAACAACGCAGTTTAGAACTCAAAAATGCGTGGAATGAGCAAAGTGCTAAGGAATTTGCTGATAAAAAACTCGCTTATGATACGGATTATAAAAATCATCAAGCTGAACTCGCCCAGCTCTATCAGGAAATTCGTCGTGATAGTTTAGTGGCGACAACTGAAAGTGGTGCAGAACTTGCGATACCATTATCAAAAATTGTGGACGTTTATCAACCCAATAAAATGGGTCTCTTCACTAAAATAACGCATTACTTTGTAAAACTCGGTGAATTCCTCAGTGAAGACCCACGCGAAGCCAATACGGAAGGGGGTATTTTCCCTGCGATATTCGGCACGATTATGATGGTGATGATGATGTCTGTTATCGTGACACCTTTTGGTGTTATCGCGGCAGTATATTTGCGTGAATATGCAAAGCAAGGCTTTGTCACGCAATTAATCCGTATTGCCGTGAATAACTTAGCGGGTGTGCCGTCCATTGTTTATGGTGTATTTGGTTTAGGCTTTTTTGTTTATATTTTAGGTGGCAATATTGATGCCCTCTTTTTCCCTGAAGCCTCACCAGCACCCGTATTTGGCACACCCGGTCTGCTATGGGCGTCAATTACGCTTGCACTCCTTACATTACCCGTCGTGATTGTTTCTACCGAAGAAGGTTTAGCGCGTGTACCACGTGCAATTCGTGAAGGGAGTTTAGCACTAGGCGCGACGAAAATTGAAACACTTTGGCGCACCGTTTTACCAATGGCAAGTCCTGCGATGATGACAGGGTTAATTTTGGCTGTGGCTCGCGCCGCAGGTGAAGTGGCACCACTGATGCTCGTGGGCGTGGTCAAACTGGCACCTACTCTGCCCCTTGATGGCAATTATCCCTTTTTGCATTTAGATCGCAAATTTATGCACTTAGGGTTTCACATTTACGACGTGGGATTTCAAAGCCCTAATGTTGAAGCAGCGCGTCCACTCGTTTATGCGACCGCCTTACTACTCGTATTAGTTATTATTGGCTTAAATTTAGCCGCTATTATTATTCGTAATCATTTACGCGAAAAATATCGCGCCTTAGAAGGATAAATTGCAATGGCAACACAAGAAAATCGTTCGCACAGCTTGGATGTAAGTTCTATTTTGCGCGGACAAAGTAAATATGACGAAATCCTTGAGCCTTGCCTCAAAGTTGAAAATCTCAACTTGTTTTACGGTAAAAAACAAGCGTTACATGGCATTAACATGGAAATGCCAAAGAAAAAAGTGACCGCATTTATTGGTCCATCGGGTTGCGGTAAATCAACGTTACTTCGCTGTATTAACCGCATGAATGATTTGGTTGATAATGTCACCATTGAAGGCAAAATTTTATTGCACAATGATAATATTTACGACAAATCAGTGAATGTTGCCGCCCTGCGTCGCCGTGTGGGCATGGTTTTCCAAAAGCCAAATCCATTCCCTAAATCAATTTTTGAAAACGTAACTTATGGCCTACGTATCCAAGGCATAAACGACAAACGTATTTTAGAAGAAACCGTCGAAACCTCTTTACGGGGTGCAGCGCTTTGGGATGAAGTCAAAGATCGCTTAAATGATAATGCACTTGGCTTATCCGGTGGTCAACAACAACGTCTTGTCATTGCACGAGCGATTGCAATTGCCCCTGAAGTGTTGTTGCTTGATGAACCCGCTTCTGCGTTAGACCCTATTTCTACGCTTAAAATTGAAGAATTAATTAATGAGCTTAAAGAAAAATATACAATCGTCATTGTTACGCATAATATGCAACAAGCTGCACGTGTGTCAGATTATACTGCGTTCATGTATATGGGGGATTTGATTGAAATTGGTGCAACGACACAGATTTTTACAAAACCTGCGAAAAAACAGACTGAAGACTACATCACTGGTCGTTACGGCTAATTAATCGGAGAACATATAATGAATAGATTTAATACTGGGCATCACGTATCTGAACCCTTTGATAAAGATTTAGAATCAATACGACAAAAAGTAGCGTTGATGGGCAAATTAGTCGAAGAACAGCTTTCACTTGCTATTGAAGCATTTACCAATGGTGATACCTATTTAGCTGAAAAAGTATTAACGCAAGACGACGAAGTGGATTTATTAGAAGCTAGCATCGACAACGAATGTGCATGTGTTATCGCTCTGCGTCAACCTGTTGGCCACGATCTTGCTTTATTAATTGATGTCATTAAAGTGACCAATGAATTAGAGAATATTGCTGCAAAAGCGGAAGGTATTGCAGATATTACCATTGAATTAAACAAATCATTACTCGTGAGTGACAGCGATGGATAACAGTAAAATAGCGCACCATATATCAGAAAATTTCAACAAAGAACTTGAAGATATTCGCAATAAAGTGTTAACGATGGGTGGCCTTGTTGAACAGCAAATTGAGCAAGCAATTCATGCATTAACGTCCGGTGATATCGAACTCGCCGAATTAGTTATCCGTCAAGATAATGATATTGATGAATTCGAGATGATTATTGATGCAGAATGCACCCAGATTATTGCGTTACGTCAACCTGCTGCATTTGATTTACGCTTATTGCTTGTGGTACTGCGTATTATTAACGAATTAGAGCGCATTGGTGATTTAGCGGAGCGGATTGCTAAAGTGGCAATTCAGCTATCAACCACCAATGAGGGCCGAACTGACGAATATCATGAACTAAAACACATGGCCGGTTTAGTGAAAGACATGCTACACGCTTCACTCGATAACTTTGCACGGATGAGTGTTGATGGAATTACCCAAATTACGGGTAGCGATGCGGCTGTAGATCGTGAATATTCGAGTATTATTCGTCAATTAATAACGCAAATGATGGAAGATCCACGCAATATTACCCGTATGCTTGATATGCTTTGGACAGTGAGAGCATTAGAGCGTATTGGCGACCATTCACGTTATATTTGTGAACATTTAATATACATGGTAAAAGGAGAAGATGTGCGTCATCTTAGTCAAGCCCAGTTAGAACAAATCATGTCACAGTGATCATTCAACTTGTCAATTAGGATTGAAAGGCGCGATAATTCGCGCCTTTTTTTATGGCGTAATTTTTTAATTAAGGTATCAAAAATATGATAAAAGCAGGAATTGTGGGTGGCACAGGCTATACGGGGGTTGAATTGTTGCGTATTTTAGCGCTACATTCGCAGGTTGAAATTCATGCTGTGACCTCACGCACAGATTCGCAAATGCGCGTTGATGCACTTTACCCAAGTCTTCGTGGCTATCTGGGTGACTTAACATTTTGTCTGCCCACAGTTGACGCTTTAAGTGAATGTGATGTCGTCTTTTTTGCAACGCCAAATGGCACCGCCATGTTGATGGCAGAAGAGTTACTCGATAAAGGGATTAAAGTCATTGATTTATCTGCTGACTTTCGATTAAAAGACGTTGCAGAGTGGGAGAAATGGTATGGCATGACACATTCATCCCCAGCTTTAGTTTCTCAAGCGGTTTATGGTTTACCTGAGTTGCACCGAGATGCACTTAAAAATGCAAATTTAATTGCCTGCGCTGGATGTTATCCGACTGCGGTGCAACTAGGCTTTGCGCCATTACTTGAAGCGAGCGTTGTCGATACAACGCATTTAATTGCCGATGTAAAATCAGGCGTCAGTGGGGCGGGTCGTAAAGCTGAAATCGCAACGCTTATGAGTGAAACAGGTGAAAGTTTTAAATCGTATGGCGTGAGTGGTCATCGACATTTACCTGAAATTGCTCAGGGCTTAAAAGCAATGACAAATCAACACATCAATTTAACATTTGTACCGCACTTAACGCCGATGATTCGCGGAATACATGCCACACTTTATGCGACGTTGACACACGAAATTACGCAATCCCAGCTACAAGTATTATTTGAAAATCGTTACGCAGATGAATTTTTCGTGGACGTTTTACCGCAGGGTTCACACCCCGATACCCGAAATGTACGCGGGAGTAACCGCTGTCAAATTGCTGTTCATCTCCCACAAAACGGGAAAACGGTTGTCGTTTTATCTGTGATTGATAATTTGGTAAAAGGCGCAGCGGGGCAAGCAGTACAGGCGATGAATCTTCGTTTTGGATTCCACGAAAATCACGGTTTATCAACAGTCGCGCTCTATCCATAATTGTTGACTAGATCACTGTGAATAAGCCATAATTTAGCAAATTTAACCTAAGCAATATATTTAAACTATGACAAATCCAATAATTTTTACCGACAGCGCAGCAACAAAAGTACACACATTAATTGAAGAAGAAGGTAATACACAATTAAAATTACGTGTTTATGTATCTGGCGGTGGTTGCTCAGGCTTTCAATATGGTTTCACTTTTGACGAAGAAGTGAATGAAGATGACACGCAAGTAGAGAAAAATGGCGTGACCGTATTGATTGATTCCATGAGTATCTCTTATTTAAATGGCTCTGAAATTGACTATAAGGAAGATATTTCAGGTGCGCAATTTGTTATCCGCAATCCAAATGCGACAACGACTTGCGGTTGTGGTTCATCTTTTTCTGCATAACTATTTCTTCACATCATTTTAGTGGCCAACGTAGGAGATAAATTCCTGCGTTGATAACCATCATAAAAACGCATTTTCACACCTATCATTAAAGTTTTCTAAAGAGCAATAAATCATAGTCTCTGCTATGCTGTGACCCTGATAAAGTAGCCAAGGAAATTTTCATGAATCACAAACACTCCATTTCTTGTCCAAATTGTGCACACCAATTTAATGCAGATGAATTACTGTACCGTCAAATTGAAGATAATTTACGTCAATCTTTTAGCGTAGAATTAGCTGATAAACAAAAACAGTTTGATCAACTCACCGCAACGCTCAACACACAAAAGTTGCAACTTGATTACGAAAAACAAACCCTGCAAACAAAAATCACACAAGCAGTTGAAGAACAAGTCAGAAATGAAAAAGTACGCTTAGAGCAAACACTGCGCAGTGACATTAAAATAACGTTAGAGGCACAACTGTCAACGCAAATGGAGGCTATGCGCACCGAACTCAATTCTCAATCCGAAAAACTACAAGCATTTAACAAAGCTAAAGCGGATATAGAGCGTTTGACACGTGAGAAAGCAGAGTTAAAAGGGGATATTGAGGCGCAAGCAGAAGCTAAATTAAATCTATTATTACGCGAAGAAAAACAAAAAATTGAAAGTAATGTTGAGCTCAAAATGCGTGATAAAGAACACGAAATTGAACGTTTAAAAAATCAGATTCAAGAGGCACAGCGTGTTGCAGAGCAAGGTTCTATGCAGGCACAAGGCGAAGTTCAAGAACTTGCAATTGAAGAATGGTTGCGCGATCAATTCCCCTTTGACGAGATTGCCGAAATCAAAAAAGGACAGCGCGGAGCAGATTGCATTCAAATTGTCCATACGCGCACACGTCAAAATTGCGGAAAAATTTGTTACGAAAGTAAGCGCACAGAAAATTTCAATAAAGACTGGATTGAAAAATTTAAAGGTGATTTACGCGCTGAAAACGCCACCATTGGCGTATTAGTAACGAAAACCATGCCTAAAGATTTTGAACGAATGGGGCTTTATGACGGTATTTGGGTGTGCAGTTTCGACGAATTTAAGGGTTTGAGTGCTGTGCTGCGTGAATCAGTCATTCAAATTAGCAGCTTAGTTGCAACACAAGAAAACAAAGGTGAGAAAAAAGAAATGCTCTACAATTTTGTCACCAGTAATGCGTTCAAGTCTCAAATTGATGCAATAAACGATACTTTTATACAAATGCGAGAAGATTTACACAAAGAACGCACGCACATGCAACGAACTTGGGCGCAACGCGAAAAACAACTCGAAAAATTATCGCTGAATACGTCTCATAATTTAGGTGCTATTGAAGGTATTTTAGGGAATCTATTAACACAAGATGAATTATCAGAGTCGTCTATACCCAAAGTGGTCATCGAAACAACGCATTCATTAGAGTCACCTTCAACAAAAAAATCCGTTGAAATGAAACAAGATAGTTTGTTTTAGATCACTATTTTCTAAGCCACGAATCTTATAAGATTAAAAACTCGTGGCTTATATCTCACTGATAAAACTACCAACAATTTCGTGAATAATAATTTGAATCGCCATTGTTGCGATAATATTCATTGCAACGCTCATCAGAACTCATTGCAGGCTGTTGATTGTAATTACCGTAAACCTGCCTCTCACGACGCTCCAATTCACGCTCACGCTGACGCAATTGTTCTTCGCGCAATTCTTGGCGGACTAATTCACGACGATAATAATCTTCATTAGGATCGCGCTCAATGACCACCTCACGATCTCTTGTTACACCATATAGCGCAGAGCCAGCAATTACACCACCAATAATAGCCGGCGCAATCCAGCGATTACCCCCACCTCCATTGTGATGATGCCCACCATAACCATAACCACCGTAATGCCCGTGCCTGTCAGCCATCGCAGAAATAGGCAAAATCAACATAAGCGCCACAGTTAACACTTTCGATTTCATTTTATTTTTCCAAGTCAAAAAACACAAAAAATCCTCTAAAACCCGTCTAAAATATACACGCTAATGTTGACTCTGTGAATACAGTGCATCTACATTTTTTGTGCGATTCGTCTATATTGGATTTTTTTCTGACGTTTTTGAATGAGTGTTTTTGCAGCGTCCTCGCCAAGGTGCGATTCGCCTCGTTGTTTTGCTAAAGCCATTTGTTTTTCACGTTCGCTAAAACGGGCTCTTTGTTCGAGTGTGACCTTATCAAAACAGTGGGGGCAGCTCACACCTTGCTGGTATTTGTCACTGATTTTATCTACTTCTGTAATGGGAAGGCGACAGGCATTACATTGATCATAACTGCCTTTTTCAAGTTGATGATTGACTGTCACACGCTCATCAAATACAAAGCATTCACCTTCCCAAAGTGTGCTTTCAATGGGCATTTCTTCAAGGTACTTTAGAATACCGCCTTTGAGATGATACACCTCATCAAACCCTTGTTGTTTCAAAAAAGCGGTTGATTTTTCACAGCGAATCCCGCCTGTGCAAAACATAGCCACTTTTTTATGTTTATCTGAATCTAGGTTTTCTTTGACGTACTGAGGAAATTCACGAAAACTTTGCGTATTGGGATTAATGGCATTTTTAAACGTTCCAACTTGAAATTCATAATCATTTCGCGTATCGATAACCAACACCTCAGGATCATCAATCAGTGAATTCCACTGTTGCGCATTAACGTAAGTTCCAACCACTTGTTTTGGATCAATCCCCTCGATGCCCATCGTCACAATTTCTTTTTTTAATTTTACTCTCGTGCGATTAAAAGGAATTACGCTTGTAATCGATTCCTTGCATTCTAATTCTATTAAACGTGGATCAGATTTCAACCAAGTGATTACCGTATCAATGGCGTGACGCGAACCCGCAATGGTGCCGTTAATTCCTTCATTAGCTAATAAAAGCGTACCGCGAACATGATTTTTTTCCATCACATCGTGAATCGGTTGACGCATGGCTTGATAATTTTCAAGTGTCACAAATTTGTATAACGCGCAAACAACAATTTGAGGCATTGGCATTTTCTCTTATTTTTCAGTAGATACAAAAAAATCCGCCGGTTAAATTACGTATTTAACACACAAGCGGATTTTTCTGTTTTTAGAAAATTTATCTTTCTAAATATTGTAATTTATCTTTTTTACCATTCCATTCATCAGCGTCTGGCATTGCATCTTGAACTTCAGTTAATACAGGCCATGTTTTTGATAATTCAGCATTTAAATCTGCGAAAATTTCTTGGCCTTCAGGTAACTCATCAATAGCAAAAATAGCATTTGCAGGGCATTCTGGCTCACATAAAGTGCAATCAATACACTCATCGGGATCGATAACCATAAAGTTTGGTCCCACGTGAAAACAGTCTACTGGGCAAACATCAACACAATCCGTAAATTTACATTTAATACAATTATCGGTAACAACAAAAGCCATAGTTTAATACTCAAAAAGGATGAAAAGTTAAGTTTTTTGTTTAACGGCCATATTTTATAGCAGAATGTTAGGGTTTGCTAAACAAATGTGCCGGTGAAGGCGGATTTTTTTGCTGTAAACAATGATATGCCGCGTTCTCGTACTTAATCGTTAGCGATTGTGAACCTTGGTGCTCAGTCAAAAACTTTTCTGCTTCAATAGCCGTTAAATCTTTCATCATAAAAGTGGCGATACAGTCACACGCTTTATCTACACGCGGTTTATCCGAATCTGGATTAGTTGACGTTTTGAGTTCGCGTTGCTCACATTGATTGGCAAAGGCTACTTCAAATTTTTGCTTATCACTCGCGCTGACTTTTGAATCAAGCAAGCTATGACTAATGGGTGTGTTCTCTACACCATTGGTTTGCATTTTGTTTTCTGTGCTCTTGTTATCTGAGCAACCAGTCATTATCAGAATAACGAAACTCGTAAAAAGGGCTTTTAAAAAAATATTTTTTTTCATAAAGGTAAACCGAAAAAATAGGTAAAATGCCATTATGCTAGAACTAGAAAAAAAAGCAACGCACTGCGTTTATTTTCACATTTAAATTCAATTCATAAACCACATGAACGACATCTATTCAAAATCGCCTTATAAAGAAATTATTGCTACATTTTTGAAATTTTGTGTAAAACATAAATACCCACCCAAAACAGATATTATCAAAATTGGTGATATTGGTGATCGCTTATATTTTATTATTGAAGGATCAGTGGCGATTTTCGCTGAAAATGAAGCAAACGATCATTGTAATGATTTAATTTTAGCCTACCTTGGTAAAAATGAATTTATTGGTGAAATTGGCATATTTAAAGGTGAGGAAGTTCGTAAAGTCAACGTGAGAACACGTGAAAGTTGTGTACTAGCCGAAATTAGTTATGCGTATTTAAAAGAAGTACTTCACAAAGATTTACTTTTCTGCGCGCCAGATATTTTATACCTTATTGGTGAACAACTTGCCACACGCCTGCTTGCAACCAGTAAAAAATTATGTGATCTCGCTTTTATAGACGTTGAAGGCCGAATTGCCCATGCACTTCTTGATTTATGTAAATCTCCTGAAGCGATTACGCATCCACAAGGCATGCAATTGCACATTTCTCGACAAGAAATCGGTCGTATAGTAGGATGTTCTCGTGAAATGGCAGGGCGAGCAATTAAAGAATTAGAATTAAAAGGGCTTGTTTCGTCACACGGAAAAACCATTGTGGTTTATGGAACACGTTAACTTTTAATATTCAGATGATATGCCAAAATCAATCCCACCCTCGCCTATTTTGGCATTTGAAGATACCGATTTTTTAAAACGAGAAGAATTGCGCGGTTTTCGCATGCAATTAGAATTACTTAAACCCAATCTGATTTTCTCAGAACACGGCATTAAACAAACCATTGTTATTTTTGGAAGTGCTCGTACGTCTAGTACAAACAACCATTACTATTTAGAAGCAAGACGATTGGGTGCATTAATTACAACGCATTTTATGACTGAGCCACAATCGTTAATTGTTGTGACTGGCGGTGGCGGCGGCATTATGGAAGCGGTTAATCGTGGCGCGTCAGATGCAGGTGGAAAAAGCGCCGGATTTAATATTTCTTTGCCTCATGAGCAAATACCTAACGCCTATATCACTCCCGAATTATGTTTTGAGTTTGAACATTTTTCTATGCGAAAAATGCAATTTTTTATGCGCGCCAAGGCCTTGGTGGTTTTTCCAGGAGGTTTTGGCACGCTTGACGAATTATTTGAAGCGCTGGCATTGATTCAAACACAAAAAATTCCCCGCATTCCGGTGATTTTATATGATCAATCGTATTGGGAAAAAATTATTAATTTCAATGAATTATGTCATGCTGGCATGATTTCAGCTGACGATTTGGCCTTGATTGAATATGCTCAAACAAGTGATGAAGCATGGAAAATTATCTCGTGTTTTATGTCAAATAATAAATAAATAATGAAATTAAGTTGTCATATTTCAAGTCTTAGTCCATAATACACAGGTCTTCAGCAAATATAGCTGACAGCGTTATGGTAGTTGTATCGGTTCTCTCGCAACGATATGCTGCGAACCCCGCCAGGTACGGAAGTAAGCAACGGTAGCAGCGGATTCGTGTGCCGAGATGTAGCTGATGCACTACCACCCAACCTCCTCCCACGTCATTAACGAAATCCCGTCATGAATTATCAGGTGCTTGCTCGAAAGTGGCGACCGCATAATTTCAATGAAGTTGTCGGACAAACCCACGTCATAACCTCATTAACTAACGCGCTAAAACATCAACGTCTTCACCAAGCCTATCTTTTTACAGGCACACGCGGTGTAGGCAAAACTACGCTAGCTCGTATTTTAGCGAAGGCTATCAATTGTGAAAATCTTCAAAATTTTAATCCTTGTGGGCATTGCGCTATTTGTATAGCTGTCGATGAAGGGCGTTTTTTGGATTTAATTGAAGTGGATGCAGCTTCGCGTACCAAAGTCGAAGATACCCGTGACTTACTTGATAACGCGCAATATGCGCCCAATCAAGGGCGTTATAAAGTTTATCTCATTGACGAAGTACACATGCTCTCTGGGCATAGTTTCAACGCACTTCTCAAAACACTTGAAGAACCCCCTCCACACGTTAAATTTCTTCTTGCTACCACCGATCCGCATAAAATTCCGGTTACGGTTTTGTCGCGTTGTTTGCAATTGAATTTAAAACGCTTATTGCCTAGCGAAATTTTTACGCAAATGGGGTTTATTCTTACCCAAGAAAACATCGAATTTGAACCTGGCGCTCTAAAATTACTGTCACGCGCTGCGGACGGAAGTATGCGTGATGGTTTAAGCTTACTTGATCAAGCGATTGTTTTTGGCAATGGTCGTGTGAATAATGATGACGTCCATGCCATGCTTGGCTCGATTGCGAAGCAACCCGTTGAAGCAATCTTGTATGCTCTTGCAAAAGCCGACGCGCCGGCTATTTTAGATCACATTGATGAACTCAGTCAGCTCAGTCCGGATTTTACGGATTTGCTGCAACAATTATTGCAATTCCTGCATCGAATCGCGCTTGTGCAGCACGTACCGACGACATTAACCCATGATTTGGATGTCGACGTGGTTGCAGCGCTTGCAAAACAGTTATCACCCGAAGACGTGCAACTGTATTATCAAATTGGTTTGCTTGGTCAAAAAGAGTTAGACCTTTCACCTGATCCACGAAGTGGTTTTGAAATGGTGATGTTGCGAATGCTCACTTTTCGACCTGCAAAAATTAGCGCACCAGCTAATATCCCCCCAGCAGCCAATGCCATTGCAATCGCGCCTGCAGTCACTGAGCAAATTCCATCACCACCGACTATTGCACCAACACTTCAGCCGCCTTCTTCGCCACCGCAGTTAATTGCTCCACAAGAAACAGCAGTGCATCCCGTTGCACTGCATCCGCAAAACTGGGAATCGATGGTCGCAAATTTGAAAAGCGGAATGACCAAACAATTTGCAAGTCGCTGTGTGTTAGAACACCTAGATGATACGCAATGTAAATTAAGTTTAGACCCAGAGTTTCAAAGTTTACTTGACGACGATTCAATGGATAAACTTGAAAAATCACTTCGAGAATTGCTTGCAAAACCGATTAAGTTAAGTATTGAAGTGAAAACACTAGGTGCACATACACCGGCACAGCTTATTACGCAAGCGCAAGATAATCGACAACAAGAAGCCGTCCAAGCCATTTATGAAGATAGGTCGATTATCTATTTTCAAGATAATTTTGACGCTCACGTTTTACCCGAAACGATACACCCTCTTTAGATTTTATATAAAAGGAAATGCTATGAAAAATGCACTTGGCAATTTGATGCAACAAGCTCAAAAAATGCAAGAAGACCTCAAAAATGTTCAAGATGAATTAGCGCTAATGCAAATTGTTGGCGAATCAGGTGGAGGCCTTGTCAGTATTGTGATGACAGGCAAACGCGAAGCACGCAAAGTCACTATTGATCCCTCACTAGTTGGTGATGATAAGGATATGCTTGAAGATTTAGTTGCCGCAGCCATTAACGACGCTGTGCATAAAATAGATAAAATGAAAAAAGAAAAAATGGCGGATATTACCGCAGGAATGCCCTTGCCTGCCGGATTTAGTCTCCCTTTTTAACGAAAAACGCGTCTACACACAAACAATTCGTTTTATGTAGACGCGTGTCACTAAGACCACTTACTTTATCATGTTCACTCAACACCATGCAGATAAAAACGACGTTTAAACCCGCTTGGTGGCTAAAAAATGCCCATTTGCAAACACTCTACCCTGCGATGTTTCGCAAAATTCCCCCACCACCACGCCATCGTGAGCGTTTAATCACGCCTGATAACGATTTTTTAGATATAGATTGGTGCGGTGATCACGAAAATAAAAGTTTACCTTTAATTATTTTATTGCATGGATTAACCGGAAGTTCTGACTCTGTTTATATTAAAGCACTGCAACATTCTTTGTTAAAACAAAATATGCGCAGTGTTGCATTAAATTTTCGGGGTTGTAGTGGTGAATCTAATCACGTTGCTCGTTGTTATCATTCTGGTGATACGCAAGATATTCATTTTTTATATCAAACGCTACGTGAGCGAGAACCTGAAATAGTTTTAGGTGCAGTGGGTTTTTCACTGGGTGGTAATGTACTTTTAAAGTGGCTTGGTGAGCAAGGGAGTGAGGTATCTTTATTTGCGGCAGTCGCTGTATCAGTGCCTTTTCTTTTGAATGTGTGTGCGAGTAAACTCGATCGCGGTTTTTCAAAATTTTATCGCGCAAATTTACTGCGTGAATTAAAAATTTATATTTCAGAAAAACATAAAAAATTAGAAGCGATTGGTAATCACGACGATGCTCGAAAAATAAGATCTTTGGGGGATTTATCGCGTATTTCATCTTTTTGGGAATACGATGAACGTGTTGTTGCTAAATTACACGGATATAAAAATGCGCATGATTATTATAGCCGCTCAAGCTCAAAACAGTTTTTAAAAACAGTCACTGTGCCGACACTTCTCATTCACGCGATTGATGATCCTTTTATGACAAAACAGGTTATTCCTAAATGCGACGATTTATCTGTTTTTGTACAAGCTGAAATTTGCGAAAACGGGGGTCACGTCGGTTTTGTATCAGGTAAAAATCCTTTTAAGCCTGTTTACTGGCTCGAAACGCGCATTGCTGGATTTTTGTTAGGTGTCATAAAAAAATAACGTATCATAATCAACTATAGATGACATAGAAACGTTTAAAACTAGACATATTCTCGTATAGATTGAATTGATCAAAGTCACTTTCTATTTTTCAGTGCCGCTTCATTTGCATAAAAGTTACGAGGAGGATTTTATAAAGCGAAACGGCACTAAAATTTCCTACTATCTCCGGTGGTTATATTATCAAACTGATTAAGATTAAAAAGAAAAATTTCAATTTTATTTCTCACTAATAATATTATTTGAGACCTTTGC
>CAINHP010000029.1 GCA_903848905.1 uncultured Pseudomonadota bacterium
CGTTGCTTCTTGAGTTTGAGGAGTTGAAGCGGTTGCAATTTGTACAGGCGTAATTTGTTTAGCCAAAATATCAGCTGGCGTGGTGACTTGTGTTGGTGTAACTGCTTGATTAACGGTTTGATTAACGGTTTGCTCCGTTAATGTGGTCGATAAATTCATGTTTGGCAACTGAATTGATTGTCCCGCAGTCAATGTATCGCCTAATTTCGTCCCAGAAGCGATGAATTTTAGAGTATCAGTTACTGTCGCTAAAATAGCTGTGTCTTTTTCACTCATGACCGTTGGATTGACTGAAGCATTTGTTTCCAATACAGGCGTTTCAGTCGATGTTGCTAATGTATTTGCTAGAGTTGCAGTCATGTCAGCAGTTGTCAATAGTGCGACGTTTACTGCCTCTGCTGATACCTCAGATGGCGTTGCTAAATTAATCTGACCATGGAGAGCACTTGAGAAGTCTTCAGCTACAACAGTACCTTGCGTGGTATTTTGCGTTGCTTGTGTATTATCTACAACGGGCGACGCTAGTGCTGTAATTGTATTTGTTTGCGCAGTAGTCGTTACAGTAATCATAAGAGTTACCTGTTTATGTAAGTTTTCGTCTTTTACCTAGACTGTTTTCTAGGTTACGGTATATTTTTTTCGTCCTAAACGCGAGGAATGTTCATCTTGCTCATGTTGTTCACGTTTATTTTCGTGATGTTGCTCTACTTTTAACGCTGATTCGCGGACTTTTTGTATGATTTGTGTATTCTGGTACATCGTTTCCCATGTTTTACGTTTGAGTAAAACATCTTGTTCCATGTTTTTGAGAATCTTTTCTTGGCCTGTAATAGCAATATCAAGTTTATCAATAAAGGATCTAAATTCGATTAATCTCGATACTTTGACGCCACCTTTTGCAAACGCATTACACTTATCCACATAATCGCTACGATATGAACTTAAGCCGTCAACCTGCCCTTTCATTTGGGTCTGTTGTCTTTGTGCATGACCTAAAACTTCCAAGGATTTCTGCTCTTGAGTAGCTTTAATATCAACAATAACTTGCAATCGCTTTGATCTTTTCATGGAACACTCGCTTTAACGTAAATTTAATAACAATTCCAATTGATGCAACCCTTTTTCAATATCTACTGATTCATCCATATCCTGCTGTAAAAACTCCAATATCACTGGATGTTTTTCTATCGCTTTGTCAATTCGTGGATCAGAACCGGGTTGATATGCACCAACACTAATTAAATCTTTATTTTGCTGATAAATTGAATATAAACGTCGCAAATCTCGTGCCAATTTCAAATGATTTGCATTTGAAATGTCTGGCATGACACGACTCACCGATGCTTCAATATCAATAGCTGGAAAATGTCCAGCCTCAGCCAATGAACGTGATAAAACAATATGACCATCAAGAACCCCTCGCGCAGCGTCAGCAATTGGATCGTTAATATCATCACCCTCTGTTAATACAGTATAAAACGCGGTAATAGAACCACCACCTTCATCTGCATTTCCAGCTCGCTCAACTAAATGCGGTAATTTTGCGAACACCGATGGTGGATAGCCTTTTGTCGCAGGTGGTTCATCAATAGCGAGTGCAATTTCTCGATGCGCCTGAGCAAAACGAGTCAGTGAATCCATTAATAGTAAAACGTCTTTACCTTGATCTCTAAAATACTCTGCAACACTTGTTGCAAGTAATGCACCATGAACACGCATCAGTGGCGGACAATCGGCTGGACTTGCAATAATCACAGCACGTTTTAAGCCCTCTTCCCCTAATGTTTTCAATACGAATTCATTAACTTCTCGTCCACGCTCACCCACTAGCCCAACA
>CAINHP010000030.1 GCA_903848905.1 uncultured Pseudomonadota bacterium
AAAAAAGATAGCTTACTAGCGTAGACGTTATTATTGTTTTTACTCTAGGGAGTTGAATTGATGCGATTTATTAAGATGCAAAAAATATAATTTAGTTAACATAATGATTATTAATAATAAAATAAATTTTTAAGCAATATGATTACTTGAAATTTTAGAAAAATGAGGTTGAGTTAACTAGAAAAAAAGATGCATAATGATTATTGACTCATATTTTATGACTATATTTTGAAATTTATTTAGATAGATGAATCATGAAAAATAATAATTCTATTCACAATACTTCTCTTTCTGTGAACGTTGAGTATAATGTTGTTATATTTAACCAACTTTTTGAGTTGGTTAAATAGACCTTTTCTTTTATAAACCTTTAAGGGACAAAATGAACATCTTTAAAAAAATTGCTCTATATACCGCTATGGTTGCAGCATTTGCTGCTGTATCAGCTCCTGCATTTTCTGCTGAAGAACACAAAGACAAAAATGCTGTAGTAAGAGCGGCAGGTGATGGCGCAGGCTTGAAAATTCAAGAAGCGATTTCTGTTGCAGATGCAAATGGTGATAAAGCAGTATTTATCGCTGCAATTGGTGAAGCGCGTCAATTACAAAAAGAATTTCGTTATGAGCAAACAGAACGCTTACGTCAAAAATTGAATGATAAATTACGTGCCGCACGTGAATCTGCAGATGAAAATTTAACTCAAGCTGGCGCTTCAGCTAGAGAAGCCTTAGTTGTTTTAAGTGAAATGAAAGAAATTTACGAAGCAGCTCACAAATAAGACTGTTTGAAAAAAATTTAGGTATCAACTACGCCGCTATTTTATATAAATCAGCGGCGTAGTTGTTTATAGTAGTGAAAAATTAAATAACTTCACCAGCCAAGTTATTATTTAAAAAAGTAAGAATTTCTTCATGGTTTTCAAAGTTACCGTAAGCTAGCAATAATTTTGTATACGCAGCCTCAATTGATATATTCCATATAATTTCCGCACCTTGATTTCTCAGTTCAATTGTTGATTGATAAAACTGTGTGGATTTAAACGCAGGCGCAAGAAAAACAGGAATGTTTTGTGAAATGCATCGTTTTAAAAGATGAGGCAGTGAATGATGTTTTCCATATTCCGATATTGCGCAAGCTGTGCCTGAGTGATACAAATCGTGCAATACGACATCTACATTATCTAAATTAAAATAATCGTAATTAATTCCCGGATAGGGTTTTATCATTAGAATCCGCGTCGAGAAATTGGGTTTGAGTTTTATAGGTGTGTTTTTTATAAATAGGCTCTCAATTTTTTTATTTGACGAGATACTATAGAAATCACTACTTAGCTGTGGCGAGCAAGTAATATATGCGCCACAATGCAGTGTAACAACTTCTGAATTGATGTTTCGATAAGGAACAAAAACGCCGCGTAACTTCTTCTTTATAATAGAATTCACTGCGAAACTGAAATTTTCAAGTCCATTAGATCTTATATCACTTAAAGGATAGTGACTTGAAACTAGAAAAATGGGGACATCTAGTGCGTGGAAATAAAAAGTTAAAGCGGATGATGTATAAGCTAGTGTATCGGTACCATGAGTGATGATTATGCCGTCATAGATACTCGGATTAGCATTCTCGATAGTTTGTATTAATAAAGTCCATACCGAAGGCGTGAGATTTTCACTCAATATTTCATAGGGTTGAAGTGTGGTGAAATGAATTTCCATTTGTGGGTAGCGCATTTTAAACTGCGACAGAAGTAAAAAATGTGTTTGCTTATCGGTATTGATTTCGCCGTTACAAACACTTGCTCCAATAGTCCCTCCAGTAAACACCACTAGAATATTTTTCATAAATGTTATTCCTTTTTCCCTTTTGCATTAAAATTAGCACTTTATTAAAGCATAACAAGCTCTGGTCAAAATGAAAATATCCCTTATTGTTGCTATGTCAGAAAATCGTGTCATTGGGCGTGACAATAAAATGCCTTGGCATTTATCAGCTGATTTAAAACGCTTCAAATCACTCACAATGAATTCGCCCATATTAATGGGTAGAAAAACATTTCAATCAATTGGAAAACCATTAATTGGGCGTACTAATATGATTTTAAGTCATAATCCCAATTTTAAACCTGAAGGTTGTCTCGTATTTTCTGAGTTAAAATCAGCACTAGAAAAAGCCCAAGATTATGGAGATGAGCTTTTTATTATTGGTGGATCAACACTTTATGGAATGGCATTGCCATTGGCCCAGCGTTTATATTTAACGCAAATTGAAGCGTCATTTGAAGGTGATACATTTTTTCCGGAAATTGATTTAAGTGCATGGAACGAAGTGGCGTGTGAGCGTATTGTGGACGATGAAAAAGTGGATTTTACTTATCGATTTATAACATTGGAAAAGTGTAATTTATGACAATTGATTTTAATTCAGAAGCGTCATTAGGCTGTTTAAGCGTTTCTGGCGAAGATGCGGCGAATTTCTTAAAAGGACAAATGACTTGCGATGTGAGTGAATTAGAAGAAGATAATGGTACTTGTGGTGCATTTTGCAATGCGAAAGGGCGTGTCATTAGCACATTTTATTTGATTAAAACTCAAAGCGAATTTTTATGTATATTACCTAATTGTCTTTTGAGTGTAATTCAAGAACGATTAAAACGGTATAAATTACGTGCTAAAGTTGAAATTAGTGAAAATAATTTCGATATTAATACGTTTAATCTACCAAATAATCTTCCTTGGTTGACGCATGAAACGAGCGAGGAATTTATACCTCAGTGGCTCAATTTAGATAAGTTGGGCGGCATTAGTTTTACTAAGGGTTGTTACACTGGACAAGAGATAGTGGCGAGAACGCATTATTTAGGCGAAGTAAAACGTCGTCTATTCATGGCAACGTATGACATTAATACTGGCGTAATTAATGGTAACAGCCCAATTATTGATGAAATTGAAACAACAGTTGGGCATGTTTTAAATGCACATGACGGGGTAATGCAGTGTGTGTTAAATGTTGGTGTCCGAATTAAGACTTTGCGATTGGCAAACACCCTACAAGAAATTGTAGTGATTAAGGAATTGTATGAATGAAATAGCAACGATGCGTTTTCGTCGACTTGGAATGTTAACCATTTGCGCGGTGTATTTTGTAATTTTAGTTGGCGGGATTGTTCGCGCATCTGGCGCAGGAATGGGATGTCCTGATTGGCCAACATGTTTTGGGCAATGGGTTCCTCCTACTTCTGAAATGCAGTTGCCTGCCAATTATCATGAAATTTATGCGCAGCGTGGTTACGAAAATACACAGTTTAATCTTGTTAAAACGTGGACGGAATATACTAACCGTTTAGTTGGTGTAACGATTGGATTCTTGATTTTTCTCACAGCTTGGTCATCGCGCATTTATTTCAAAACAGATAAAACTGTTTTTTATTTAGCAATAATGGCATTTTTTTTGGTAGGTTTTCAAGGTTGGCTTGGCTCAACTGTTGTTGCAAGTAATTTAAAACCATTGATGATTACCATTCACATGTTGGTTGCGTTGCTTATTGTTGCACTTCTCATTTATACGATTACACGCTCGCAACGCGAAACTTTTGCACCTGTTGACTTAAGCGTATTGCCTGCAAAGTTTAAAGCGATTTTAAAATTGGTTATGTTGATGACTTTGCTACAAATTGCGATGGGAACCCAAGTGCGTGAAGCAGTAGACTTTATTGCGCATGAACATGCATACATTGAACGTCAATTTTGGAGAGAAGATTTTCCTGTAATTTTTTATGTGCACAGATCATTTTCTTCATTGATTTTATTCACAAATGCTTGGCTAGTTTGGCGTTTGTTTCAGCATGTTAACAAAACACATCCTCTTGTTCGCGCAAGTTTTCTATTATTAAGTTTAATTTTCACTGCAATTTTGGCTGGTGTGAGTTTAGATAGATTAGGCATGCCGCCAGTAGCTCAACCTATACATTTATTGATGGCAAATTTGATTTTTGGCGTACAGTTTTTTATGTGGATGGCGTTGCGCTATAGCACTCAAAAAGCATAATCACAAAAAAGGTCATGCAAATTGATAAAAGTTGCACGACCTTTAATATCAACGATTAAAATAGCTTATATAATTAAACCATCTTCCATGTGTAGCACTGTGCCAAGTTTCGCTGCCAAATCATGATCATGGGTCACTACTAAAAAACTTACCTGTAGCTCTTGATTGAGCTCAAGCATAAGTTGATAAACCGACTCGGCTGTTCGACTGTCCAGATTTCCTGTTGGTTCATCAGCTAAAATTAACGCTGGATTGTTAATCAACGCACGAGCAACAGCGGCACGTTGACGCTCCCCACCTGATAACTCTCCTGGTTTGTGCTCTATGCGATGTCCAAGTCCCACGCGTTGTAATAGTTTTTTTGCCCGAGTTTGTGCGTTTTTTACGGATTCATTGCCAATTAATAGCGGCATTGCGACATTTTCAAGTACAGTGAATTCGCCCAGTAAATGATGGGATTGGTAAATAAAACCGAGTGATTGATTGCGTAGTTTGGCTAGTTTTCCACTATTGACTGTATTCAAATTCACGCCATTTAGCATTACTTCCCCACTAGTGGCTTTATCAAGTCCACCGAGTAAATGGAGTAGGGTGCTTTTCCCGGATCCCGATGCTCCCATGATAGCAACGCGCTCACCGACTTTAATTTCTAAATTAACTCCTTTGAGTACGTCAACATCTAAATCACCGTAACGTTTTACTAAATTTCGACATTTTAGAATGATTTCTTTACTCATAACGTAACACTTCCGCTGGATTAATTTTTGCTGCTTGCCATGCAGGATAAATGGTGGCAAGTAAAGATAAGAAAAAGGCCATGCCCGCGATGGCGTAAACATCCGACCAAACTAATTTTGAGGGAAGTTCGCTAATGTAGTAGACATCAGCGGCCATAAATTGAACATGAAATAATTTTTCAATTGCAGGGACAATGGTTTCGACATTTAAAGCTAAAATAACCCCGCCAACGGTTCCTAGCATTGTGCCTACGATGCCAATAATGGCACCCAGTACCATGAAAATCCCCATTACAGATTGCGATGTTAAACCTTGGGTTTTCAATATGGCAATGTCGCCACGTTTATCGGTCACCACCATCACAAGCGTGGAAACAATGTTAAAGGCAGCCACGGCAACAATGAGTAATAAAATAATAAACATGACGCGTTTTTCAGTTTGAATAGCGCGGAAAAAGTTGCTGTGCGCGAGAGTCCAGTCGCTGACGTAATAGTTGTTATACAATGCTTTTGAAAGTTCTTGAGTGATTTGTGGGGCGTTAAATAAATCGTCTAATTTAATGCGCAGACCAGATACAGCGCTTTCGAGCCTGAAGAGTTTTGCCGCGTCGTCAATGTGAATTAACGCCATATTGCGATCATATTCATACATGCCAACTTGGAAAGTGCCAATAACTGTGAATCGTCGCATTCTTGGAACAACGCCAGCGGGAGTTGAGTTGACTTGGGGGCTGATGACGGTGATTTTATCGCCAACAATAACGCCTAGATAATTGGCCAATTCAGCACCTAAAATAATACCGTATTCGCCAGCGACTAAGTCGGTAAGTTTTCCAACTTTCATTTTCCCAGCAACGTCAGATACTTTTGCTTCGTTTTCCGGTAAAACACCGCTTAACATCGTCCCACTGACGCGGCTTTCTGCGTTAATCATGACTTGACCGTTTATAAAGGGGGCGGTACCATGGATATGTGGATAATCAACAAGTTTTTGATCAAGTTCCTGCCAGTTTTCTAGTTGACCGGATTGCCCTGTGATTGTCGCATGTGAAGTCATTCCTAAAATGCGTTGTCGCAATTCGTCCTCAAAGCCGTTCATTACGGATAAAACAGTAATTAATGCCGTTACACCTAATGCAATACCTAAAACGGAGGTTAGGGTAATAAATGAAATAAATTGTGTGCGTCGTTTTGCGCGGGTATAGCGCAAACCTATATAAAAAATAAGTGGTTTAAACATGAAGAATTAACGAGTAATAAAGCAATTATGCTTTGGGGTTAGATGGGGATTTACGGCAATTGCCACAAAAACCATAGAGGTAAAAATTGTGATCGGTGAGTTCATAACCAAAACTTTCAGCAATTTCACGTTGGCGGCTTTCAATAAACTCATCTTGAAACTCATCAACTTTACCGCATTTTACGCAAACAAGATGATCATGATGCCCGCCATTGTCGAGTTCGAAAACGGAGTTTCCTCCCTCAAAATGATGACGTGTTACAAGGCCAGCGGCTTCAAATTGTGTTAAAACACGATAGACAGTGGCTAGTCCAATATCTTCGTTTTCACTCAACAGAATTTTATACAGTTTTTCAGCCGTAAAATGACGTTCATTAGCTTGTTTTTCTAAAATTTGTAGAATTTTGATTCGTGGTGCGGTAATTTTTAAACCCGCATTTTTAAGTTCGTGGTTTTCTTGATTTTCCACCATAGCTTCCTAGAAAGAAATGTAATTTTGGGTATTGTAACTTTTTTTTAAACGCAAGCGCATGACTGTTTCGTTGATTTACCGTAGAATTTGCGACATTCTTCTAAATTTTATCTGAATTTACCCAATACTCTCATGCGAAAATCTATTTTATCAGTTAGTTTACTGAGTTTGTCATTGCTCTCTTGTACAACAATTTTGAATCATTTGCCGTATGTTTATACCATTGATATTAATCAAGGTAACATTATTGACCAAGCGATGATTGATCAATTACGTCCAAATATGACAAAACGGCAGGTTATATATGTCATGGGAACACCAATGCTAGCTGATTTTTTTCATGAAAATCGCTGGGATTATATTTACCAAATTAAAAAAGGGGGTGAGGATGTGGAGAAAAAAGCTATCTCCATTTTTTTTGAACGTGACAAAATTAAAGGCATTCAAGGTGATTTAAAACCTAGTGCTTTACCTGTTGTTAAACCGAGTACAGAACAAATGGTTGACGTTCCTCCTCGTGATTTAGAAAAAACGTTGTGGGAAATAATGACTGGTTGGGTAGATTATGACGGCGTTGATGTCGATAAGCCAAAGCCATCAGCATTATCACAATAACTTTTTTATGAATATGCGCTTAAAAGTGTGAACTAGTTCACATTTTGTCTCTAAATTTATCACCGTAAAAAAATAATTGATAAACTATATGCTAAGTGGTGAAGAATATGGCGTTAATTGTTAAATGATTTTTATTACTTTTGGGTGGTGAGCTTAAATGATCGTACATAAAACAAAAAAATCTTTAAAGAAAAATAGTGTTTTTTTTATACAGCTTTGCGTATTGGTATCACTTCTTGGTGTATTATTTGAATACATAGCAATGATTGATAACACAACTGTTGATGTTGTCAGTATAGGTAAAGATGATTCACTTGTGCAATCCATTCCAAAGACGGATCAATTGCAAGAAACCAAGAGAGAAGCTAAAGCACCTAGTCCGGCAACATTTGAAGTTGATGAAGTCAGTCGGGATATGCTTGACAATAATGCCAATAATCCTCAGGGGGTGTTATCAGAAGATACCCCTTGTGCACGCTTTGATGATGTGCATACCGTGTTTCGACGCAATGGTACTATTTCAAAAGCACGCAATGTAGAGCCATTTAAAAAGCCATTGCCTGCGATGATTACGGAAATTCAATATACATGTATCGACAAAGTAAGTGGGGCGCCACAAATTAAAGCAACGACAATGGGCGTTGCTGTTGATGTACAAGCAAATATGCTGCGTTGTGTACAGTCAACTTCGGATGAGTCGCTCAGTGCAGACGCACGATATAAACATGTTCTCAATATGATGACGCATCATTGTGGGTTTAAATTGATGGAACATCGCGCAATACCTGAAGGCAAGTAAGTTTGACTAATTTTTTGTTTCTTTTGTTTAACGACTATCTTTTGTAAGGATGGCCAATTTCAAAGTACATATTGGTGTTGCGACAGGGTGTTCGGTCGTAGTGACTGTGATTGGTGTGGGGCTTCACTTCATAGATATCCAGCACACACCATGGCTTATTTTTTTAGGTATTGTGGGTGGGATGTTGCCTGATGTTGACGCTGTTAATTCCCGCCCAGTGCGACTGCTTTACTCAATTTTAGCTTTGTTATCAGCGGCGACTGTGTTGTCAATATTCAAAAAATATTATGTTCAATCGTATCAACTCCTTTTACTGGCGGTCTTTGTCTATTGTTTGACTCGCTACCTCGTTTTGGCATCTATAAGAAAATTTACAGTGCACCGTGGCATTTTCCATTCAATTTTAGCATTATGTTTTTTCAGTTTAGCCATAATCTGTGTAAGTTATTATTTCCTTGAGCAAAACCCTATTTATGCATGGCTAAATGGCGTTTTTCTTGGTTTAGGTTTTCTTGTCCATTTAATACTGGATGAAATGTACAGTGTTGATTTAGCCAATCGTCGAATAAAAAAGTCATTTGGCACAGCGCTGAAGTTATTTAATTATAAAAATATTCCTTCGTCACTCGTGATGGCGCTTTTTACCCTTTTACTTTATTGGTTTTTACCCCCTGCATTGCCTTTGCTTGCACTAAGTGAACGTATTTTGGTTCCACTTGTTTTTTGATTTGATTTTTAAAATCTGTTTGCTAAATTCGCGCATAATCAAATTTTACATGCTAAAATAAATTAACTTTGTTTATTATCCTATTGTTTATTGAGTTTTTATTGAAATGAAGACGCTCCATTTTTTTGCTATTTCCGCATTGCTTTTATTGAGTGAGTCTAGTTCTGCGACAGTTTATAATCTGCCGGCAAATAGTCGTGACAATATGGTAGCAGAGTATCCAAATGAAATTGCCGTTACCCGCCCTCAGCAAAGTGAAACACTCCTTGATGTGGCGCGTCGATTTTCATTAGGGCAAACTGAAATTGTTCGCCTTAATCAATCGCTTGATCGATGGTTGATTAAGCCTAATGAGGTGATTACGTTGCCAAATAAACGTATTTTACCCGATTCACCTCGTAATGGGATTACGCTCAATATTGCAGAATATCGCATGTATTATTACCCACAAAACTCATCAAAAGTATATTCGTTTGCGCATGGGGTAGGGAGGCAAGATTGGAAAACACCTTTAGGCAAAACTAGTGTTCAAAAGAAAGTGAAAGATCCTGTTTGGCGTCCACCAGAATCTATTCGACGTGAGCATGCTGCGCAAGGTGATCCATTACCCGAAGTTGTGCCTGCAGGCATACATAATCCATTGGGTGCTTATGCGCTTTATTTAAATTTACCGGGTGATTACCGTATTCACGGAACTGATATCGATAAAATCTACGGAATTGGCATGCAAATCACACATGGCTGTGTGCGTATGTATCCTGAAGATATTGATCAGCTTTACCACATGGTTGACGTGGGAACACCTGTTTATATTGTAAAACAGCCCATTAAAGTTGGCTGGCTCAATAATGTGTTATATGTTGAATCCCATCCTGACTTGGAGGGTGAAGAAACTACATTAGAAGAGCGAACCGCTACAGCGGTAACGTTAATTCAGAAGATGAGTAATGTTCAATTTTCCGATATTGATCAATCGGCATTACACGATGCATTGGAAAAGCAAACTGGTAATCCAACGGCTATTTATGAACGTGTTTTAACAGAGGAAGAAATACAAGCACAGGCAATAGTGCCTCCTGTTCCTAAAGCGCATCCTGTTTCAAGCGCTTTGGTAAAAGCTGCTATACCTGCTGCCGGGAAAAAAGCAGCTGAGCTCAAAAAAACAGCGCCAATAAAATTAGCGGATAAATCGAAAATACTATCCGCGAAAAAAGTAGTGAATGTAAAAAAAATCATTGAAACAAAAACACCCAAAGTATCGGCATATATTCCAACTCATAAACCTTCCCCAACGGGGTATTTTCGTGGTTTTTAATTATCTGAGCATGTAAAATTATGAAAAAAATTCTTATTTCAGACAAACTTGCTACGGATGGCATTGATTATTTAAAAGCACAAAATGATATTCAAATTCATTTTGAAACTGGCTTAAGTGAAGATGCGCTTTGTGAAATTATTGGTGAGTTTGATGCACTATTAATTCGTAGTGACACGCAAGTGACACCAAAACTTTTACAGGCAGCAAAAAAATTAAAGTTAATTGGTCGCGCTGGCATTGGCGTGGATAACGTAGATATTCCAGCAGCAACCGAAATGGGTGTTATCGTGATGAATACGCCTGATGCCAATGCAACTACGACAGCGGAGTTAACCATTGCGCACTTAATGTCGCTCAGTCGTCATCTGCCTGCAGCCGATCAATCTGTTCGTGCAGGGAAATGGGAGCGTTCAAAATATACGGGTTCAGAAGTTGCGCAAAAAACGCTAGGGGTAGTTGGTTTTGGCACAATTGGGCGCTTGGTGGCAAGTCGCGCTGCTGTTCTGAAAATGAAGGTGGTTGCGTTTGATCCTTTTGTTTCACCAGAAATTTATGCTGATCTAGGTGTAGAGTCGGTTAGCTTAGAAAATTTGATTACAAGTTCGGATTATATTACGTTACATTGTCCTCTCATTGAAAAAACACGAAATATTATAGGTGCTGCTCAATTTGAAAAAATGAAATCAAATGCCATGTTGATTAATTGTGCTAGAGGTGGATTAATCGACGAAGTCGCACTTTATGATGCATTGAAAAACAAAAAAATTGCAGGGGCCGCGCTTGATGTATTTGAGGTTGAGCCACCAATTGAATCACCGCTTTTAGCATTAGATAATATCGTTTTTACGCCCCATTTAGGTGCATCAACGAATGAAGCGCAACTTGCCGTAAGTGTTGAAATTGCTAAACAAGCTGTCACATTTCTGCGTACAGGTGAAGCGATTAACGCGCTTAATCTACCACGTGTTTCAGCGGAAGAATTGAAGAAATCCAGTGATTTCGTCAATTTAGCCACTCAACTTGGAAAAGTGTTGGCCGGTTTAAGTTCATCGCCTTTAACGAAATTAGAGGTTGCTTTATTTGGTAGGGCTGCTGATGTTTCGACTCGCCCTGTATCTGTTGCAGCATTAGTGGGTGTGTTGAGTGGACAGTTTTCAACACCAGTGAATCGTGTTAATGCAGAAAATATTGCAAAGCGTCAGGGGCTCGCATTGGTAGAATCTGTTTCTCAAGAATCGCAAGATTATGTCTCGCTTATTAAATTAACTGGGTATAGTGCAGAGAAAACAACAACGATTTCTGGCGTGTTATTAGGTGGTCGTCAGCCGCGTTTGGTATCTATCAATGAGTTGGATATTGAAGTAATTCCCGAAGGAACATTGTTAATTACCACTCATGATGATAAACCGGGTGTGATTTCGGCAATCAGTGCTATTTTAGGAAATGCATCAATTAATATTTCAAGAATGCAGGTGAGTGCAGCCGACAGTCAAGATAAAGCAATGGCTGTTATTAGTATTTCTGAAGCATTAAATGAAGATTTATTGTCTCAAGTGGCTAATTTAGCGCCTGTTCATCATGTGACGCAAATTGAGTTATGAGTTTCGATGTTATCTGCTTTGATTGTGACAGTACATTAAGCAAAATCGAAGGGATAGATGAACTTGCTAAACGGGTAGGTTTGGGTGATGAACTCTCCAAATTAACTGATGCAGCAATGAATGGTGATGTGGCGCTTGAAGATGTTTATGCTAAACGTTTAAATTTGATTAAGCCTAATCGCGCAGATATAGAATGGTTGTCGTACTTGTACATAAGTGAATTAGTTGATGGGGTTGAGGTTGTTTTTAGTCAACTCGAACAACACAATAAAACTGTTCATATTATTAGCGGTGGTTTATTGCCTGCTATTTTACCATTAGCAAAACTATTAAATGTACCTCAATCACATGTTCATGCTGTTGACATTTATTTTGATGATAATGGGGCATATTTAGGGTATGACATAGATTCACCTTTGACAAAGAATGGGGGTAAAGCGGTAATTATTAAATCTTTAGAATCGAATAATGTCGTCATGGTTGGTGATGGTCAAACAGATTTAGAGGCACAAAAAGTAGGTGCAAAAATCATTGGTTTTGGTGGCGTAATTTCCAGGGACGCTGTGCGCGAAAAAGCAGATTTTTTTGTTGAAGAAAACGATATCAGAAAGATTTTAACGTTTGATTTGATTTAGATAAATACGATTAAATAGGTATTTAAGCTTAGTTGATAACGTTACAAAAATAAAAGTAGAGTTATTTTTACAATTTATAAATATTTTTTTGGAGAAAAAAGCAACATGGCTGGTCACAGTAAATGGGCAAATATTAAACATCGTAAAGCTGGGCAAGATGCACTTCGTGGTAAAATTTTTACAAAAATTTTACGTGAAATAAGCGTTGCAGTGAAAGGGAGTGGTGTCGACCCTGCAAGTAATCCTGCTTTGCGAACGGCTATTGACAAAGCATTGGGTGCTAATATGCGCCGAGATACGATTGATACTGCAATCAAAAAAGCATCAGGGACACTTGAGGGTGTTCATTATGAGGCGATTCGCTATGAAGGTTATGGCGCTGGCGGTGTTGCTGTGATTGTTGATTGTTTAACGGATAATAAACAGCGTACAGTAAGTGAAGTGCGTCATGCATTTAGTAAATCAGGTGGTAATTTAGGAACTGATGGCTCGGTGGCTTATTTATTTAGCAAATTAGGTGTTATTAGTTATACATCTGATGTAGATGAAGATGCGTTAATGGAGGCGGCCATTGATGCAGGCGCTGATGATGTTATTACGAATGATGATGGCTCAAAAGATGTGATTACCACACTCGAAAATTATTTGAATGTAAAAGAAGCATTAGTAGCAGGCGGTTTTGAGCCTGAAAGTGCGGAAATTACCATGCAAGCAAGTACAAATGCTGAATTAGATGCAGAAGATGCAGAAAAAATGATGTTACTCATTGAGCGATTAGAAGATTTAGATGATGTACAAAATGTCTATTCAAATGGCGATATTAGTGATGAAATCATGGCGTCGATGAGTTAGTGAAAATTCTTGGTATTGATCCTGGTTCGCGTTTAACGGGATATGGCATTATTGATTTTTTTCCCAGCGGTTATCGTTATGTGACGAGTGGTACGTTAAAGATTACGGGCGACAATTTTCCTCAAAAACTGAAACAAATTTTTGATGGGATATTGCAGGTGACAAATGAATATCAACCTGAACAGATGGCCATTGAACAAGTTTTCATGAGTAAAAATGCGGACTCAGCACTCAAACTTGGTCAAGCACGAGGTGCGGCAATTTGTGCTGTTCAGATGCACGATATTCCTGTTTTTGAATATGCCGCACGGCAAGTGAAACAGACAGTTGTAGGCAAAGGTGGAGCAGATAAAACACAGGTTCAGCAAATGGTGAAAATATTGCTAAATATTCAGGGAAATATGCAAATTGATGCAAGTGATGCACTGGGGATTGCTATTTGTCATGCACATTTTTATCAAACACAGCAACGTTTACAGTTGAGCAAAAGATAATGATTGGTTTTTTACGTGGCAAAATTGCACGAAAAGCACCTCCATGGATTGTTTTAGATGTGAATGGCGTGGGCTATGAAATTGAAGCGCCGATGACGTTTTTTTACGATTTGCCAGAAGTAGGAGCTGAAATTATTTTGCAAACGCAATTAATTGTTCGAGAAGATGCGCATAATCTTTTTGGGTTTGCAAATGAAGCAGATAAAATGCTTTTCAAAACGTTAATTAAAATTAATGGTGTAGGGGCGAAGTTGGCCTTAACAATTTTGTCCGGACAATCGGCTGAAGAATTTCAACTGTGTGTTCAGAATAATGACACACAAGCATTGATAAAATTACCTGGTGTGGGTAAAAAAACAGCTGAACGGCTCGTGATGGAATTACGTGATAAATTACCTAAAAGTGATAATACGCAAGCCATAGTCGTGTCAAAAACTGGAAACGCACGTTCTGAAGCGATTAGTGCATTGTGTTCTCTAGGATATAAACCGCTTGAGGCAAGTCAAATGGTGTCAGCTATAGAGCATGAAGGAAAAAGTTGCGAAACGATCATTCGTCTTGCTTTGCAGGGTAGCGTTAAATGATTGAGGAAGATCGTTTAATTGCCGCGAAGTCCGGCCATGGAGAAGAAGGACTTGATCGAGCTATGCGCCCAAAACGTTTGGCAGACTATGTTGGGCAAGAAGAATGTCGCACGCAGATGGCTATTTTTATTGAGGCGACATTAGCGAGAGGAGAAGCGCTAGATCATACATTGATTTTTGGTCCTCCTGGTTTGGGTAAAACGACGCTCGCCATGATTGTTGCGGCAGAAATGGGCGTAAGTTTGAAACAAACAGCAGCTCCCGTGCTTGAAAAAGCAGGAGATTTAGCCGCATTATTGACGAATTTAGAGGCGCATGACGTATTATTTATTGATGAAATTCATCGATTAAGTCCTGCTGTTGAGGAAATTTTGTATCCAGCGATGGAAGATTATCAACTTGATCTAATGATTGGCGAAGGTCCTGCAGCGCGTTCAATTAAAATCGATTTACCGCCTTTTACATTGATTGGCGCAACAACGAGAGCGGGGTTGTTAACATCGCCTCTGCGAGATCGATTTGGCATAGTTCAACGCTTGGTTTTTTATACCATTGAAGAGTTAACGCATATTGTAACGCGTTCTGCGCATGTGCTGAATTTGATTATCGAGCCTAAAGGAGCGCAAGAGATTGCGAAGCGTTCGCGC